>WVXJ01000131.1:2798-4975 GCA_011773575.1 Armatimonadota bacterium | reverse complement strand
TCCTCTCTTTGCGCCAAAGCCTCTGCACGGCAGCGCAGATGGATTACGTTTTCGAGGGCTTCGACCTCCGGCGCCAAGTCCGCCGGATCCACGGCCAGGACCTCTTTCGCCAGAGAAGCCAGATGTATCGTCCAGCCGCCCGGAGCGGCGCCAAGGTCCAGTACCCGGGAGCCGGCGTCTATGTGGATATCGAATAATTCGAGCGCCTCTTTAATTTTCTGTTCAGCGCGGTTGAAGGGCCTTTCGCCGGGAGCGTATTTGCGCTTGGCGAGAATCTCCTTGTGAGCTATCTGGTTCGGGGGGTTGATGCCAATGAAGGCGGTGTCCTGGAAGATCTCGATACTGACCATCCAGTCGGTGGTTATTTCATATTCCCCTTGCGCGCCGGTTTTCTCCTGCAGTGCGAGGGCTACCGCTTTGGCTATTTCACGGGAAGCGAACTCATGGCTTCCTCTGCGATTGCATCTCACGCAAAAGGTCTGTCCTCTTTTCAGCCGGCCGATCTGGTGGGCGGCATTAGTGATGGTTGCTATTGACTCTTCCAATTCCTGCCCGATTTCCACCTTTGCCTGGAGAGGGGTAATCCGACTTACACAGCGGGTCTCCGCCTCCTTTAGTGTGGAGATGACCTCGCTCTCTTCCTGGGGACTGAGTAGCAACAGATTCCCTTTCAGGAAGAGCCGGTCGAATTCAGCCTGTGGCAGGGCGCGGCGAATTTCACGGCGCGCCTCGGCTTCCAGGCCCGCCGTGCAAGTGATGAGGAAGGTGGAGTGATGTCCTTTCTTGAAGTCGCCTTTCATACGAGTGTCAGTTTTATGGTGTCACCCGCGGCAAGAGACAACCGCCGCGCGGCATTGCCCTGGTTCATGGCGATCTCCAGCCTTTGCGAACTGGAGAACAAAGCGAGGGGATTTCCCTCCGCGGCTTCATTGTAAGATTGACTGAGGCCGCGGATGAGTGATTCGCCGGCACGCATCACAATATCCCGACGGCCTTTTCCCTGGTGCCAGGATTCGAATTCTTCCTCACGCAGATCCGTAATACAGTTGCCGAAGCGGTCAATATAGAGAATATGGGCCTCAATGCCGCCTTCTCGCAAGACCGGCCGGGGCACTTCCAGCATTACAGGATCGGTGACCGGCGGGCCGATTGCCTCCAGTAACACTCCGTTTGCAAGATGGGCGGCGGCCGGGGCGAAGATATCCCGGCCGGCAAAGGTGCGGCTCACCTTGGGAAGGCGAAACGCGGGATCCTCCAGTGAAACCATCTGGAAATCCGAGTGGGCTTGAAGGATGAAGGTGAGGAGTCCATTGTCCGGGGCAACGAAGAACCAGTCACTTGCGCGGCATGCGACGGCCCTGCGTGTTGTTCCCACACCCGGGTCAACCACCGCCAGATGGGTTGTTCCTTTGGGGAAATAGCGATAGGCCGCCTCCAGGGCAACCGCGCCCTCAAGGATTTGATGGCGGGCGATATCATTAGTCAAATCAACCACCCGCGCCTGTGGGGCGATAGAAAGGATGACCCCTTTAATCATCCCCGCGTAAGGATCGCTCACTCCGAAATCGCTTAAGAGGGTAATGATGGGATTGGTCGCAGCCATTGCGGGCTCCTTTCGACCTGGGCTGTGTGCATCTATTCTATCCGGTTCTTTCTCTGGGGGCAAACCATTGAGGGCAGGATTCTGCTCCCGTAGAATGGAATTTCTCGAGAGGAGACGCTTGGTCGCACAGACGGAGGCCGGCAGAATGGCGGAAGGAACCGTGATTCGAGAAGTAAAATCTGAGCATGATTTGAGCGAGGCCGCGCGGGTTATCAGAGATTCATTTCGCACGGCAGCGGATGAGTTCGGCTTTACTGAACAGAATTGGCCCACACATCCCGCTTTCATTACAGAGGAGCGGGTGCGAGTGTTGGTGGCGGAGGGCTTGCGGTTATACGCACTGTTTTTGGACAAAGGACAAGTCGGCGTGGTCGGCATAAGAAGATTGGATGACCAGGCCTATTCGCTGGAGAAGTTGGGCGTATTGCCTGAACATCGTCATCAGGGCTATGGCAAGAAACTAGTTGATTTCGTCTGCGAGGCAGTGAAAAACGAGAGCGGAAGAACAGTGCACATCCGCGTGGTGGAAGAAGATACTCTGCTCAAACAGTGGTATTGCGATTTGGGCTTTGTG
>WVXJ01000131.1:438-2749 GCA_011773575.1 Armatimonadota bacterium | reverse complement strand
CCCTCGATCTTACTCGGGATGAACCGGCACCCTTCGGCTTCGCTCAGGACAAGCCCCCGCCCTACAGGAAAGCCGCACAGACGAGATGCTCTTCGACTAATCAAGCGGGCACTACTCTTCCCACCGGTCAGGGGTCATCCACGGCGGCCGGGGGCGGGCGAGGGTGAAGACATAGACTTCGGCGGCGCCGCCTCTGCTTAGGGGATTTTCACCGGGGAGAGCAGAATAACTGGAGTGAAGTTCTGCGGAGCGGTTGGGAGGTATTGTATATGCGCTCGAATATGACGAGCCGGGAACGGATGATATGCGCGATGCGGAACGGGCAGCCGGATATGGTTCCGGTGGCGCCGGATATTTCCAATATGATTCCGAGCCGGCTGACCGGCAAACCCTTCTGGGATGTCTATATCCACAATAATCCGCCCGTGTGGAGGGCTTATATTGATGCGGTGCGATATTTCAAGATGGACGGCTGGTTCACATGCGGGGGATTGGAATTGAAGAAGCCGGACCAGCAGTTTCATGTTACGGGAGATACCGTCTCCAGGAGCGATGAGCGAATCGTGATGCGCCACACCTGGCATACCCCCGCCGGAGACATCTGGAATGAGACTACTTACTACATTGATAACCCCCCGACGATGACCCGCAAATGGATTAAAGACTTCCCGAAGGACGTGCCCAAGCTGCGCTACTTCTTTCCGGAGATAACCGGTTATGATGATACCGTTTTGAAGGAGATGCGCAAGGAGTTGGGAGAGGACGGCGCGCTGGGATACCATCTGGTAATGGTGGGCATGCATGATTTGATTCACTGGTTTGACGATGGGTTGGCGGGAGCGACCTACGCAAATTACGATCATCCGGATTTGCTGGAAGAACTGGTGGCAATGCAGACCGGGAGCATTCTCCAGGAGGCGGAGATGGCGGTTGCTGCGAAGCCGGACTTCGTACTGATCTCCGCTTCCGGAATGTGGACATTGAACACTCCCGCGCTTTTTCGCAAGTTCTGTTTGCCGCCAATTCAGAAAGTGGCGCGGATGTGCAGAGAGGCGGATGTCATCTGCATGGTGCACTCCTGCGGCAAGGAGCGGGAGTTGGTGGAGATTTGCGCGAATGAAACCGAGGTACACTGCATCAATCCGTTGGAAGTGCCTCCCATGGGTGACTGCGATTTGGCGGAGGTAAAGGCGAAGTTCGGGCACAAACTCGCCCTGATGGGCAACCTGCACACCACCGATGTCATGTTGCGGGGGACGCCTGAGAAGGTGGCTGAGGCGGCGCGGGAGGCGATTGACGCCGCCGCCGCGGGAGGCGGGTTCATTCTTTCCACCGGAGACCAGTGCGGGCGTGATACTCCATTTGAGAACATACACACAATGGTGCGAACCGCGCGGGAGTACGGCGGCTATTGAGGAGGTTCACTCTTCCCGCCGGTCAGGGGTCATCCACGGCGGCCGGGGGCGAGCGAGGGTGAGGACATAGACTTCGGCGGCCCCGCCGCGGCGCAAAACCCGGGCGCATTCCTTCAGGGTTGAGCCGGTGGTATAGAGATCATCTATCAGGAGCACTTGTTTTCCCTGCACATCAGCATCCGGCGAAAGGTCGAATGCGCCCCGCACATTTTTCAGCCTTTGTTCCGGTGGAAGCAGCACCTGGGGGAGGGTGGGCCGGGTGCGTTCAAGTGGAGTAGTATCCAGGTCCAGGCCGGTCTTTTCGCAGAAATAGCGGGCGATAAGTTCGGACTGGTTGAAGCCGCGCTCTTGTAAGCGCTGCGGATGCAGCGGCACCGGACAGGCGAAATCGAAGGCGGCGTGTCCACTGTATAGACCGTTCTTCATGGATTCAACGAGCAGGTCGGCGAGCGGCACGGCGAGTGATCTGCGGCCTGCAAATTTCATCCCCACGATGGCCCGCTGGAGGGGGCCCTGATAGATTCCCGCGGCGCGCGCCCAGGTGATTGGGAATCTGCTCAGAGGCAGGCAATCACTGCACAGGTCGGGGCCTTTTGCGAGCGGGTCCAATGGAGCACCGCAGCGCGCGCAGACCGGAGGGTTGATGAGAGTGATTTTGTCTCTACATTGTGCGCAGAACGGCTCGGGGGAAAATTTGTAACAGATTTGGCAGCGCGGCGGGTAGAAGAAATCAAGCAGGCTGCGCCAAAATGGGTGCATGGTGAGTCCCAAGAGTCTGGAGTCTAGGGTCTAGAGTCAAGAGTTAAGCCCGTCGGCCATCGGCGGGTAAGAATTCAAGGTTTGGAGTCAGGAGAACCTACCGGTTCTTCTCGAGAACTCCTGCGGCCCTGGTGCGG
>WVXJ01000131.1:0-358 GCA_011773575.1 Armatimonadota bacterium | reverse complement strand
GCTTCAATCTCCAGGGCGCGGGGAGTGCGCATCTCCTTGATACGCTGGGTGAGGAGGTGGTTTTCCGCTATCAGGCGTTCTTTTTCCTCCTGAAGAGGTTTCGCCTCCATGTTCAAACTCCGGGCAAGCACAAAGGGCCGGGAGAGTGACCAGAACAGCCACGCTGCTATTAAGCATATGAGTATGGGCAGGAATATTGTTCGCATACCGGCTATCACTTTTCCTTACCTCGTCTCAGGCGTTTTTTCCTTTGTGAACTCGACTTCGACTTCAAGTGTGGCGACAGGCCGTCTGGCGCGCCCTATACCCACCATTTGCAGAATATGTTTACCCTCTGAAAGCCTGCCGCTGTCCCACA
>WVXJ01000134.1 GCA_011773575.1 Armatimonadota bacterium | reverse complement strand
CATCGCGGTAGGACCGCTAGTTACCCAACGGCCCCCGCACAGATCCCGGCGTGCAGTATTACCGCACCGGGCTCTTCAGAAATACTCGCTTCCGCAGTACGGCTTCAGCTGAAGAAGACACCCTGCACTGTCGAGGCCTTCCTACAATCCGTGGTCGCTCAATCCGGAAGTGCTCAATTAACATTCTAAAGCCAACCCAGTTGTAACTATACCGTTGGCTTCGCCGGTTGAGCCACTTCATCAGTATCCGCATGGCGCCCTCGAAGAACTGCTTCAAGCTTGCAAAGTTGCCGTACACGCCGTAGTAGTTGTAATACCCGCGAAGCTTGATGTTCAATCGCTTGAACAGTATCGTCAGTTTTAAATTACGGTTCTTCTTGCACCACTCTGTGAGCCGCTTCAGTGAACTCCGAAGCTTCTTCCGAGAGGTCCGACGCTTGAGATGGGCCTTCCCCAATCGATCTTTTCCCCAGTAGAACTCGAACCCCAGAAATTCAAAACGGGCCCCTCCACTTGGTTGACACCGATCGAAGGGGATCACCTGCGTCTTCTCCTCGGACAGCTCCACTCCGAATTTCCCTAAGCGGGGACCTAGCTCTTCGTAGAACCGCTCAGCATCCGCCCGGCACTGAAACGCGCACACATAATCGTCAGCGTATCTGATCAGGCAGGCTTCGCCTCCACAACGTCGCTTGACCACTTTCTCAAACCACAGATCCAGCGCATAGTGCAGATACACATTCGCCAAAATCGGTGAGACGATGCCTCCTTGAGGAGTCCCCGTCACCGGATGCAACACCTTGCCGTCGGTATCCAGCACTCCCGCCTTAAGCCACTTCTTGATAAGCCACAGAAGAGCCCGGTCATCAATCCGCTCCGCCAACATCTTTATCATCCATTCGTGATCGATGTTATCGAAGAATCCTTTGATGTCCGATTCTACCACATAATTGTACCGTCCAAATTGAAGCTTGATCGTCAGCTTGTCTACTGCATCCAGCGCTCCAACATTGGGACGATACCCATAACTACATCGTAGAAAGTCTTGCTCGTAGATGGCCGTCAGTATCCGCGTGACGGCTAACTGCAACAGCTTATCCTCAGTGGCCGGTATCCCTAAAGGGCGTAGCTTCCCGCCACCCTTGGGAATGTAGTGCCTCCTGACGAGCCTGGCCCGGTATCGCTTCCTCTTTAGTCTCTCTACTAATTGTCGGATGTTCTCTTCCAGGTTCTGCCCATACTCTTGAGCGCTCACTTTATCGACGCCATATGCGGCGTTCTTTCGAATGTCGCGCCAGCAGTTTCTTAGCATCTCCTCGTTGAGCATCCCATAGAGATTACGAAACCGATACCTCTTCTCTCGCTCAGCCTTCTTCGCTATCCCCTGCAGTGAGGTTTGCATTGTTTCTCTCCGATCCTGCATGTCCGGACAATGTTCCCTTTGCAGGCTACGTATTCCTGTCAGCCCCTTCCCCGTGTGATCGGCGCTACCGTCTCTGAGTAGTATGGGCTGATCTGACTCCCTAGCAACCATCGGCTACACTTCTTTTGTTCGCTTTGCCCACCTCAGCCGCCTTCCCAACACGTCTTCCGCTGCGTTTAGGGTCCGGTATACCTCTGTCTCTGGGTTTCCCCGTCCGTGGCTCATTAGCCGTATCCCCTGCGTCAGCGTCTCTCGCGTTTTCCAACAGCTCAGGAGTCGCTAGGGTCTCCCAAGTTCTTGACGCTTCTCTTCACGCATACCACGCTCTTTGTGGACCCCGGCAGACCCTCTAGGACCTCGCCAATTACGGTCCCTTTGCATGGGCTTCTGGCACGTTAACACCATCGCCATCTGCTTTATCCGCTATGACGGGGCTGTATCAAGCTTTGGGGAGTGCGGTCTCCCCTGCGGTCTACGTGATTCCCTGTGCACGCTTCAACTGTTTCGTTCGGGCTTCTCCTCCCTCCTACACAGTTGCAACACTCGGTATGAGTGGTTGGCTAAACCTTACTCAACCGG
>WVXJ01000181.1:12107-13301 GCA_011773575.1 Armatimonadota bacterium | reverse complement strand
CTGCCGGTGGCGGGATGGGCCCAGGCGTCCCGCAGGGGGGTCTTGTCGGCATCATCGAGGCTGATTCTTGCAGGCCGGCCGTCATTCGCCCAGTGCGGGAAGGCGGCGAGAATGGCGATGGAGTTGAAGCCCTGGACCTTGCGGAAACGCACCATGTCCTTGAAGCCCATTTCCGGGCCCGGTGGGCGTTCTTTGTCATCATCATGCCAGGGATAACGGAAGGTGGGTGTTGACCACCAGGTATCACCCACCAAGAAAAAGGGAGTGCCGTCGGCATGTTCGAGGGCGTGGCCGTTTGCATTAGGACGAAGAAATCCCCGCCGGCAGGGATTCTCTTTCTTCTCGGTATCACTCCATTCGACTGCGGTGAAGTTCCCACTCTTTCCGTTCAGCCCCGCATCCGGCTGGTTGGAGCCGCTGGTCCAGGTCCATTCTCCGGCGGCTGTGGGGACAATACGCACGCGGAAGGTATTGCCGCCTTCCCAGAAGCCATATACTCGTTTCTCAAAGCCGGGGCCGCGCAGATCCACCCAGACCTCGACTTCCGTGTAAGGATTCGAGTAGGACTTGTCGGCTTGGAGGGTAATCTCGACCTTCTCCCAAACGTGGAACCGGTCCTGCTGTGGCACTATTTCTCTCCCATTCTCAGCGACCTTCTACTTCTCTGCGGGCTTTGGCGAGGAATTCCTGGACTTTGATAGGCTTACCGGTATGGCTGCTCTCGATGGCGGCGAAGATGAGGGCCACAGACTGGAGATTATCCTCGACATTTGTCTCCATGGGTTCACCGCCCTCCAGCCAGCGGGCGAATTTCTCTATGAGCCAGGCATTTGACCATTTCGGCTGCTGGAGCAGGGCAATCTCTTCCCCTTCGCCTTCTTTGCCGCCGGCCCATTCTTTCGAAGGGTCATATTTGAAGTGCTCGAGCTGCCGGCCGCTGAGGATGAGGGTGGCCTTTTCACATTCGGCGCGAATATATTCACCCGTCCAGCCGTTGAGTCCGACGGCATTGGTCTTCGCCCCTTCATAGAAAGCGCGGGTACCGTTCCCCATCGCCATTATAACCATGCCCTGGGAATCTCCGGCGAACTCGCCCCAGGAGGGGTTCCAGGTCTGGGCATAGATGGTCTCACATTTGCCCCCGGTCATATCCACCAGCAAATCGAGGTGGTGGACGGCGCCTTCGACCATGAG
>WVXJ01000181.1:0-12061 GCA_011773575.1 Armatimonadota bacterium | reverse complement strand
AATCTCCCCGCGCAGGGTGGTCTTGTCCTGGTCGAAGCGGTGGCTCATGGTCACACCCATCTTCTTGCCTGCTTGCTTGACCTTGTTGGCGATGCGGACAGAGCCGGCCAGGGTGTCGGCAATGGGTTTTTCAGAGAGGATATGCAGGTCATGGGCCAGGGCCTGATCCACCACCTCCTCGTGGAGTGAGGGTGGAACGACGACCGTACAGAAATCTACCTGGTTTTCATCAAAGGCTTTCTGAATATCTGTGTAACATTGGTCAGGGCGCAGGCCCAGGAACTCCTGAGCGTTTTTCAATGCCGCCGGATAGATGTCAACGGCCGCCACCACTTCAATAGTGCCGTCCTTGACATTGGGGGGCAGGAAGTTCTGGCACCAGTAAGTTCCGAACCCTCCCGTCCCTACTTGAATCATCTTTTGCGCCATAAGAGTACCGCCTTCATGAAGATTTACGCCAACCTTCCGGTCTATCCGCAGGAAGGGCCCGCCTTGCTAGATTCTACCTCCGGCGGCGCTCCACCTCCCAGGATGTGTAGGTGGGTATTGACGGAAGAGAAAAGGAACTTTAGAATCTATTGTTCAAGCCGAGGTGGCGGAATTGGTAGACGCGCTAGGTTCAGGACCTAGTGGCCGCAAGGCTGTCGGGGTTCGAATCCCCGCCTCGGCACCATCCCTTCAATTTTCCCTGCCGAAGCAAAGCACGCTTACTTCCCAGTTACCTCCCTCTCCTTGAGAAGGCCCTGGACTTCTGCTGAAAAAAGAAGGAAGACCTCTCCGAGGTCTCCCTTCACGAACTTCGAATATTCTTCAGCACAAACCCTGGTCTAGCGGTTTCGCAGGAAGGTGGGTACCTCCAGGTCGGGCTCAGGTGCGGGATGAAGGGTAAGGCTGGGCCGGCCGCCGGTGGCTTGAGCTTCATGTGCCACCTCAGGCCTGAAGCCGGTGGCGATAACGGTTATCCTCACCTGATCCTGAGGCTCCTGGTCGAGAACGACCCCAAAGAGGACATTGGTATCCAGGGAATCGGAAGCGGAGGAGACTATCTGGGCAGCCTCATTCACTTCTGCCAGGGAGAGGTCGGCGCCGCCGGACATGTTGAACAGGATGCGGGTNNGGGCTTGAGATGGCTGCCTGGGCGGCATCTGTGGCGCGGTTTTCTCCATGTCCGACGCCAATCCCCATGAGGGCTGTGCCGGAATCCTGCATGACGGTCTTCACATCCGCGAAATCGAGATTGATTCTTCCGGGTACGGTGATCAAATCGGAGATTCCCTGAACACCCTCGCGCAGGATTTCATCTGCCAGCTTGAAGGCCTCCGTCAGAGTGACCTTCTTCTGGACAACACCCAATAAGCGATCGTTCGGAATGGTAATGAGAGTATCAACATGGCTCTTGAGGTTGGCTACACCTTCTTCGGCGATAGCCATTCGTTTGCCGCGTTCAAAGGCGAATGGCTTCGTGACAACTGCGACGGTTAGAGCGCCAATCTCTCGGCTTACTTCTGCAATTACGGGTGAGCCGCCAGTGCCTGTGCCGCCGCCCATGCCTCCGGCGATGAAGACCATGTCGGCGCCTTCCAAGAGTTCCTTGAATTCTTGGCGGCTCTCTTCTGCGGCTTTCGCTCCCACAGTGGGGTCGCCGCCGGAACCGAGTCCGCCGGTCACGTTGGCGCCTATTTGGAGTTTCTTGGGCGCGTTGGAAAGGCTGAGTGATTGCGAATCGGTGTTGGCGGCTATGAATTCTACGCCATCCAAACCGGATTCGATCATCCGGTCCACGGCGTTACAGCCAGCACCACCAATTCCTAGAACTTTGATGGAAGCAACCAGGGTGTTCTCAGACATCTCTTGGCTCCTTGGCAAGGGTGTTTTTTCTTCCATTCGCGGGACGGAAGTCTCTTTCTTTCGCCGGCGTCGGCGAGTGGCGGGACGCTGCGCTTTGCTCTCACTGGTTTCCTTCTCTCTGCTGGCTGCCTCGGATTCGGACAGAGTGTCTTCCAGTTCCATTTGTTCACTCCCAATGTAATAAAGAATTCCTGCTTCGTGCTGGGTTAGCCCATTGCCACCGAGGCTTCCAGGCTTGCAGCAGATTATAAGGTCAGCCCGCCTTGTTGTCAAGCAGGGCTGAAACAGGGTATAATTCCCCTTTGATAGAGGATTTTCTCCATATCGGGCGAGTCTCCTTCAAGCAATTTCGGGGGAATACTAATGATTGATATGGCGAAGTTGATAAATGACGCATTGGACATGGACACGTCTGATATACACCTGCTCGTTGGCCATCCCCCCACTCTGCGCCAATATGGCAAGCTCGTCTTCATGCATGACTACCCGGAACTCACCCCGGAAATGCTGGAGGCATTGATGCGCTCCATGACCCCGGAGCGCTCCCAGATGGAGCTCGAGGAGGTGCAGACTACTGACTTCGCCTTCTCCTTCGAGGACAAGTGCCGCTTTCGTGTCGCCGTCGGCTACCAGCGAGGCACCCTTGCCATAAACATGCGGGTTCTGCCCAATAAGTTCCTGACCTTCCAACAAATCGGCATTCCCAACTCCATTATCGAACTCCTAGAGTCTCCGAAGGGCCTTTTCCTCGTAACCGGCCCCACCGGATCCGGCAAGACGACAACCCTGGCCTCTCTCGTCCAGTGGATAAACAAGAATCAGGAGCGCCATATCGTCACAATAGAGGACCCCATAGAGTATTACTTCGAACCGGCTAAGTCCATCTTCACCCAGCGCGAGGTGAGGGTGGATGTTCCCTCTTTCGCGGAAGGCACCGTGCGCGCGATGCGCATGGACCCGGATGTGATGCTTGTCGGAGAGATGCGGGATGCGGCCACCATCACCGCCGCCGTTACCGCCGCAGAAACCGGTCACCTTGTGTTCTCAACACTCCATACCACAGGCGCAGACCGGACTGTAGAGCGAATAGTGGGCATCTTCCCGGTGGAGCAGCAAGAGCAGATTCGCATTCAATTGGCGGGGACCCTGATCTCCGTCATCTCGCAGGTACTTCTGCCGCGGAAGGATGGGAAGGGAAGGATGGCGGCCCTGGAGGTAATGGTGGCCACGAACGCCATCCGTCACCTTATCCGAGATAAGAAGGAGCATTCCATTGTCTCCGCTATCCAGACAGGACAGGCTCTGGGGATGCGCAGTATGGATGACTCCCTTTTGAACCTGTTTCGCCGCGGCCTGGTGACAAAAGAGGAAGTACTGCGTCATGCCGTGGCTAAAGGGGAAATGGCGCAGCGCATCGGCCAGATAGAGGGGGCACCGGCTGCAACGGCGGCGAAAGGCGCCGCATCCGCAGCCGGTAAATAGCGATGCGAGTGCTTCGGAGATAAGGCTTCACACTTCGATCCGTGCGCTCCCGAGATCCCACTTTTCAAGTGTATCGAGAATGGCCGCATGTACCGTTCACGAAATGGGTAAGACTATGGAAGTTAGATATTGGCCGACAGAAGTTTTGGACATGCTCTGCCACCGGAAGTAACAGTTACAGCAGCAGACCGGAAGTATTGGTCAGTCATTTCAACCACATCAACACTTGGAGGTGTCGGAAGTGAATGGTGGTCTCTGGGAATATCGCGTCATAGGACAAACCGATAATCCTCTTGAGAATCAGGTGAAACTGAATCGCCTCGGACAAGACGGATGGGAACTGGTGGCTGTAAGCCCACTCGGGATAGGCGGAGTCCTCGCCGCCTACTTAAAGCGACTCCGCAACTCGAATGGAGACGGCGACTCCCAATAACTCTTCCCCAAGGGGGCACATAGTTCCGCCGTGAGGTGATCATTACTCTGTGCGCTGTCCCGCTGAAAGGCTTTACGGGATCTTCAAGTCTCTCGGCAGGTGATTCTCCGCAGCGCTTGGGCCCCTTGCAGACGATCTCCGGCTCGACTCATACTTCGCCGGCCCTGCGGGCGATAAATCCGCTTCTCCACAGCCCGCGGACAGCAAAACCCCCGTTCAACTAAGCGCTCAATGTAAGGGTTGACGAGCCTCTTCACAATGAGCTGAAGACGAAGGCCACTACTGCTATAATGGGTGAGCATCAGAGGGTCAGGAGTGCCGAGTTCTCCGATTATTGCCCACTTTGCCGGAGTGGCGGAATTGGCAGACGCACGGGACTTAAAATCCTGGGCTCCGAAAGGAGCGTGGGGGTTCGATTCCCCCCTCCGGCACTCTGCGCCGCATCTGCAGTGCTGTGCAGAGTCCTCGCCTACCTAGGTGGACTAATGGTAAGACCCTGCGAAGCCTTGGCGAAGCAGGGATCGATTCCCCCCTCCGGGATTATCCCCTGACAGACCCCCTGCAGGCGCCCTCTTTCCTGCCATCTTGGGGGGAAGCCCGCTCCTGCGCTTTGCGCTCTTGACCGCTGACAGCGAGGGAACCACTGTTGCAGTAGGTAGGGCGATATGATAGAGTTGTGGGCTGAGGTTTCTGACCGGCGGCGATAGAGGGGAAAGAGGTTGGTTCGAGTCATCGGAGGAAGCGCGCGCGGGAGGGCTTTGAAGGCTCCCAAGGATGAGCGGCCGACTCTGGGAAGGGTAAGGCAGACCCTCTTTGACATTCTCGCCGCTGGACTCGGAGGAACCAGATTTCTTGACCTCTTCGCAGGTAGTGGAGCCGTGGGGATAGAGGCTCTCAGCAGGGGAGCAGAGCGGGCCACCTTTATCGAGGCAAACCCGTACAATGCTGATCTCATCCGGGAGAACCTCCTCCGCTGTGGCTTTTCAGAGATGGGAGAAGTAATTTGCGCGGAGGTTGAGCGGGCGCTGCCGAGGCTGGCGCAACGTGGAGAACAGTTTCAGATAGCCTTCTTGGACCCTCCATATCAGGACTTGGCATCCCTGGAGCGGGCACTGAAGATCCTGGCAGAAGGGCCGGACCTTCTCTTCCCCGGAGGAATGATAATCGTCCAGCGATCCCGCCGCAAGCAGATAGAGGGCTCACCGAGTTCGCTGGAGGTATTCGATTCCCGCAGCATAGGGGAAAGCGCACTGGACTTTTTTCGGAAGCGAGAATGATAGATGTCTCTTGCGATGTATGCAGGGAGTTTCGACCCTGTGACGAATGGTCATATGGACATTATCCGGCGGGCTGCGGCCTTGTTTGAGCGGCTCATAGTTGCAGTGGCGATCAACCCTGAGAAGATGCCGCTCTTCACGATAGACGAGAGAGCGGAAATGGTGAAAAAGGCTTGCGCCGACTTGAAGAATGTTGAAATCCGGCGCATGCCAAAAGGCTTATTGGTGGAATTTGCCGCATCAGTTGGAGCGGCTGTAATTGTGCGAGGTTTACGGGCGGTGTCAGACTTCGATTACGAACTTCAGTTGGCCTCCATGAACCGCAACCTGTGTCCGCAGATGGAGACAGTGTTCTTCATGACCGGTCCGGAGCACTACTTCCTCAGTTCGAGCATCGTCAAACAGATAGCACGGTTGGGTGGAGGGATATCGGGTTTTGTGCCTCCCCATGTAGAGAAGCAACTTGGAGAGCGATTTGGGCGCAACGCGTCCGCCCAGGAGAGGGGGAACCCAAAATAGATATCTTGAAATTGCTGGAAGAACTGGAAACCATTGTGGATGGTATCTCCCGGCGCCTCTGGAAATGGGTTTCGGGAAAGGAGATTGATCAACTATTTGCGCTGATCAATCACATTCGCGCCGCTTTGCCCGAAGAGGTTGATAAGGCAAGCCGCATCACCGGCGAGAGCGAGAAGATCGTCGCGGATGCCCGTCAACAGGCCGAAGAAGAGAAGGTTTCCACGAAGAAACAGGCTGAGGCAATCATCGCCTCGGCTAGAGCAGAGCGTGACAACATCGTAGCTGAAGCGCGCACCGAATCGGAGCAGATCCTTCTGGAAGCAAAGGAACAGGCGGCCCTGCTCGTCTCCCGTGACGAGATTATCCGGCAAGCGAGTGAGCAGGCGGAGCAGATCCTCGCCCGCTCCCAGCAGGATGCGAGGGAAGTTCGCCGGCAGTGTGATGAATACGCCAAGAAGCTCTTCGCCAACCTTGAGGACTACATGGCGAAGGTGCTGGGTCATGTCCGCGGCAGCCGGGAAAGGTTGGAGGGGGCCGTCTCCCGCCCGCCCGCGGCAAAGAAAGAATGAACCCGACAGAGAAACCGCGGCCTGATGCTGCCCAGGCCCTTTCCGGGAGCGCCGCTTCGGCCGTTAGTGGAGGAAAGTAAGATATGTCTCTTATGGGACTCAGGCGAAGATTCGCTCGCCATTTAAGGATCGGGCTCTGGCTGATCCTTATTGGATTCGTGCTCGGCATATTCTTCCTGGCCTTCCTCAGCGGAGGCTCCGGGAGGCGGCCTCTCCCTGGCACGGGACAGCCCGGACAAGAGGATGAAGTGATAGCGGTTGTTGGCGAAGCGGATATCATGCGTTCAGATTTCGAGAGAGTCTATCTGCCTATGCTTCAGCAGCAAGCCAGTTACGGCGCTTCCATCTGGGGCAGTATCGGAGTTCCCCTCAATGCGATCATGGGCATTCGCTACCGCGTGTTGCAGGATCTTGCCAGCACCATTGCCATGGCACAAGAGGCTCGCAACCGGGGCTTCGAAGCAAGCCCCGACGAAGTGGATGCTCGCATCCGGCAAGAGGTAAACGTATTCGTCACACAAGTCCAGGAACAAGGGAGAGAGCGTGACCCGCGAGCGATCTACCGTGACGTCATGGCCAGCAGGGGCGTCAAACGCAGCCGCGTAAGCGAAAAGGAATTCCGCGACTGGATGACGGACACGCTTGCCCGTGAGGAGCACGAGCAACTCATCCGCGTGATCTTGCTGGACAAACTCCGCGCCAGCATTATCGCTCCCGTTCAGTTGAGCGAGGCGGATTTTCTGGCGAATTATGACGAGGCCCAGATGACGCCCATCGTTTTCTCATTCTCAGCGGGAGAAGAGGAGGAAACAAAGGCGGACGCAAAGAAGCGCGCCGAAGAAACCCACTCCAAGCTCAAGAGCGGGGCTGACTTCGACAGCCTCGCCAAGAGCGTGTCCGACATTCCACAACAAGATATCGCGGCTGAAGACTGGGTTTCGCGCGGCAATGTGCGTGCCTTCTTCGGCGAAGAAGCCGAGAAAGCTCTTTTCGCCCTGAAGCCCGGAGAATTCTCTGCGCCGGCTGAGACCTCTATGGGGTATGTCATCTTCCGCCTTGACGACATTCGCCGCCAACTGCCGGAGGATTTCTCGGAGAACAAAGAAGAGTATAGAAGGCAAGCCACTGCTCAGCGCCAAAATGAAGTCTGGGGAGAGTTCAGCGCTGAGATACTGGAGAAGCTGGAACTCCAACCCCGCGTCCCCGAGGTGGCAGGCATGAAGGCCCTGGAAGAAGGAAAGCGAGCGGAAGCCATGGCCGCCTTCGAAGAAGCCTTCCAGGAGCCGGGGAACCTCCCCGGTGAAGTCTTCGCCGCCATCTGCTATGAGTTGGGCAGTTATTACTTCGAACAGGAGGACCTGGATAAGGCGAAGGAAAAATTCGAAGCCTCCCTTTCTCCGCGCGGAGACATTCCGGAAAGGGTATTGGCGCGCTATCCGGAGGATGTTTACCTGGCTCTGGGTAAGATACTTCTGGATGAAGGGAATAGAGAAGAAGCGTTGAGTTATCTGACGCAGGTCGATTTCAGCGATGATTACATCGTCCACATGATGCTCCTGGACATGTATGAGGAGATGGGTGAAACGGAGAAGGCGGCCCAACAGACAGAGTGGCTTGAAGAATATCGAAAGATAGTGCAAGAGGAACAAGAGCGCGCAATGATGGAGGCAGCGGAGCAGGCAGGCTCTGAAGAGCTTGTCCCCTCGCAAAACGCCCCGGAGGCCAGCCCCTCACCTACACAGCCGGTTTCTCCGCAAGAGGAAGCAGGCCCTTAAGCAAGTCTATTATTCAGAGTGGCACCAACATAGGATTTACCTCGACGATGGACTCACCCAGTGAAGGGATTTCGGAGGTTGCACACACATGTCTGAAGCAGCGGAAATACTGGCAGGGATAGACCAACGGATCCGGAAGCATCGCACGGCCAAACTCGCGGTCAGTGTTGTCGATAAAGCGGGCAGACCCGTTCCAAATGCTGAAGTGGAGATTCGACAGACCCGCCATGAATTTCTCTTCGGCAGCGGCATCTTCCGATGGAATAGAGGAACGAAAGCCCAGAAGACCATATACCGCAGCCATTTCGAGGCCCTTTTCAACTATGCCACCTACCCATTTTACTGGAGCCGCTTCGAACCGAGGAAAAGCAGGGCACACCATGACCGCCTTGCTCCGGTGATCGAGTGGTGCAAAGAGCGCAATATTGTGGGGAAGGGACATCCCCTCATCTGGAATCACGATGTCTCCAGCCCCAAATGGCTGCCGAAAGACCCCAAGAAAAGCCTTGCCGCATGTGAGGCGCGTGTGTACGAAACCATTCGTCGCTATAAGGGCCGGATTGACAGTTGGGATGTGATTAACGAGCCGGCTGATTGTTTCCGAGAACGCTCATTTGACGAGATATCTTTCAGAGGACAGGTGACCAAGGCCTGGAGGATGCTGGGAAAGGGCGCTTTCTCCAAGAGATGCTTTCTCATCGCCCGGCAGGCAAATCCCGACGCCACCCTCCTCGTCAATGATTTCGTCACCAAGCCGAGTTATGAACGGCTCATCGAACAACTAGTGGATGATGACGGCAAACCCGTGTATGATGCCATTGGAATACAATCCCACATGCATGGGAATTACTGGGGGGTGCCGAAGATTTGGAATGTCTGCCAACGCTTCGCCAGATTCGGAAAGCCGCTCCACTTCACCGAGACCACGCTCATCTCCGGCCGACCCAAGATGGGTGACGAGATTGATTGGAGAGGCTGGGACCCTGAATGGCACTCCACCAAAGCCGGTGAACGGCGTCAGGCCGACAATGTTGAGGAATTCTACCGCCTGCTCTTCTCCCATCCCGCGGTGAAGGCGATCACCTGGTTTGACATAGTGGATTCGGGCTGGCTGGGCGCGCCGGGAGGCCTGCTCAGAAAAGACTTCTCGCCCAAACCCGCCCATGAGAGGCTCATCAACCTCATCAAGGGAGAATGGTGGACCCAGGCAACCGCCCTCACGGACAAGGCCGGCCGCTGCTCGGTGCGGGCCTTTCATGGTGATTACGAGATAAAGGCGCGTCTTGGCGGCAAGAGGAAAACAGTCAAATTCCATCTGACAAAGGGCGGAGAGACCGAAGTTGTTGCAAGAATCTGACAGCAGATTGCCGATCCGCGACAGGAATGGTGCGGCTGTTGGCTGAATCTGTATGTAATATACCGTGAATTCTCAAACGGAGTGAGGTAGGCAAATGAAAGAGGAACTCTCCAGAAAAGACTTCCTGCGCCTCGCCGCCGGCGGAGCGCTGGCGTGGACTCTAGGAAGATTCGGGCTCGGAACGGGAGATGCCGCCGAAGCGGCTTCGCCCCCGGTGTTGGCCGTCGCTGGCAACCAATCTCCCGACGCCATGGTCAGGGCTGCCATCGGCGGCCTGGGCGGGATGAAGAAGTTTGTCAAGCCCGGCAGCGCGGTCGTGGTGAAGCCCAATGCCTCCTGGGCCCAGAAGCCCCACCAGGCCGCCACCACCAATCCGAAAGTGTTGTCCGAGGTGGTGCGGATGTGCAAGGAAGCCGGCGCCAAGGTCGTGAAGGTAATGGATCATCTGATTGACAGGCCCGATGAACTGACACTCTCCACAAACGGCCTAAGAAAAGCGGCGGAGAGCGCCGGAGCCATCTTCATAAGCGCCGGCTCACGTTCGCTTTACCAGAATATTCGCATACCCCGCGGCAAGGCATTGAGATCGAGCACGGTACTCAAGGAAGTGATGAAAGCCGACCTCTTCATCAATGTTCCTATTGCAAAGGTACACAACGCTTCTGTTCTGACCATGGGGTTGAAGAATCTTATGGGCGTGGCTTTCAATCGAGACGCCTGGCATGAGGCCCCTGATCTCCACCAGGCCATCGCCGATTACGCCACTGTTGTGAGACCTCATCTCACCATTTTGGACGCGGTGCGAATCCTTCAGACCAATGGGCCCAGAGGCCCCGGGAAGACCAAAGACACGAAGATGATCATCGCCGGCACCGACCCGGTAGCGATTGATGCCTATACGGCGCAAAACGCCTTCGGCAAGGCTCCGCAAAGCATCCATCATATCGCCTTCGCAAATGCCGCCGGACTGGGCGAGATGGACCTGCGCAAGATCACCGTAAAGAAGGTCTGAGCCGGAAGAAAGACCCTGTTGCAGGTCAGCCAATAGCATGAGCAGGACAGCCTCTGCGTGATTCGCCATCCGGTGAATCACGCCTTGTAAGCGATATGCCCAGACCACATAACCAAGCAAGAAATACGCGCCGAGTTGTGCAGACGCTTTTCTTCTTGCTGTTTCTCTACCTCTTCGGCCAAACGATCTTTCCGGCGGAGAGCCGGATCCCGCTGGATCTGTTCCTGCGCGCCGATCCGCTGATTGCCATCTCCACCGCGCTTTCCCTGCGAACGGTTACCGTTTCTTTGGTGCTCTTTGCTCTGCCCGTGGTTGTTCTCACTCTGCTTCTTGGAAGAGTCTTCTGCGGCTGGATATGCCCGTTGGGCGCGGTTCTCGATTTCTCCGAAAAGATCTTCCGCTGGCGGCGGACCCGTACGAAGAAAGACACTCCGGATCGCTTTCCCCGCTTGCGCCGCCTGAAGTACTACCTGCTTATCGGTCTGCTGACCACGGCCGTCTTCGCGGCCGGCTTTCGGGCTGATACCGAGATGAATCTGCAGACAAGCCTGGGGCTTTCTCTGACTTACTTCTTTGATCCCATTGCCACTATCACGCGCTCTCTCGTTCTGGGGGTGATTGCGCCTCTACAGAGTCTGTTGATAATCCTCCACGTTGACCAGGCGCTGGCGCATCTGGCGATGACTGACTTCGTTCTGGAACACGACACGGCGAGGAGCCTGTTGACCGGAGTACAGAAGGCGCTGGCGATAAGGGTGGATATACCCGGCGCCAGGCCCCATGCTCTCCTTTTCTACCGGTTTGCTCCACTCGCCCTTCTTATCTTCGCCGCCATCATCGCCCTGAACAGCCTTGCGCGGCGCTTCTGGTGTCGCTGCATCTGCCCCCTGGGAGCCTTGCTGGGCCTGCTTTCTCGCTGGGCGCCGGTGAAGAACCGTGTCAGTGAGGCCTGTATTGACTGCGGGCTCTGCATTCGCTCTTGTCGCACATCAGCGATAACAGAGGATCCGCGCATTTATCAGGTAAGTGAATGTGTGGCCTGTCATGAATGTATCAGCATCTGCCCGAAAGGAGCCATCTCTTATGCTCCGGCTTTGAAGAATCTCAAGGCCGAGCCGCCTCTGAATCTCTCCCGGCGCCGGCTGCTGCATGCTGCGGGTATCGGCATTGGTTCAGTGCTATTGCTTAAAACGGACTGGGGAGCGAAGAAGACCGAGTCCGGCAATCTGAAGGTCTCCGCGGCAGGCCTTATCCGCCCGCCCGGCGCACTGCCGGAGGAAGAATTCGTAACCGCCTGTGTGAGGTGCGGCGAATGTATGAAGGTTTGTCCCACCAACGGCCTCCAGCCGGCCCTGGGTGAAGGGGGCCTGGAGGCAATCGGGACCCCCATCCTGGTGCCTCGAATCGGCCCTTGTGTGCACGGCTGTGTGTCCTGCTGGAGAGTTTGTCCCACTGCCGCAATCCAGCCTTTCACGGTTGAGGAAAAGGGGTGGATAGGCCTTGGCACTGCAGTGATTGACCACAACACTTGTATAGCCTGGTCGCAGGATAAGATCTGTTCCATCTGTGATGAGGTTTGTCCCTATGATGCCATCCACCAGGAAAGACCGGAGCTGCCGATGGGGACCAGGCCGCTGCTGGATGAAAACAAATGCGTGGGCTGCGGGCTGTGTGAGAAATCCTGTCCCACTGCGCCGGAGGCGGCCATCCGTGTCTATTCATTTGGAGATACACGCCACCTCAGCGAAGAGGAACGCAAAGAACGGTTCCTGGCCAACATTCTCGCGCT
>WVXJ01000177.1 GCA_011773575.1 Armatimonadota bacterium | reverse complement strand
TTCCGATTGCGTGTCCCATAGTAGGAGGTACTATATACCTGTGTACGCGTATACGCAAGGGGAAATTACTGGTCGAGGTCGAATCCGAGCTCGCCCTGAATTCCTGCCGCCTTGGCTGCCTTCACCAGTTCCAATACGTCATGACGCAAACTATCGGCGTGCTGGCCAAGTGACGCAGCCGTATTGAGTAACCGACCGATCGCCCCGAAGCGACCCTGCATCTTCAGCACGCACTCGACTGCAGCGCCCACGCTAGCCCCGTCGCGCCCGTAGCCGTGCAACTGGATGCCGCTCGCTTCCTCGAACGCAGCCACCTTTTCGCGCAGCTTGGCGAGCGCCTCTTTGTCGCGTCCAAGTCTCTGCTCTGCCCATTTCTCGCCCTGCTTGATGCCGGCTTCGTACCGCTCATTCATGGCCTCTCGGTCGGCGTTGCCCTCGGCTGCCCGCCGTAGCAGCGCTGCCAGCATCCGCCGCGGCATCGGCTCAGGCTTCAGCTTTGGAGCGCCGGTCGATACCACTAGCTTGCCGGCCCGTGGCCACATCATGCCCCAGCCCTGCGGGAGATCGTTCTTCACAACGGAGCGCGACGACGCTACTAGCCACCACCGGTCACAGTGTTTCTTGAATGCTTCGGCTTTGTCCGGGTCACGAATCTCGTTGAGGTAGTCGGCCCGGTTCTGCTTGATTTCAAAGCCGTGAATTTCCAGCCCGTCCGATGGCCAAAGGCACATAACTAGGGCGTCGCACGATCTACTCTGCCTATAGCCGGTAGCGTCGTGAACTTCCTCAAACAGCGCGTAACGGTAGCCAGCTACTCCGTAGCGTTCGCGTAGCATCTGCCTAAGCTGTCTAGTCGTCGCGGCCATGGTACAGCTCGTACCTCGCGTCCCTCAACAGCCGTCGCGTCTCGGGCATCTCACCGGCCATCGCTGGCACGACTTCGTGGTCGACCGGCGGTACCCAGGTATCAGTATTCCAGTCCGCGTCAACGGCGATCACGACCATGCGACCGAGCGCGATGTACTCCATACGCGAGTCACCGTGTAGGATCCGCTCCGTGAACGCATCAGCCGCGGTCTGCGCGTCGTTTGGAGTACGCCATACCTCCCGCCCGTCAAAGCCACGGAAGCGCCCAGAGACGAAACCACGGCCGCCTAGGCATGCCTGGGGCGTGATGGCGTAGACGGTCATACCGCCTCCCGTAGGTACTCGTCTGCCTCGACGCGGTTGAGCACGCGGTCTACCGAGTAGGCCCAGACGATCGGGTTAGCTTCCCAGCGGCGGCTGGGCTTCTTGCGGTTGATAGATGTCCACTGAGTAGCGAATCCGTTCAGGTGCGACGCGTTCGCGCCAGATAGGGTAACGTGTGTATCTTCGTCCGCGGTCGGTGCATACCAGTAGAGTAACCTGGCGCCTTCGGCCTTCGCGTCCTCTTCGCTGATATCCTGCAACCGCTGTCCGCGTACCCCGGAAACGCGGAGCCAGGCGCGGGACCATTCGCGCGGTAGGTGGAGCGGCGAGTGCCAAGCCTTCGAATAACTCGGGAGGCTGCTCCCGCCGGGCACAACATGGTAGATAGCCTTCAGGTTCTTGAATTTTTCGCGCGCGTCGAGAACTTGCAGATCGGGTGAACAGGCTTTGTATTCGATATACGAGTGATAGCCCTCCATGACAGGCCGCCACGTCTCCCGTATCCGCACGAGGTCGCCCGGCTGGACGCGGGGATACACGCGATAGATCGGGCAGTCGTCGCCGTAATCAGGTCGCCTGAACGGGACGTGGAAGTACGGCCCTGGATTTCCCGCTGGGGACGGGCCGATATCTACCCGCGCCTTTGACCAATCAAGGTACTGCCAGTCTGAGCGGATCCATTCACCGCTCCCATTGATCAGGCTATTCTGCGCCGTCGCAACCCGACGCGTCTGCCACTTGGTCGGCGGCTTCGCTAGCAACCCGCGTACCGACTCTGGCTGGAAGATCATGGGGTGTTCGGTCATTCGTCCCTCCATCCCGGCGCCTCTTCGTCAAGCCAGTCAGCCAGACCCGGTTGCGTCTTTGCCGGCGATACCTCGTAGATCACGCGCGCCAGTTGTTTCGGTTCGAGTAGCGCTATCCACCCCGCGTGGTCCGTACACTGAACGGCCAGGGTGCTCGGCTCTATCCCGTCGTAGCTGTGCAGTAGTCGCGCCAGTAGCCAGAAGTCTACCGGTACACGCTTGGCCACACCGAGCTTGATCGACGTGCTCCAGCGGTGCAACGTAGTCTTGGCGGCGAGGATATCGTGGGGCAGGGCGGTCAACGGGGGAAGTCCTTGCACTTGAGCTTGGTGATGATTCGATGACCGCCGCGAGTGAATAACTCAACGGCTGGCCGAGCAACGATTCCCTCGGCGCGAAAATCGCCCCACACGGAATCGAATCCGTAGCGGCATCGCTCAACCATGGCTTGAAGGTTTCCAGCTCCGATAATGGGAACAACTGGAACATTTAACGCGCTGGCGATTTCTTCTACCGCATCCCTCTTTAGCCACCAGTCGCCTACCCGAACATCGAACAAGACGAACCGCTGGTCTTTGTAGTATTTCCCACCGCCCTTCTGGATCTTCGCCCCGCACCCCTCGCCGTATAGACACGTGGGGTGGTCAAACGCATGACTCATCTTGTCGGCTGGAAACTTCTCTTGAAGGTGAGTCACCAGCCTCGCTGGGATTTGCGCGGCGTCGGTCTTGCCGCCGAAAGTAACCCTCGGGGCGTGGTCGTGGTCTGCTGGCTCAAACATCACGCGGATGTTTGTTCCGTCGATCTTCTCCGTGAACTCCCATTCGTTGTCCGCCAGATAGGCGAGCTCAGGCATGGAATAGTCACCCTCAAGCAGGGTCTTGTGCTTCGTTGCTGGGTCTCGTTTGAAGACCGTCTGAATCTTGTGGTACTGGTCCATATTTAGCCTCCAGGAAACTCCTGTCGTACGAATGCGTCGCCGAAGTGCTTGCGTAGGTTGTCCTTGAAGAACACGGCTACACCGATCGCGTCGGCCTGAGCTGCGAGCGACTCGACCCACGATCGTCGTGGTGGCTTCGCGCCGGGCCCGGTTTGCGCACCGATTATGATCCAGCTCAGCCGCGCATTCGGCCAAATCGTGACTTCCTCTAGCAGCGGCTCACAGCTCAGGAAACGCACCGCAGCGGGCGCAGCGTCAAGGTGGCTAGCTCTGGCCATTGTTTCGCTATCGCACGCCGTAGCCCCCAACCAGGCGTTGTGAGGCCACTCAAATCGGGCGTAGCGCTCAGGACGTTTGCTCAAGAACATGAACGTGTGCTGCGGGTGGTCTGTCGCTACCTGGATCTGCTGTTGGATCTGATCGTCGGTGAAGACTGGATCGTTGATGTCGCTCATTGAGTTGACAAAGACTCGGCGGCGCTTGCGCCATCGGCTTGCCTTCTTGCGGAACTTCTCGATCTCGTCTGGGTGAAAGGTGGGCTGAAAGCCGTTGCGATACTTGACCGCGCCCTTTGGCATGCCACGAAGACGCGCTGCCATTCGGCGAGCGAAGCAATATGGGCAGGGGTTTGGTGCAGCAGGAATGCCTGTTGGGCCGCTACATCCGGAACACCAGTTCTCGGTGACGTCGGCCCAATCGACCCTAGTCGTTGCCATTGCTTGCCTCCAACCCAACGATCCAGGTCCACCGGTCGCCACGCCGCTCGAATGCGACGGTCGCTACTGTGGGGTAATAATTTGTGGACCAACCCGGCAAGGCCGCTGCCACCCGGTCACCCACCTTCACCGGTGGCCACCAATCGAGGCCTGCCCACGGCATACCCACCGGCGTCCATCGACCCGTTCCGTCGTCGGCGATCTGGCAAGGTGGTTGCCGTGGCTCTGGCAGCTCAACCGTCACCTTCCCGGTCTCCAGGTAGGTACGGAGTTGGGATTCTGAGAGGGGGATGATCACAGCGTTACCCTTTCAATCGAAACGCAGTAGTAGGCTAGCGATCCGTCTAACCTCACGTACGAGCGGACAGTAGCCGTACCAGACGAGATCCCGCGATCACAACTCATCGCGGCCCACTTAGACCGAAACGGCTTCCAGCGTCTCTGCCGTTGTGTCCCGTGCTCGCGCTTCTTACGCTGGCGCTTGCGGCCTTTGCGGTGTGGGTGGCGTCTCATGGTTGATTGTACTCGTGCTCTACTACTTCAAAGTCACGAGTCACGTGCTCACGGACCTTGAAGAACTTGTCGCACTCGCTACACCATGCGTCATGATCCTCTTCGCCCCAGTACGTCACCAGGTGGCCGTCGCCGTCACAGAAGTCCAATTCTATGACATGGCCACAGTGGGGGCACTTGAGTGTGTGTTCGCTGGTCATGGCTTGTCCTTTGATGCGGCGATCTCAAAACAGAGCACTACTAGCGCAAGCGTCGCAGCGAGCCCAATCGGTTTGCTGTTTGTGCCACATGTTACAAGCTGTCCAACGACCACTGCGACAACAACCCTGAGAACACTTCCCATCTACTCGATCCCCAATCTCCTGCACTCATGCAGGAACCGTGACTTCGCCTCTTCCGGGCGCCAGCACTCTAGCCTGATATCCAGCGGCGGCGGCATGTCTGGCCACGGTCGCGGCTCCGGGTGTAGCAGCTGCACCTTTTCCGTGTGGAGCAGGGCGAGGTCGGCCTGTACGATCGCCGGGTGGTCATAGTCGCCTGGCCACCGCTCACGGAACAGCGCCCGCACCTTTGCGATCTCGGCGTTCAGTTCGGCGCATGCGGCCATTTTGCGGAGCGGTCGCGGAATGTCACAGACGATCGCTTCGTGGGAGTCATGCATGAGAGCGGCGCGTTTGACACGTCTTCCGGTATCATCAAAAATAAACCCTCCTGAGACTGCTCGGCTACTGCAGTCTGGAATCTGAATTGACCGCATGACCCAGATGCTGTGTTCAGCCACGCTATAGAGCCGCCTCGTCCCGCCGTTGAACCGACACGAGTACGCCAAGTGGTGCGCGATGCTATCCAGCGTCACGTGGTCAAGTGACGGCTCGTTGAAGTCGTAGTAGCAGCCACCGTGGAGTTGGATCCAGCCGTCAACTGGTTGTGTCATCGCCGCTCACTTTCAACTTCAGGCTTCGGATTGTCCATGCGATCGCGCGGGTAATTGCCCTAAACGCGTCCGGTCCGCCGTGGCCGCCAAGCGAATATCCAACGTCGTCTGGATCGCGCCCGGCCCGGATCACGAGTACCATGTCGCCGGTTTCGGTGGCCAACTCACACGCCGCGTCGATCGCGTCGTTCAGTCGTTGTTTTGCTGCGTCAGTCATACTTCCTCCTTGACCATCGCCACACGCGCCAAGCACCTCGGTCCCCGCCCGTCAAGTAGCTCCTGTGCAATCGTGACACTGCAATGCTCGCAGCGCTGTAGGTTGCGCTCGACTACCACCGTCATGAGCCGGCGACACGAGGGGCACATCGCAGGGCGTGGCTGCGGAGAATCGGTCATGCGGGTTCTGTGACGGATCGGGATCGTGGTGTCAAGGGGCGGGTTGGCCTACCGGCGCGCGATCTTCCTGGGCTTGCCGCACACGTAGTCCCGGACCTTCGGGTATCGGCTTAACAGCTTGTAGCGGTAGGAGCGACGTGGCACCGGTCTCAATCCAGTGTTGTACGTGACGTGCCTCGAAAGCAGAGTCTCGTCCGCCCCGGGGTTGCGCTTGCGCCATTTGGTAGCGTAGGCCCACCGTGGCCACCGTGGATTGGGGTACTTCTTCAGCGACCGCTCCACGTGGTACCGCATCTCCGAGTGCGCCACGTACGCGTTGATCCGAATGTCCTTGAGCTCCCACCGGCTCCACATGCCCGTCCGGCTGCGCTGCCTGATAATGTCCGGCGCATGGCACGCAGTACCGTGGCGCTTCACGTTGCGCTTCCACCGGCCGAGTAGGTGCTTCTGTCGTGGCTTGCAACCGACGTTGGCCAGCCAAGCCAGCTTGACTGGGTGGTCCCACGGGATCGTTTGGAACACACCGATTTCCCCAGCGCGGCGGTTGTTACCCGACTTGCCACGGTACGACCCGATCAGAAACGGCCGGTAGTCAGACTCAGTCCAAGCCACGGTAGCCATGACCAGCGGGTCCAGCTTGAACCGTTTTGACTCCTTGACGATCGCGTCGCCCAGCCGTGT
Organism: Armatimonadota bacterium; assembly: GCA_011773575.1. Lineage (GTDB taxonomy): Bacteria > Armatimonadota > Hebobacteria > Hebobacterales > WVXJ01 > WVXJ01. The sequence continues at coordinate 12,094 of WVXJ01000177.1, read as the reverse complement.
GCTTACCAGCTTGCGCCAGCGCCGGCTGAACGTGCTGCCGAGTCGCTTGAGGATCCATGCCTTAAGGCGCGGCTTAAGCTTGGGGCACCTTAGCTTTGGCTCAACGATTAGCGGCTTGAGCTTTGCCGTTGCCGTACCCTTGCCGTCCGTATCCTTCAGCGGTGGCTTACCCTTCGCGACCCTATGGCCGCATAGCACGAGACCTGCCATAGCCAGCACAAATACGGCTAGCAGGATTGCGCCCTGGTGTTCTCTCTTCATAGTCTTACCTTCCTTTCGTCGTGGCCTCTGTCAATCCGACCACGGCGAGCAAGCCTACCGCAACTACACCTGCCCGTACAAGCCCGCCTCCTGGCGTCTGATAGCCGATCCAAATTACGGGTACCCCCAGCCCTACCGGGAGGAGAACGTGCAGCACAGCGCGAATCATGGCTTGTCCGTGGGTTTCTGGGCCCGTCGTCGCTCTACTAGCACGTGGGCAGCGCGGATCACGTAGTCCAAGGGGCTGCTTACCGTTCGCAGGGCTTCGTGGTCGTCACCGGTAAAGCCGCGCGGCTCAAACGTCCATCGCTCTAGCTTGGTGCTAAATACCTCCCAGTCTATGCCGTACTGTAGCCCTATCGAGATCGCCGTAGCCAGCGCGTCAAGGTACGCCGTAGCTGCAGTCGATTCGCCTTCCTTGGACACGAAAATCTCGGCCGGCTCGCCACTGTCGTAAAACCCGACTGCTACCTTCGTCCCGGCTATGCCTTCGAGGTGCAGCGCCTTGGTCAGCGACGGCCGCTCGTTCGGCAGGTGGTAGCGAGGCGGTGACCACGGCGGTGCGGCGGTGGCCCCGTTCTTCGGTGGCCGTAGCACCGCCTCCATGGCCTCCAGCGCGGCAAGGCGGATCAGATCGCTTGCCGCCCCGGTCTCCGCGCCGTCGCCGCAGCATCGCCGTACCAGCCCGGACATGATCTCGGTCACCGCGTCCAGTCGAGCCTTGGCGTCTGGGTTTGTATCCGCAGCCTCCCTGATTCGTTTTGCGATAGTCATTCGGCCGCCTCGGTGTCTCCCTCCCATGCGGCCTTGCCATCGTTCGACCAAGCCCACTGATGCGCCTCGACGTCGGTGAACCCGAAATCGTCTACCAGCGATAGCATACGCGACCCGTGTACCCGCCCTTCGCCGGTTGCCGCTAGCATCTGTCGCGACTCGACATCGGTCCACCACCTCGGTGACGAGGACCGCGCGCGCCACTGGGCAATCATGATCAGCTTGTTCAGCGGATCCCTGATATGGTCTCGTAGCACGCGAGCCAGCGCCCGCTTGTTGACCTCGCGCCGATCCACGCCGGTCTTTTCGATCTCTGTCCAGATCCGCTTCAGGTCGCTGTACGTGAAGTTCTCGGACATAAACAGTTGGTTGAACCGGTGGCCGCGGTAGAGCTCGACGTACTTCTCTAACTGGCTTTCATGCGGCTCGATACTCCGCCAGAACGGCTTACGGTAGGGCGATAGCAGCGCCCCGTTCTGCACAGCCGCGCCGACCATGATCAACAGGTACCGCTCGTAATAGGGCAGCAGGTGCGCCTGCTCGAAAAAGTCGGTCACGCTTTGCAGCTCGGTTGCGAACGACCTAGCCAGCTTGAGCGTCTTGTCGCGGAAGTACCGATCCTGTGCTGCGATACCCTCGACGCTACCCATCCAGTCGCGGATTGCAGGCTGGAACGTGTCGCGACCGCCGGCTCGATAGATCCGTTGCAGCTCGTCCTTTCCGGCCATACGGAGTAACGCGTTGAGCGAGCCATAGCCATTGTGCTGCATGACGCCATAGTTCCAGCCGGCGCCGTCGTTGAGTCGCGACGTACCGCCGTACGCGTTCGTCGCCGTGCTGTTCTCGTAGTAGCCGATCACAGTCTGAATACGTCGGGCAAGTGGTGGCCGATAGTCGGTCTCAGCCTCGGTACGCGCGAGCAACTGCGACCAAGTACCCGGGCCAACGAGTTGGTCGGTATTGGCCGCGCCGAATACGTCCGCCTGGAACTCGGTCACCGCCACGGTTGTCTTGCCGCCCCACCACCCGTCAGGCGTACCGCAGTCGTAGCCCAGCGCGTTCAGCGCCTCTTGCAGCATCCACACCTCGGGCCGGCGGGAGTCGCGCTTCAGGATTACGGGGGATAGTCGTCGTCGCTTCATGGTGTCTCCGTTGCCTCACGGGCTGCCGTCTCCGCGGCTTCCGTCAGGCCGTCTATCGTGTGCTTCTTCAACTGGCAGGTAGCGCAGCGTAGGTGCTCGCCGGGTGACTTCTCTTGACCGTACGCGCACTGTCGCTGGCAGAATCCGTACGCGTCGCCGAATAGGTCGCCGGTTGCCGGGTCGCGCTGGCCGTCGACGCTAAGCAGAGACCGCATGTAGTCGACCACGGCGTTGACGCCCTGCTTGTATGCATCGCCTAGCTCGCTTGCTGGTTCGTCCGGGCCGGCGTCGAGCGCGTGAGCCGTAGCTGCGTCAAGCGCAACTGCCACGCGGTCAAGTGTCGTTGCTACGCCCAAGTAGACCACCAGCCCTGGCGCTTGGTAATCAGCGCTTCGTTCGGCACCGGGGTTACGGTCACCTCGACGATCCGGAAGACCCACGCGTAGGCAGGCTCTTGAAGCGTCTCGTCTGGTAGATCGTTGGGTCGTAGGTCGTACTCACCTACGCGACTGGCGGCCTGTGCGACCAGCCGGTCAACGAGATCTTCCGTAGCCTCGACCGCCTGCATCATGCTCAACCCAAGCTTGTCGCGAAACCTCTGCATGCTGATCGCGATATGGCGAAACAGGTCACCGAAGATCAGACCGGCCTCGTCTTCGGTAGGTGATCGCACCGTGGAATCGAGCGCCACGAATGCCGGGCCGTCTATCTGCTCGCCAGTACCAGCGAAGTCGGCTAGCAACTGCTCAACCTGCCCGTCGTCGCCGTGGAAAAAGTTGGGCGTCTGGGCCCAGGTCCAGAAGACTACGCGGTCGGGGTGGTCGCCGTCGTGCTCACCAACCGTTGCCAGGAAGGTGTGCGGCGGTGTCTGCTCGTCTTCGTCGGGCAGGCTTGCCTCATCGGTCTGATCGCTCATCGCCGCAACCTCCGCGTGGCCGAACGTGGCTTGCGCTTCTTCGGTTCCTCGTTGCTCACGTGCACGAGGATCCCGGCGTCCGTGAAGCCGACGTAGGTTACGTTGTACCCCAGCGCACGGTGCTTCTGTTTGACCTCGGCCCTAGCTTCATCGCTGCCATGCGACCCGAGCACGTGCGGTACCGGCGGCGGAGTGATCTTCTTGGGTTTGTGTTTCGTGAACGAGCCGCCGGGGTTGCGGGTCGGTGGCTTGAGGTACAGCGTCTCGACTACGATCGCTTGTTTGCGTGCCATGACTACGCCTCCATGCTTGCGTGACCCTGGCCGGGTAGCAGGTGCAGCTCGCCTTGCAGCTCATCGGACGTCAGGGGCCGGTCGTCGATTACCTCGGCGGTATCGAGGCGTACCGTCTGCGCACGCTTGGTGCCGTAGTCCTTGACTTCCTCGCACTGTACCTGGCGATCCTCGGCCTTGGCGGTGAGCTGTCGCCGTAGCTCTGCGATCCGCTTGTCGATCGGCTTGCGGTCTTCCTTCGCCTTGTCCTTTGCCGCCTGGACAGTGAGGTCAATCTTGTCGAGCTCGTTCATTTTCGCGGCGAGCTCTAGCCCGCGTGCCTGGATCTCTTCGTCCGTCAACGCGACGGGGAGCACCCGCGTAAACCGCTCGGCGTCTCTGTTCTTCCTACGTGCCATTTCGTTCCTCCGGCAGCTCAGCGGCTGCGTCAAGGGCGCGCGCTATGCTATCACGTCTGCACAGCGCGGCAAGCTTTCATCGCAAGGGCCGCACGATCCGTTCGAGTAGCGCGGTCGCCTCGTGTATCGTACGACATACGGCCGGGTACCAGCCACGCTTCGCCAGCGCGATCAGCCATTCGCGTTGCTCGGGCGTTGGATACTTGCCTGGCGCTTTCAGCTCCATAGCAATTCCCATCCCGTGCGCGTACTCGTACCGCAGGTATTCAAGCCGGTTGGTTGTATCGGGCGGGCACTGCCATGGCTCGCAGACTATCACGTCGGGCACGCCTTTCTTTAGTCCGAGCCCGCGCATGATAGCTGCGGTCTTCTGTGGGTTCTTTCCACCGGCGCGCATGCCATTCGGCACATGGAAGCTACGCCAGCCGCGCATATCGAGAAACTGAATCACGGCCCGCTGCAACCCGTCCTCGTAGGAGCTACGCTTCGGCATCGCTCGGTATCTCCTGCAACTCGGACTTGAGCACCCACCGCTCGAACGTCACGCGTTTACCTTCGGTCTGCACAACCTTTGCCCAGTGCGTCTCGTTGGGCTTGAAGCCGCGTAGCTCCAGCGCGGCAACCGTGCACTCGGCGCCGTCGTACAGCACGGTATCACCGGGGCGGATCAACCTGGCTCCTTTCCGTCGAGAGCAGCAAACAATGCAACCATCGCCTGATCCTTGTCCCACGGGGTCTTGGCCTTTTTCAGCGCGTTCCCAGCGTCAGCCACCGCCTGTAGCTGGCGGTTCTTCTGCTCTAGCTCGGCAATACGACGTCGCGCAGTTTCAAGCTCCATGCTTGTAATCTGCAAGTCGTCAATCAACCCACTGGCCACGTGGAGCAATACTGTATCAGTGCTGCCGTCTAATTTGGCCTGGTTGACCGCTCGGGCTAACGCGGCAAGCTGCTTGGACGAGTGTATCACTTCCCCACCTCCACTTCCCAGACCCATCGGCCGCTCGTTTCGCAGGGCTTGATGGTGCGGGCGGTGGTCTGTGCTTTCCCAAATAAGCAGGCGCAAGGTGACTGATCGCGAAACACAATGCCTCTATGGTTAGCCATTTCAACCATGACATCATTTCTCACCCAGCCCCCACACGTCCCGCACACCACTTCGACCGGGTCGCCGTGGGCAATGGGCTGGCGCATTTCGTCTACACCAACGTCGTCGTAATAATCGCCGTTGTCGTCGCGAGCTGCTATTCGATACCTGCCACACCATACATTTGGATCTTGGTCTAGCTGGCTAGGCTCCTCTTCCCACTTCGGCTGCCTCTCCATCTCCACCACCAGCACGACAGTTTCCCCGCGTTGTAGCGCAGCCAGCTTTTCAGGGGGCGCGTTGACTATCATTTCTCACCATCTCCCGGACGCCAGCTGCAATAAATGCACCCTGTTTCGCCGACCGTGTAGCGAGGCATACCGCACCGCGGACAGCGCGATTTGCTCGGTTGTGACTCCAGTCCCCACACGATCGATACCCTGGCCAGCATGGCCCGGTCTTGATCAGTTAGTTCCATCCGTTGCTCCTTTTTTCCAGCTCCCCCACTAGCTCCTTGAGCCGCGCGTTTTCGTCACGCATGTCCTGCATGGTGTCCTCGCAATAAAAACAGTCGCCGTCGACGCTCATGGCGCTCTGCATGCACAGGTCGTATTTCCGCCTCGTTTCCTCGTGTGCGGCCCGTTCGGCCCTGTACCGGTCGCCCTCTGCAAGGGCTAGTTCCCGCGCGTCGGCGGTTTGCTGCTCCTCGATTTCGAGCTTGCGCTTGGTTTCCTCCAGCTCGGCGCGGGCCTGGTCGCGCTCACGCCGCGCGCCATTGTGTCGCTTGCACGCACCTAGGTAACGCTGGTATAGGCCCTCGCACTTCTCACACTCCGCGGGCGCGCCGTGGACCTCAATCGGCATCCATTCAAAATCACCACCGCAACCGTGGTGCCTCACCGTTTCGTCCCAATCGCTACCAGCTGCCCGGATTACAATATCCCGCCTCTTAATGCCGGTGTACTTGCCTTTCTTGTGGTCGTATTCGAGCATTTGATGCGGCAAGCTAATTTCCACAACCGCCGGCACCTTCGCGGGCCCGGGCCAATTCGCCTCGATCCATTCCACCGCCTCGAATCGTCGATTGTGGGCGCAGTCGTCGCAGCAAGTGAAACCACCGAAAGCCACCGGTGGTTTTCCGCATAGTTTGCACGGTGTTTTTTCAGCAAGCTCTGACAGGGCGCGGATCGTTGGCGCGTGCATCTCCTGGCATCGTTTGCACCAATCGGCCGGTGCTGGTTCTGCCTTCGCGGGCCCGGGGAGACGCTCCACCTCGTAGCTTATTTTACGCAGCCTTTCCGGCAAAGCCCGCCAATCACCATGGTAGCGATTGGCGATCAGTCGGAGTTCTTTCGCCAGAGACATGGCCACCGCGTTCGAGTGCACCTTCGCGGGCCCGGGGAGACGGCGGATTTGGACTTGCAAAGTGTCAACCAGAGATCGCAAGGCTAAACCTACACCATCCGAAAGCGCCCTCCGATTGCGTCTCAACCAGGTGCTAAATTGAGCCAATGTCTGCTCGATTTCCCCCGCCTCGCCGCACGGCTCGGGGGGCTGGGAACGGTCGGCACAACCACGGCAAACCACGTGCTCGGACTCGTCGCCGCATTCGGTGCAAACCTGCGGACGCGAGCACGACGGGCATGGGGTTTCTTCGCTGCAGTCGATAGGGCAGTCCGCCCCCTCCACGGCCTTCGCGAGGCGGTCGGCCAGCTCCGTCAGTCGATGCTGAAATCCAGGTTGCCAAGCTCTCAGCGATGGATCCGCTGATATCGGCTGCGTGCACAGCCGCCTTAGCGCCCGCTCCACCTCCCGCATCGCGTCCAGGTCCGGGGACTGGCGGCGGGGGAGAGATTGCCCGCAACGATGATACATCAGCCCGTCGCGCCACTCGGGAACCTGGCCGCATTTACGGCACGGCGTATTTTCCGCGATCCACTCCTCCAGCTCACTCCAGTGGTTCGGTTCAGCGGCGGCCATGTAGGTGGCCATAAGCTTGCAGGCCGACGACTCAGAGCACGCCGCATCGTCAACCGTCATATCACAATCCTCGCACGGCCAGTCCCCCTCGGGCCCTGCCGGTGTGTCGTCAAACATCGGTCCATCGTGACAGCCCTCGCAATCGTCCCAGTGCTGGCACGTGGCGCAGGTGGAACCCTTGGGCTCTGCCGGTGCGGGCTCGGGTCGCGTGATCGTGCCCTCACTGATCAGGTCGTCGACCAAATCGCTCGCCACCTCGTCCGGGTCACCATACTGCGATTCAGCCGTGTCGTGGTGTCCGGACATATAGCCAAGTCTCACAGCCGCGACAAGGTCGGCGCGTGTGGCCGGCGCGGGCTCGTAATGGTCACACGGCTCACCGGGGCACTGTCCAGCACGGGAAGCGTAGTTGGTACAGTCGTCACAGTCCGGCGCGGGCTCGGAGGGAGGCGACTGCTCCGGGGCGGCGCGGAGTTGGTCAAGCGCTTCACATGCGACCCGGAGCACATCCCCCCAACGCTCCCCCTCGTCGTCATCCACCGCACATGCGGCCTCATCGCGGATGTGCTCTAGCGCCTCCACCACCCCCGCGACTGTGCTCGGGACCGACACTACGATGGGCCCATTAGCAAGAACGTACTTAGACACGACCTCTCCGGTCTGCGCCATGCCCACGGCACCGTCTTCGTCGGCAAAAATAGCGGTAATCTGCCTGCCGATTTTTGTGACCCAAACGTGGTCGATTTCTACCTCCGCGACCGGCGTGACATTGCCAAGCTTCCCCGCGTCCTCCAATTCCCACAGGTCATGCAGCTCGTTCCACACCTGCCCACGTTCGTCGTCTGTCCAGCGCTCGTTATCAGGGTCCGCTGCGATCTGTTCGACCAGAGCGCGTCTATCCTTGTTTCTGCTCATGCTTCCTCCTCTCGACCGTCCGACCAGTCCATGCTTGGATCTTCGTGATAGTAGCAGCGCTTGCACTTGCCACCGCTATTCAGCCAGTACACCGGCCTATCGTGCATCTTGCCAGCTACCGCGTCGTAGTAGACCGGTACCTGCCACGGGCGGTGCGGCTGACCGCATGTGACGCAGAACCTCACTGGTTGGCCTCGCCGATCTCTTCCAGGTACGCGTCGAGGTCGCGAACGGCCGACCGAAGCTCTGTGCATAGTTGCGCCAGCCCAGCCAGTCGACCGAACAGACCGGCGCTGGACACCGCGGAATCGTCGACCGAAAACGGTCGGTCCTCGGCAGAGATCTTGCGCGCCACTTCCAACACGCGATCCCGCTTGCCGTTCAACGTCTTCTGCTCGCGGTAGGTCAAATCGCTCATGCCGCCTGCCCTCCGTGCTTCCCTGTCTCGTATTTCGCCGCAGCCGCAGCTAGGTCGCCCCATTCGCGCACTAGCCCGTCGCGATCCGGGTACGCCGGGCTAGTCTGGTTGCACTCGCCGCAGTGGCCGTAGAACCAGCCGGGCGCGTCGCGTTGCTGCCACACGGAGTTGTTCGTGGAAGTACACCACGGGCACGGTCCAAGGTTGACGCCTTCGATTCGGTGGTCGGTCATGTGTGCTCCTAGAATGGCGGGTCGTCGGGGTCCACGTCGAACGCTTCACGCGGTGGCGGAAACTGCTCAGCCGGGTTACCTGTAGCGATAATGAGCGCGTCGCGATACGTAGCTGCCTTGGCTTCCGCTCGCACCCCTTCCGTGTGCATTTTCCTGATCTGCAACTGCTTGTGGTGATTGTCGCTGTTCTGCCGCTGCAGATCCCAAGCAACCCGCTCGACCGCATGGGCCAGCTGATCCCACGTAGTAATCGACCCGTCCGGCTTGCCGAGCGCGTGGGTGATCCGCTTCAGCGCGGCGGTAGCCTTGTCGCCATCCATAAGGACAGCAAAGGTGATCTCGGCTGCCCGCTTTTCCGCCTTGCTACTTGGCCCTGTGGCCGTCTTTTTCTTGGGCATGGTGCTCCCTCGTTGAGTTGGTTTCCGGTACCCCGTCGTCGCAGTGCGCCTTGATCAGCCGTAGCGCCTGCTTCCGTGTCTCGCCGGTCGACCGGGCTGCGATGGCCGGTAGGTTGCCGAGGCGCCGCTCGCGTTGGGCCAGCCATAGCCGCTGTAGCTCCAGCGCGATCAGCCGGTGCATGGGATCGGCGTCGTTGTCGGCCAGCACAGCAGCGGCCCAGCGGCGAACCTTGGCGCGGTCGTGGTAGTCGATCACTGCTGTCCTCCGTCCTCGTCTCCCGGTTCTGTGACAGATCGGGGCGAGGGTGGCAAGGGGTCGATCGCGATCTGGCCAAGTATCTCGTCAACACAATCTAGGACTACCTGGCCCCACGGATCACCAAGATCCTTCATCACAACAGCCGTTGCGATCGTCTTTTCGAGTATGTCTACCAAGGCGGAAAACGACTTTTCTCTAAGCAGGACCGCGTTCCGTACGGCTGCCCACTTATCGCTGTTGTATGGCGGCTCTTCTTCGATAATCGTCGCCGCAGACCGAAGCTCGGCGACCTTGAGATCGATGTCATTCATTGCGTAGCCTCCGGTCCGTAGCACTCGCGAGAGTAGTACGTCGACTTGGGTCCGAGTAGCAGCCCGTTCGTATCGCTCCACCGCCAAGTATCCATGCCGGTCTCCCCGTCGCGAACCTTCTCCCACCGAAAAATAATCTCACCGGGGTTGGCCTTGTTCGTGTACTTCGCCAGCCGAGTGATCATCAGCACGACCTGCGCTATCTGCCGAATCCGTCCGCTGTAGTACAGGTCAGACATTCTAGCCACACGCTTCTCCCTAGATGCCTCCTGGGTAAGCTGACTGGCGACCTGCATGTAAACGCCGTTTCCGTGCTGCGCCGTCTGCGCCAGTCTCTCAATGCAATAACCAACTCGCTCCTGCGGATTCGTAATGCCCTGGGCCGTGAGTTCATGCAGGTGGTCGACTTCGACTACGGTCACACCCTCGCGTGCCATCATGAACCGAATGAACTGGCACGCCTCGTCCACGTCGTAGATTTGGTCGTTAACCCAAAACGGCCAGTCGCTGTACCGGCTGATCCCATCCCCGAACTGGCTGAGCTGCATCCGGTCAAAGTTGTACGTCTTGATCACGCGGCTGTTGATGCCGGTGAGATACGACAGGTCGCGCCGTCCAACCTTCTTTCGCTTCGACTCCGTGGACAACAGCAACACGCGTTCGCCGCGCTCGATATAGCGGGCGCGCATCCAGCCGAGTACCTGACTCTTTCCCATGGACGTGTCGCCGCCGAGGATCATAGTGTCGCCTAGGTCCATCTCTGCATACCGGTCCCATTCCTCGACGCCGGTCATGAGCCCTCGTGCGCTTTCACCCGAATCCAGCCCGTCAAAGATTTCCTTGGCTATCTCGCGCGCAGAATAGTACCCCTTTGAATCAACGCCACGTGCCAGCTTCTCAAGGCCGTCCTGCGCCTGCCGCAGCAGCTCCTGGCCACTCAGCTCCTTGGACTCGCGCTTGAGCATATCCCCAGCCACGCGCAGCACACGGCGCTTCAGGGCGTCGTCGGCCACTAGGTCGGCGTAGTAGCCAACGTTCTCGCTAGTAGGTACGCCCCCAAGCGCGTCAAGCAGCCAATCAACCGGAACACGACCGTTGGTTTCCACCTCGACAGCGACGGGATCAATCGGCTTGCCTTGATCTACCAAGCTTAGCATAGCCGACCAAGTCCTAGCCGCGTTTGGGGTCTTAAAGTCGTTGGGTTGCAACTGTACCTTGTAAAAACACGAAGGCTGGAGCATTACTGCGCCGATTACCGCCTTCTCTGGATCAACGTCCGATCTCATGATCTGCTCTTGTTTGGTAGCAACGGGTCGTCCTCGTCAACGAACATAGCTTGTTGGCCGCGACCGTGGCCATTGTCACCGTACTTAACTCCAGCCCTAGACTTATCAAGCTTTTTCTTAAACAGGGTTGGCCGAAACATGGTATCTGGAACAAACCACTGCCAATCGTTCTTCCTAACAGCTTCGTCATACATCCATTGCATTACCTCAAGTAACTCGTCTTCGGTATGCTTTATAAGGCAAGTAGTTATCTCTTTTAGGTATGGCTCTGTACTAAAGCCCTTGGCGTCTGGTATGTATGGCGACCTTAGCTCGTTTATCCTGGCAACTATGCGTTCCGCAGCTTGGGTGCGTTGGAGTCGTGCGCGTTTCGCCGTGTCTCTCCTCTTCCTCCCTTCTTCTTCTTTCTGGGAAGATGATCCGCGCGAGGTATCGTCCTGGTCCTGGGCATGCCATGGTCCATCTGCACACGACTTTACACCGTGTTCCAGCGCTTTACAGCCTGTAAATCTGTGTAACAGGATCTCCCGAAGTGTAGTACCTACGGGCTGATACGGCCTAAGCCTCTTGCAAAGGCGGCTCATTTTGCGCCAGTCCTCATCGGCGAATGAGATGTTCACGCGGTGCATTCTGCGGGCCCGTGCTCAGCATGGTGCTTCCCGTGGCAGCTCCTGCAGAGCCAACGCACGTTAAGCGGTTTGTCATAGCTGTCGTGGTGCGCCACCGGCTTACATTCAGCGTTGCACTCAGAGCATAGGCCTGGCCTCACGAGGTCACCGGATTGGATAGCCGCAGCGACTTTCGCGTGAGCCGATGACTGCGCGCTTTGGAACACCGAGTGCTCGCCGGCTGGGCTGGCAGGCTCGGGGAGCACCTCGTTCGCAATCATGTCCTCCAGTTCTGCGTGTTTTTCATTGGCAAAGAAGGCGGCATGCAAGCAGCGCTTGAGTAGACCGAACGCTGCATCCAGGAACATGAAGTCACCAGGGCACAGGTCGCCCTTGTTCGCGGTTTCGTCTATGATTTTGTCCAGGGCCCAGCGAGCAACGCCAAGCTCCTCGTTTGTCTCATGTGCCTTGCGTTCGGCTTCGTCGGCAATGGCAATGAGCCTGTCCACGGCGTCGGTCGTGCTCATGACGGACCAACTCCGGCCAGCTCCTGCAGGGTTGAAATCACTGCTGTGAGCACCTTGGCCTGGATGCCGATGTCCTCGAAATTCGCGCTCGCGAAAACCTGCGGCGGGAACGTAACGGCGCGTGCTAGCTCAGCACTAAGAACTCCAGGGCTTGTAAGAGGCTGCTTCGCGCAATCACAACACAATACCCAGGCGTTGAGCATCGTATCCCCAGGCATAAACCAAACTAGCTTGGTGGCTTCAGCTTCGCATAATTCACACACCTGCATCGTTCCCTCTCAATCCTGACCC
>WVXJ01000152.1:4103-4249 GCA_011773575.1 Armatimonadota bacterium | reverse complement strand
AGACCATCTTCCTTGAGGGTCTTCATGCCGTTCGCCTTGGCTGCAGCGCGGATCTCGCTGAGAGGCACCCGCTTTACTATCAGATCGCGGAGTTCAGTGTTTATCATCATCAGCTCGAAAATGCCCACACGGCCGCGGTAGCCGGT
>WVXJ01000152.1:1211-3988 GCA_011773575.1 Armatimonadota bacterium | reverse complement strand
GTTCCGATAAGCGAGGCGGAGACAAGGAAGGGTTCTATTCCCATATCAATCAACCGGGTAACGGAGGTGGGAGCGTCATTCGTGTGCAAGGTGGAGAGTACCAAGTGACCCGTAAGGGAGGCTTGAATGGCCGTCTCCGCCGTCTCCAGGTCGCGGATCTCACCTACCATGATGATATCAGGGTCTTGGCGCAAGAAAGAGCGCATGGCCTGGGCGAAGGTGAGGCCGGCCTTGCGGTTGACGTGGACTTGGTTTACCCCTGGTACCACGTACTCAACGGGATCCTCGACGGTCATTATGTTGACCTCCGGGGAGACCAGTTTGTGCAGGACGGCGCACTGGGTAGTGGACTTCCCGGAACCGGTGGGCCCGGTGGAGAGAATGATGCCGTGAGGCTGAGAAATCAGTAGTTCTATGTCCTTCTGAGTTTCCGGGAAAAAGCCTAGTTTCTCCAGCGAGATCAGCGCGGAAGACTGTTCCAGCAAGCGCATTACAGCCTTTTCGCCGAAGACGGTGGGGATGGTGGAGACGCGGATATCGAAGTCGCGGCCCTCGTGGCGGATACGGATATGACCGTCCTGAGGGATACGGCGTTCGGCGATGTTGAGTTCGGACATGATCTTGATACGAGAGATAAGGGCAGCGTGCAGATACTTGGGTAGGGTCATGATCTCACGCAACACACCATCAACTCGGTAGCGTGTCCTGACCGCTCTGCGCTCTGGCTCGATATGAATATCAGAGGCGCGCTCCCGCACGGCCTGGCTCAGCAGAACGTTTATTACCCTGATGATGGGTGCTTCATTAGGGTCAACGGCAACAGTGTCTTCTTCCTCCTCCCGTCCGGTTCCCTCGCTCTCCGGAGACGGAAGCATGGGATCGTCGACTCCCAAGTCAGTCAGCGCTTGCTGAATATCGGCGCTTCCGGCCTGGCCATCCACGCCTCGCATCAGGTTATCCAGGTCGTTCTCGGAGGCGAGCATGGGGTCAACTTCGTAGCCGGTAATCAAACGGATGTCATCAAGCGCAAAAACGTTGGTGGGGTCAACCATGGCTACCTTTAATCGGTTGCCATCACGTCGAATGGGGATTGCCTTGTAGCGGCGCGCGATGCTTTGAGGCAGCGCTTTGGCTACCTCTTCATCAAGCGAGGTTTTATCCAGGTCTAGATACGGGAAGCCCAGCTGCTCTGCATATGCTCGGTCAACTTCTCGCTGTTCAATGAAACCCAAGTCCACCAGAACGCGCCCCAACCGTTGTCCGGCAGCGTTCTTTTGCACCTTCAGGGCTTCGTCCAGCTGCTCCTGAGTGACCGCCTTTTTTTCCAGCAGAATCTGGCCAATAAGCCGGCGCGGGCCTTGTGGCGTAGCCATACCCTCACCTCTCAGAAGAGATACCACTTACTCTCCCGAGTAGAGCAAAAGACAAAATAAGTGCTCTGTTGCCCGCGAGACTGGGAGGATTATACCACAAAACGCCCCCCATCACAATTGTCTCGCTTTTTCGTCCCCACGCAAACGGCTACGGTTTCTTCCATGAATCGGTCTCATTCTGCAATCTTTCTCTCTCAAATTCGCTCTTCCAGTACCACCAGCAAGGCTTTTTGTGACTTCGGACGAAGCCTGCTTGCCCTTACCTGCACCGCAGATGGCTTGGAAAGTGCGGGTAAAGGGGGGAAGTTCGTCAACTACGCTGGCTGCAGCCTCCTTATAAGGAATGATGAGGTTCATCCCTATTACCCCCATAGCAGACAAGGATCGCAGCGCCTGCTCGAGCCTCTCCGGGAAGCGCCTTAAAACCGAAATATGCCTGGGCTATTCCCAGGGTTTGGAAGGCCGCGTTACGCAGGAGTGGGAATAGACTAGGACCGCTAGGGCAACAGAGCACACGACCAACTCAGTGTTACCCGCTGACCCGGACAGTGAAACCTCCTCTTCTCTGTCTGAGTCGACTTGCAAAGTCATCTATCCCTCATGGCAATCTCTTGCGACAGGCGGAATCTGCGTCCTGCGTGCAATGTGCAGAGCAGTGGGCTTTCTCAGGAGTTCTTCAGGGAGCGGCAAAGATACGGATTTCACGGTCCTGCTGGAGGATTAGAGATGAGGTTGAAAAGATCTTCCTTTTGCCTGCCAGCTAGCAAGCAGTCGCTTTTCAAACAGCCTGGGGACTTTGGTGGCGAAGAAGTCCCTATCGGAGAGCGGCTTGACCAGTATGGTCATTATTCCAAACCGATTTGCCCCCCAGATATCGGTGAAGACCTGGTCGCCGACAACGGCGGCCTGTTCCGGCCGGCAGCGTAACAGCCAAAGCGCGCGTCTCCAGGCCTTGGCAACGGGCTTTCCCGCGCGCGCGAGGTAGCAGGCACCGATGCTGGAGGCTATTCGCCGTATGCGGTCTTTGCGCTGGGCGTTGGTGCAGATACAGAGAGAAAGGCCGACTTTTCGGCACTCCCGTGTCCACGCCTCCACCTCAGGACGCAGGTGCTCCTGGTTCCAATCCACCAGAGTATTATCAAGATCCAGGATGAGGGAGCGGATTCCCTGCTGCCATAGTGTCTGTGGCGAGATATTCCAGACCGCCTCCACCATTACGGTGGGCTCGAGTTTTGACATCGTTCAATCGATGTGCCCCAGGCTCGGCGGCACCATCTCTTCCTCTTCACCTTCTATGTGCACCCAGATAGAAGCGTCCTCCCCGGCTTGCTTCCCGGATACTCTCAGCCGCCCATCGGCCACCATCTCTTCGAACTGGTAGCCCTTCACCCTCACCTCTTCATT
>WVXJ01000152.1:214-1159 GCA_011773575.1 Armatimonadota bacterium | reverse complement strand
TCGTCGGTCGCCAAAGGACATTTCGGCCCTCTCTCAGCCACCAAAGGACTCCGCCCACCACTATCGCCACCAGCAACACCCAGGAAAGGGATTTCCACAGCCGGGTGGAGACTTCGCTCGCATCCTGGGTTTCCATGGAGCGGACAGAAGACATGGCGAATTGTTCGAGGCCCAGCCCAGCAGGGGGTTGTCGCTCAGTTCTGGGCTCATTTGCCGGCTTGTCTGTTTGAGACATTGAACACCTCACTCTGATGCTGGAGCAGTTCCATCTTCGCAGTATGCCGATATTGACATACATGGGCGAGGGATGCTCAGCGAAATCCTATGACGCGCTGCCTGCGCGATTTATCCCATCGGACGACATCGTAATAGAAGAGGCCTTATAGCTTACTTCGCTGGCGCGGTAAGATCGGCAAGTTTCTCCAGCGCCACCTGCGCGCCGCGTCTCCCTGAGAGCAGCATTCCTCCAAAGGTGGGCCCCATGCGCGGCAGGCCAAAGGCGGTCGCCACTGCCATACCGATGACGATCAGGCCCGGATGCACTTCACCCGTATGTTCGACGACAAGGTCCTCGGAGCGTTCCACCCACATTCCGCCGAAGCCCTGTGTTTTCAAAAGGCCGCGCTGCTCCAGCTTGCTCACGACACACGCGTCGTGCCCGGTAGAATCTATAACTATCTTCGCCTCCAGAGCCACCGGGTCAACACAGGTTATCTCCCGGGGCAAAGAGGCAACAGGGGTCCAGTTGATAACAACTCCTCCGACGCGATTCTCTTCCCGCAAGACTACGTCTTCGAATATGGTCATATTGGCGAATTTCACACCCGCATCACAGGCCGCGGCAATCAACTTGGAACAGGCGTGAGGTCCATCCGCCACCATCAGACCCGGCTCTACCTCCTGATAGGGAATGCCGAGTTCATTGAGTATGGATTCGGCGGGATG
>WVXJ01000152.1:0-151 GCA_011773575.1 Armatimonadota bacterium | reverse complement strand
ACCAATACACGCCGGCCCGCCTCGGAGAGTTCCTTCGCCGCCATCAGACCGCTGGGACCTCCGCCAACCACGATCACATCGCTCTCCACATATTCCATGAACTGGTTGGAGAACTCTCCCACGATGGCCCGGGTAATCGCCTTTTCTCCGA
>WVXJ01000132.1:15189-15897 GCA_011773575.1 Armatimonadota bacterium | reverse complement strand
GAGGGCTTTCGCCTTCATGGTCAGACCATCATCATAGACCATGGCCAGGGGGTCTGTACTCTTTACTTACATCTCTCCAAAATTCTGGTGAAACCCGACCAAGCGGTGAAAAGGGGAGAACTTATCGGTCGCGTCGGAGAAACCGGAGTCGCCACCGGCCCCCATCTCCACTATGCTCTCTATGTCGCCGACACCGCAGTTGACCCCGCCTGGTGGGAGAAACAGGCGCGCTGAGCTTCTTCGTATGTTTCATCTGCGGCCTGTCACGCGAGTAGGACAGCTAGCTGGCAGAGCAATAAAATGCTCTGCCAGCTTCCAGAAAGGAGACTTGCGGCTGTCACTTACTCCACCATGTTATCCAGCCCCCAGATGAACAAGGGCAAGGATTCTGTGAATTTCGCTTGGTTCTCCGGGTTCAGGCGCTCCAGCCAGCGCTTCACCCCCGGCTCACTCAACAGTACCGCCGCCGCCGGCGCGTAGGATTCCGGTGTAGTTGCCGGATCCTTGGCATTGACCTTGGTCAGATTCTCCCACAGGGTGGCAAGTCGCAAGGCCACATAGAGATACTTAATCCACGACCACATAGTTGACCTCCTGGTTCAGAGTTTAGAGTTGAGAGTTGAGGGTTAGGAAATCACTCTCAACTCTGAACTTTCAACTCTCAACACTTTCTTATTCTGACGATCTTCGTCTGCGGCTCCCATTCAA
>WVXJ01000132.1:8738-15111 GCA_011773575.1 Armatimonadota bacterium | reverse complement strand
TGCATCGGGTCCAGAGTGTTCCGCCACAGGCCGCCGTCTTCTTGTCCGCAGAGAAAGCCGTGTTTGGCAAAGACCTCCACAAGCCGCGAGTCCTGTTTTCGAGGCGAACCAAAAGGAAACTGCGCCGCATTGAGGTCCAGGGCAATCCCCCAGGCGTGCCTGGAGAGCGGTCTGTTCGTGTCCCAGCGCACATGGCGCGGCACATAACAGCCGTCGAAAGAACGAATCAACCGGCACAGACCTCGGTGGTTGAGTTCTCCCAGCGCGGAGAGCATGTGTTGCAGAACCAGCCGGTGACAGCGAATGGTCTCCGTGCGGCCCGTTGGTGTGGGTAGTGGAAAGGGAGCGCGCGCCAAGACGATGTTACGCGCCAGCCAGGCCGGCTGTGGGGCGATCAATCCGGAGGAGAGCGCGCGGAATGAAAAACGACCAAAGATATATTGGACCTGTGCAAGAGAAAGAGCCATTGTTTGGCGTATGTGAAGCTCGAGGCAAGGAGGTTATTGGGTTCATTAACAAGACGAGAGCATTCTTCTTAGACTGCATTCCATCAAGTATGCGCCTGTCAGTGACAAGGATACATGTTTCGTCCTTCAAGAAATATGATTGTCTTGCTGGTGGTTGCTATGCTGGCCATTGTCGGCCTGCGCATTTTGGCAACCAACGAGAAGAGGATAATCACTCACGATGAGGGCATCTCATACCTGTCCGCGACAGGTCACCAGGGAGAATACTCTGCTATTGCAAAAGGGCACTACCCATTCGGTGCCTGGGTTCGGGCCTCTGAATGGAAGAGGCTCATACGCGTAGAGAAACCATTCTGTCTTAAGCAAATAGGTTCAGATCTTGCTCACTTCGATATACATCCCCCATTGTTCTTCTGGGTCCTGCACCTATGGTCTTTAATATGGGGGGTAACCCTCTGGACCGGCCCATCTCTCAATACCGCAATCGCCCTGCTTACAGCATTAACTCTATTTGGCTTTGCGCGTTACGCGCTTGGGAACTCTTGGCAAGCTCTGGCAGTTGCCTGCGTTTGGGGCTTCAGCCCCGTCGTAATCCAAATCTCTCTTGAGGCAAGGCAGTACGACCTTCTGGCGCTCTGGACAGTACTTTTCATTTGGCAAATCCTGAAGTGCAGTGATCTCCGCAGGCAGTTCTCCTGGCGGGAATACACCGTGTTGATCGCGGTGGTCGCGGCCGGCGCGCTCACACAATATCTCTTCTCACTGGCGGTCGCCGGGGCGCTCCTGTTCCTGGTTGCGAGACTCGCCTGGAAGGATGCGCGTCGCTTGGCAAAGGGGGTTCTCTCTATAGGTGTGGGCTATGTGATCTTCTATTTGCTCCACCCAGGCTTCTATCTCGCATTTGCGCGCCAAAGAGCACAGGAAAACCCAGGGATCTTTGAGGACGTGGGCGCGAAGATAGAAACTGTCTGCAAGGGCTTCTTGGACTTCTTCACACCGGCAACTTCCGCAAGACCGCTGCCCATATTGATCGCGTTAGCGGCAGTGATGATTATTTGGATCCTCCTGGTAGTGCCCCGGAGAGATCTGCGCTCAATCTTTCAGTTTGACTCCGCGAATAGTCAGAGCGTTTACTTCTTCAGCTGGATATTAGGAAGCATGGTCCTGTTCTATTTTGCCTTCATGAGCCCGAGCCCCGGGATGGGTGGAAGATACATGGCGATGGTCTGGCCGTTTTTCGCATTCACGCTCATCTTCATTTTGGGACTTTCTGCGAAATACGGGCGTATCCTGATGGGCGCTTTCTGTATCGCTATGCTCGCTTCAGGAATATCTAGTGTACTGGGTGGAACAAGCCAAGACCTGAGACCCGATTCTCGTTTCGCGGTGGAACTCTCCGACAAGACCCTGGTCGATAATGTGTCAAGAGGAGTACTCCCGCGCGTCTTCTGGCATATAGCAGATGATAGCTACGTGTTCGCCGCGTCTCAGGAATACTTACTCGATCACAAAGACCTTTGGCTGCCCTATCTTGACGGAGCAGTCTACATTAGTTCCGTTCACTACGGCGGGACCTTCAGCCGACAACGACAGCTCCTCGCTCTCATCAGTAAAGACTACAAGATTTGTCCCGACGAAAAAGTAGACGCCAGCATTGGCAGGGCTTTCATCATCCTTGATTCACCTGCCGACTAATCGGCTGCAGGGTAATATTGGCAGTGATCTGAGAAATGATCGTTCTATGGATTTATGACGAGTCTCCTCAAACTTCATTGCCCCGGAGGACTTAATCTGCGCATCTCCACACACAGGTTCTCAATCGCCACCTGCAGCCGGGAAAAGAGGCTGTGTTGCTCGGAGATATGCTGAGAGAGCGCCTGGTTCAATTGAGAGAGGGTTACCGCCGCCTCATGGAAGTGATTGCCGGTAACTTCGCAGAAATGACGGGCCAGCTCTTTGCGTTCTTCCCGCGCCGCTGCAATCTCGGAAATGAAATTCATATAAGAGGTGCGAAGCAGCCAGGAAAAGAGTCCCAGCACCCCCAGAATCATCGCACCCACAAGCCCCCATTGATCCCAGCCTTCCGGCATGATTAGTTCCTCCCCATTGATGAAAGCGTGCCTGCGCTATTCCTCTATCTCACTCTGCAGTTGAGTTATCTGAGCCTGCAAGCGAGCGTTCTTTGTTTCCTTTCTCCCAGCCTCCACCCAACTCACGATCGCTCCCCACTGGTCGTCACTGGCCTTGACAGCCAAAAGTTCCGCTGTCACGACCGGCCCGAGAAATTCAATGGCTCGCGCAACCTGTTCTATCTGCGCCTGTTTCTCGTCACTGAACATCTGGCTTCACCTCACTCTACCGCCCTGAAGACTTCGTAACTGAACTTCTTCTGAATGGCGTTCATTGTCACAGTAAACTGGGTTAGGTTCTGGATATTATGCGCCCATCCCCAGCCCGACTCGTCGCGCCCTGTTACCTGAACACGGTCTTCGCTGCGAATGCACTTGTCTGCAATCACTGCTGCTGGCGGGGAAGTCCCAGCCACGCCCTTTCCTCCCCAATGATAGACCGGCTTGAACTCAACCCAAGATACGTAGGTCTTCGAGTTGTTCGCACCGTGGTTCCATAGTTTGACTTTTACAAATCTCGTTCCGGTGTAGAACCGATACGTTGTGCCGTTCTGGGTTTGCTCTGCTGTCAGCCGGTAGAGCGAACGGGTGCGAGTTGTCGTCCCGGATAATTCCAGCCGCGAGTAGCCAAGATAACTGCCGTTATCATCAAAGCATGTTATTGCCAGCATGAGGGCCTTGGCTTGGCCGTCATTCGCGCTGTCAGTAAGCCACTCCGCGCGTATTTCGTACACCAAATCGGTATCTACGGGAATCGGGTCTGGAGTCAGCGCGTATACAGCAGAGTCCGACTTCGCGAGTTCCAGCGCGTGTTTGCCTTTGTGGGCATTGGTGACCGTTCGCGTGACACCGGTATCGAGGGTCCAATAGTCCGGTACGCCGTCGCCGTCAATGTCCGCCTCGAAGTCTGGATTGCGAATCAGATTGTCGGCCTCGCCCCGCGCGCAAGTGGCATGGTCGAGCGGATGAATCTTCACCGCAGTAGCGCTGTCAATGAGCGGCGCGCGAAGCTTCGTGGTCTGCTCAAGTATCGAGCCATGTGGATCAGTGCTGTCTTGTTCATGATCTTCCAGGCGAGCATCCAGGCTGGAATGCGAACCATGGCGCACAGAGTCCCGCGCCGCAATCACCTCCGGACTGGAGGTGGAGGGAGTCTCTTCAGTCTCATCCGATACAGAGGGGCCGAAAACCATCGGCGCGCCGCCGTGCCCTCCATCATAGTGAAGCGAGACCCAATCCCCTACCTGAGGGTTGTACCCGGAGACGATGGGGACATCTTCCAGAAGAATATCTGAACTGTCTTCACGGCTGCCCACACATACCGTTGCCGAATCCTCGAAAACGCTCACAATAACCCCGCGCTCAAACAGCCTCCGCAGCCGGCGTGAAAGCGGATCTCGCGCCGCCAGCTGTGAGAAGAAATCTCCACCGAGATGAAAAGAGGTGTTGCGCATCAGAATCTCCGAAGAAAATACTGGGAATACGTGAGGGTACGGCTCAGCTCATACCTCCAGGCTTGCCCAGGAGGAAGGAAAAGACTCGAAGCCCATCTTGTTCCAATAGGTAACTCGATAATAGAGAGTCATACTTGAGGGAAGAGTGCCGTAATCTCTCCAGAAGATCGTCTCTGCCTCTGCCTTTTGTCTGGAGCCTACATTTCTCCAGGTGCCGGTGGGAGACGCCTCCGCGCGATAGACATTGAAATAGGAGCCCTTCTCCGAGCCCAATGAGCCCGGATACCACCGCAGTTCCGGCCGGTGAAATACAGCGCCCATCCACGCGGAAAGGGAGCGCGGCCGATAAGCCTCCTCAGCCAGATTGACGTCCCCGCCCGATGTCGGCGTGCAATTGAGTGGCCCTGCGAAATCTCCTCTGCGGTCATCATAGGTGAATGCCGCCACTTTGAACCAATACTCTTGCCCATTGGTAAGACCGGAGATGGTTGCAGGGCTCTGCCCCACGGTGTTTGTCAACACATAGACTCCGCCCAGGCTCCCCGCCGTGAAGGCCCCGTAATGGCTGACTTGAGGATCATCCAAATCTTCCCAACACAGCCGCACCCCTTCATCCAGGGGGATTGCCACCAGACTCGACACCGCCTCCGGAACCGAAGGCCTGTAACCGCGCAGCTCCAGCACCATCGTATGGTCACCGAAGCGCTGCCCCGTCTGCAGCGCGGAAATCCCCTCTATCCGATACAACTGCCCGGGACCGGAGAAGGCCGCGGCGCTTTCCACCACACTCACAATATCACCCGCCTGCAAGAAGACATCCTCCGCCACTTCTCCCGCGCCCGATGGATGCACCCACGAGTAATCTCGCAGCACCGCCCGCGCCAACTGCCTCGCCAGGGGCGCGGTCTTCATCGTCGGCTCATATAGAGTGAAAAGCCGTTCCCCGTAGCGCTGAATGGAATCTTCATCAGATATGCAGACCGCGATATCTCTCTGGCGCGCATCCCGGCTGCGGATCATCACTTTGTTGCGCAGGTTCACTCCGGAGACTGTCGGCTGCCAGCCAAGCAAATCTTGCTCCGGTATATAGGTCTCTTCACCGCTCTGTGATTGCCAATCCAGATTGCGAAACAAATACTTCCCTTCAGCATCAGCCTCGAATACAAAGCCCACCATCCGCGCCAACTGCCCGCACCCATCCAATGCGGATGCATTCTGCTCCGTCCATTTGGGAAGCGCAAAAGAAGTGACTTCAAGCCGGTATTCTTCAGGCGCAAGTTCCAGCCTGTAGTAGGAGTTCACTAGCACATCTTCCAATATCTGCTCCACCGTCTGGTTGCGGTAATGCCGGAAGTTCTCTACAAAACAATCCGCCAGCCGCTTCGTGGCATCTCTCACCTGTCCCAGCCGCACAATCCCCCTCGCCGCGGAAGAAAAGGCAATCTCATCTCCCAATAGTCCGGTGAAAGTGGGGCGATACCAGTCACTTGTCGTCGAAGCATCGTAAACCGCAATCTCATCCACCGCCACCGTGTTTGTCGGCTGTGCATACAGATAAAACGAGACCGCCTCCACACTGTTCACTTCCCAGTCCAGCCCGAACAGTCGCTTCGCCTTGCCTCCCGGGTCTTCGGCAAGATGAGTCCGGCTCAGCGCAAAAGGCCCCGTGCTGCCGGTTGANNATAAATGCCCGCGTTCGTATTGGACAGCGCGGAAATCGCCGCCCCTTTTATCTTCGCAGGAGAAGCCAGGGTGCAGGTAATCACCACCGGCTGGTCCGCGTCAGGTGTCCAGCCCACCCAGGCCCCGAAATGTCCGTCGGTGAGTTTCACCCCCTGCCCATCCGCAAAAGAAGCCACCGGCGCCGGGGAACAGACATAGGAGCACAGAAGCACAAGATTGGGATGAGCCTCCCACCCCTGATGAAGCCTGACCCCGCGGTTTTCGTCCAGCAGCGGGTCATAAGAGGAAGACGCGTCATAATTGTAAGGACTGCCCAGGTTCCCCATCGCCAGCAAGCCGTCGGAATTGTCCAACAACAATTCCGCAGTCGAGGCCGCCCGCAGCCGGTGATGTACCCGCAAGGGAAATGTCAGCCGTGAGGAGAAATCCTGCCACTCCCCATCCCGATAGAACTCCAATTTCGCCAAAGGCCTTCTGTCCGCAAAACGCTGGTTGACCTTGATATCCATCACCGAGGGAGAGACTACATCACTCACCGTAATGGAGGGGCTAGCCGCATAATCCTCATAAGGCGTACCGGCGTCTGTCAGCCGCACCTCATAAGTCGCGCCCAGAGAGGCGATTCCGCCCGCCACCCGGA
>WVXJ01000132.1:7837-8661 GCA_011773575.1 Armatimonadota bacterium | reverse complement strand
AAACGAGGAGGCTTCCATCACCAGCGGAGTATTGCCCTCCGCGGAAGAGACCTGGCTCCAGGAACCGCCCGCGGGCCTCACCTCCAACCGCCGCGCCGGCTGCGCCGATTCCGATACACACACAGTCTGCAGCCTCAATAGAAACTCCGCATTCGGCTGCACCGCGGTCAAGCCAGTGTCTTCCCCCGCCACCGGAGACGCACTCCCCGGCCCCGCATCATCCATATGAAAACGAAAATGTGATTGCTTGAGCATGAGAGGAACTCGCTGTTGAAGAAGTGTAGACTTACTGGTTGGGCAGGAGTACGTCTCCTGCCCCCGCAGGAAATGCTCTTACCCGGCCGGCATCTTTGCGCTCCAATCCTTCGACTCTCGACCCCAGACCCTCGACTCTCTAGACCCGCCTACAGCTCCGCCCCATATCCCGGCGCCAAAGCCACCGCGCTGTTCAGGGCCACCTGCTGGCCCAGGAACGTCGCAAAGGCCCTCCCCGCTTCCAGACCCGCCTGCGCGCCTTGACCATATATATTTATCTGCACCTGGTGTACTCCCAGTTTAGGCCGGCGTGTCATCATACTGCTGAAAGAATACGCCCGCCGCAGATTCTGAAGATAACCTTGAATCTCGAACCCCTCCGGTGTATTCAGCCAGGAACGGTCCAGCGCCGCCTTCTTGCGTTTCTTTTTCCCGCCAAATAATCCCCCCAACATTCCGCCGATCAATCCTCCAACCGGGCCGCCCACGGCATAACCGACCATACCGCCGATGGCGCCGTAAGACTGTGCCCTCTCTCCACTGCCGGTAATGGAAGCCCCCAGCCGGCC
>WVXJ01000132.1:0-7803 GCA_011773575.1 Armatimonadota bacterium | reverse complement strand
GTGGCGTCTTTCCACTTGCTGGAGATTCCCAAAGGGCTTATCTCCGAGCCCCGCAGCAGTCCTGCCAACTCTCGTGTCGCCGCGCCCAAAGCGCGCGCCGCCTCCAGGTTGGCCTGTGCCGATTGCATCAACGGCCGACCCACAGCAGACTCAATCGAAATTTTCCTGTCACGCTCAATGGCCATCTCTTTTCTCGCGTTTCAAAGTTGCTGAAGGTAGTTGTTATCCAGGCAGAATTCCGCGGCCTGCGCAAGAAGTGCTACGCAGGCAACAAATATGGAGGCCAGAGAATGGAGTTAACACTGCCAAGACATATACGTCAGTACCAAGAAGACCGGGAGGGGAGCCTGAGGGGGAAACCGATGGCTTCCCCCTCAGGAACTACAACTTCGACTTGCAAAGAAGTTTCTGGCCTGCGCTGGGGATTCAACTGCTTCTATTTTCTTCCGCGAGACACAACAGAAGAATCGCTTCCTTCAACCACCAGGGGAGGGCGACCAATTCCGTGTCGAGCGGATGTTTGAACGCCCCCGGGTAACGCCGGCAGATAGCGTCATTCATAAGGAACCCCCGGTGGCGAATCAGCCTTTTGGGAGCTCGTCCTCCGGCTTGCCCGCCTTCGCCAAGGCTTCGGCGGGTGTTTCCAAATCGCGGTAGGCGGCTGCCAACTGAGCTTTCACTTCAGGGTGCAGCCTGCCCACCTCTTCGACTGTGGAGAAATAAGGTCGAGAGGGCTCTTCCGCGCGCCTTGTTGCCTCGAACAACACCCAGTCATCACTCGCCTGATGGAAGGCGTTCCAACACTCGATATCAATCCTCCGCGCTCTAGCAAGCCCGACCAATTCATCTTCGGGGAGCGCGCAGAGTTCCTCCAGCCGTCGGCGGACCCGCTCCTGTAATTCCTGCTCGCGGCGAGCCTCTAGTTGCCGGCACTGGCTCTTCCATTCCTGATGGCGGGCGGCGAAGCCATCCTCGCTCTCACCCGCAGCCAAATCCCGCCGCGGTTCCACCGGGTCCGGAATCTCCCGCTCCAGCCGCTCAGCCAGGGCGGGCTTTTCACCCTCCACAACAAAGGTCGTGATATCCTCAGTTGGCGTGAGCCTCAAAGCCTCCGTCAGCGCAGCAAAACGGTCGCCATCCGCGCGATACTCCAGCAGTTTCCTTTGCATCGCCTCATGCCCGTACTCCAGCGCACCCGTGCGATCCCCAATAGTCTGTATCAGCACCTCTTCATAGGCCTCGCCAAACTGGATCTGCACCGGCTTGCTCCACACTCCCATCTCCATCAAACTCAGCCGAACCTGCCCATCATGTGCTTTTCTGCTCAAAGTTCTTCTCCTCGTCCAATCTGATGGTTTCACTGCGCCCATTCGACTATCGCTCAGGGCATGCCTTTGCGGTGAATGGCTTCTTTCCCTAGTATCCGCTCACACTGTTTCTCAGCAGCACCACGGCCTCTACCGGCGGGTCTTGGCTTGCGTCAATCAAGGCCTCGAAATCAATCTCATAAGTGAGCCGCTCAGGCACAAGCGGAGAATCCGCGGAAAAATAGCGCACTCGCGGAAAATCCATCTGCAGCAGATAGCTCCAGGTGGAGACAATCGTTCCTCCCGTCATCTTCAACTGCAGGGAGGTATAATCTCCGGCGGTGAAGGTCTCATACGCAGTTGTGGACTCCAGCCCCAGCGCAAACCTTCCGGAAACCGCGAAAGGGCCCGCCGGCAGTTTGGCGATATCGCCGCCTCCGCCCGCGGTCCAAATATCATCCACCAGATTGTTGCCGAAAGAGACTTCCCACCCTTCCATCTCCGGGCAATCCGCCGCCCCTACCAGCGCGGTGAACCCATTGTGATGGAGCGCCTCATCCAGTGGATATGAAGGGCTCGTGGGTGAGATGAGTTGCTCGGACTGTCCCCGGCAATCCGCCTCTGCCATGAGCACCTCTCCCGGCGCCAGAGAAAGCGAAAGCCGGTTCACCCTCACTCCCGCGAACTGTCTCGATGTCAGCCCTCCCATGTTCTGCTCAATCGTGAGCGAAGGAAGTGACACCGCATCCAGCCGGCGAAAAGTATGTTCATACACCGAGCCGCTCGCGGTGGAACTCACCATAGTGGTCGTAACCGTGCCGAAGGTCGCCTTCAAGAACTCACCCAGGCCCTCCGCGCTGCCATCAAAATTGATAAAGCCCGCATACGCGTTCGCGCCTCCTCTCACCTGTCGGCGGCCGCGTGTGCCGCGTATCGGATCCGGGATCTCATAAGAGATCGCCCGGCCGATATCGGCGCGGCTCACCTCCAGATATCGCGCGGCGCTCACCGGCACTCCCCAGCTGGATTCCTGCGCCAGCCCCACCGCACCCAGTTGACCTATCCGCTCCATAACATTGCCTCCACTCAGTTGACACTCTTTTCACACATCACCAGAAAAGCGGCTTCCGAATGCCAGTAATCGCCGGCCTTTCTTCGCGAACGCTGTACCAGGCCCGCGCTCATATCTCTCACCAGCCCGCCCAGGGTCGCATCTGATCGCAGCGCGTCCTCCACCGCCTCAACATAAGAGAAAAGCAGATCTTCACACGCCCGCGCCGACTCCAGACTCCTCACGGCCACCCGCACTTCCAGCCAATAGCGGTGGTCTCTCCGCCGGCTCGCCCACTGTGCCACCTCTTCTCCCGCATTCTGCGCGAAGAAAACCCCCAGCGCGGGAAAGCATGTCCCCGGCAGGTTTACAAAGGCCTCTTCATCTCGCGCAATCTCCTTCACTTCTACCAGCGCGGCGTAATCCGCAAGCAGACTGCACACCGCCTCTCTTATGGGCAAATATCGCACCGATGTTGGATCAGCCATCTCGTTACTCCGCTATTCTCAGTCTCTAATTCCTTTTCGTGGTCCGGTGTGCTGCAGGGCGGGGGCCCTGTTTACCCTGAGCCTGTCGAATGGGCCCCCCGCCGAAGTTTCTTACGAATCCCCTCTTCGCATCTCCCCAACCGCGGCTCCCTTGCCTCCATACTCCGCGTCCTGCGGGTCGGCCGGCTGGCGATAATAATATTCATAGGAAATCTCTACCTGTTCACCGGAGCCGATTCTCCCTCCGGAGAGCCGCCGCACCCGGCCCCGCAGATGATCCACCTGATAATCCTTCACAGCCGCGGGAAGATAGTCGTGGTCATACTCACCTCTGTCCTCTGTATAGGTGGTGACTCCTCCGGAGGAGGTGAGGGTAACACTCGCTTGCGCCAGCCCTGCGTGTGCCAGCCCCGTCCAGGTGGAATAATCCACCGACATCACCACAGCCTCGGCCGAAACCGTACTTGTGCCTAAATCGAGAGCCCCTTCTCGCAAGAGGCGCAGGCCTCCCTCGAACTCCCGCTGATAGCCGTCAAAAGTCTCTGACAGAGCCTCCTGATTGCCGAGGTCGAGAGCCCGCCTTGCCCGGGCAATCGCCCCCATCGCCGACAAATCCCGAATCCTCTCCGGCACCGGTGAAAAGGGAACCGCGTAATCTCCCTGCCGCCCGGCCTCATCTATCAGCGAATCAGCCTCCGCAATACAAACCGTCAGATTCAGACTTGTGGAAGATACATCCGGAATCACCAGAGTATTCATCCCCACCGTCCGCATCCGACATTCACCCGGGGTCGAATATCCCATCTCAAACCTCCCTCAAAGAAAAAACCGACCCTTGCTTCAGGCCGGCTATCAGAATCTCGCGATTTACTAACTAGTTGTATTGTTACGGTACTATTTGCTTGACGAACCTACGAATATCAGCGAACTGTGTGTTCGCCAATGCCCGCACTTGAGTTTCCGAATGGCGATAGCAACGGTAGCGCGCGTCCTCGCTGTCGTCCTTGAGATGCCTGTAGTTATTACGAAAATTGCGCTCCTTCTTCAACTTTGGATGTCGTCGCAGACAATTCTCAGTGTCCCTATGTGTGTCGATTTGCGCATCAGTGTACCCAAGGCAATGAAGAAGGCAATTGATGTGATGCAATGCACCATAAAACAATGCAGTGACAGCCCAGTCTCTAAAGGGGCTAGACACGAGATCAATAGACCCAAAGAAGTCCTCATTGTGCTTTGCTTGAGTCTGATGTTGCCCAATAGATGGCACGGGCCTCAACGTCTCCTCTCGAAAACGATATACGGACCAGTGCTTCTTGAATGTGTAATACTCGTTACTGGACCATCGAGGCTCAGCACATAAAAATCGAATCGCAAATGGGTGAACTGAGAGGCTACCGCGTATTCGAATTCATATATCTTCTCGCGTACCTCAAGATCCCGTCTGGCAATGTAGGTTCGGATTATATATACGCCTTCAGATTCGCATACCGTTACGGCTTCCACCTCTGGCAACGTAACAGTGCGACTTAGGAAGAAAGCCAGTGCTTCCCGCACCTCTGACGGCAACGGGGTTGTCCCCAAGTTGACGCTCACCGAACTCTCTTCGGGAGCGCCGATCAGGCCTGGCAGGGCAGTGGTGTCTATCTGATATACCGTTGTTACTGGATAGAAGCCCACAGCAGACAGGCCTACGCCCCTACGCACTACAGTGTTGAGAGATAGTTGCCAGGGGTCGCCATGAGTGGTAATGTGGGGCATCCCTGAATCTGTCGAAACAAGGTTGGTTTCTGCCCCACTATTGCCAGAGGACAGAATCCATCTCTCTTGTTCTCCCCTTTCTATATCCGGCGGTTGTTGTTTTGACAGAACTTGCAACGACATTAGTGGGTCCCTCGTTGGGCCGGAATAAGGTTCACGTCAAGCGGATATCTGGAAAGTGTCTCGTTTGTGCTATCCATATTATATACCAAGCAAAGATGGTACTTACCTGCTTCCGGGAACTGAATTCCATTGAGCGCGTACGCGATTCGCACGGAATCCCCTTCACTCGTCCTGGCTAAGTGTCTTGGTGTGATTTGTGACCGCTCTCCCGAAGGCAGTTCGAGTAGCATATCAAAACTTCCGTCCTCAGAAATGTCGGCTTCCCAAACGACTGAGAACGAGCCCATTCTAAAGGGGAACTCCCGCGCCCATATTCGATCAAATACTCCGTAAATCGTTAGTTTTCCCTCAGGGCTCTGTCCAAATGCGTCACAGGCGATCAGGAACCTTACGCGCGGTAGGCCCATAGTAACCCCCGTACTGAAATCTGGTCACACAACTGTTTTATTCATTCCACAAAGGCAAATTCCTTTCCTCTTTTGGAACACTTGAAGAGGGAGCCCGCCCGCTCGCGCATCATCCCCCACATCTCTTCCTCATTTTCAAACCGGCATCGCTGAACCCGCGCCTCTCCATTACCGCTCGGCCCTAGATACCAGGCCACTTCCACCCCCGCGCCGAGGAGGGCGAGTGCGGTTTGATAGAGGGGAAATGAATAGACAAACAGCGGATTGGTGGGATCGGAGAATTTCTCCCGATGAATCCCCGCCGCCTTCTCCAGAAACCTTCTACCCCGCTCGCTCAGCCGCCCCCCGTTTTTCTCCATCTCATAGCGCGCCAGGTGGATATAATCCCGCTCCAGGAATACCAGTCCCAGCCGCCGCTCCGGATATTTCTCCCGATCCTTCAACAGCATCGGCAGATTGCGCAGAAACCGCTCTCTCCTCACTTTCTCCGTAATGTAGCCGTCATGCATGATATGTATGTCTGACAGAATCACCGAAGGCTGAATCCCCTGGTTCAGCCCCTCTTCAGGGTGTTCATGTATCACCCCGAAGAACTTCACCCCCCGCCCATTGCGAAACAGCCTCACCGGCACATCCGGTTTGAACTCCGCATCCAACGCCTGGTGATGCTGGCGAATCACATACCCGTTGTACATGTTCTCCCGTAAATACTTACCCAGATGTTCTCCCCCCACCAGGTATTCATCCGCGTCAATCCAGAGAATCCAGTCACCCCTGGCATCCTCGACAGAGCGATTTCTCGCCTCTCCGAAATCATCTTGCCAGGGAATCTCTTTCACCACATCCGCATATTGCGCGGCAATCTCCCGCGTCGAATCCGTGGAGCCGGTGTCACATACAATCAGTTCATCCACCCAGGGCCGCACACTCTTCAAACAGCGATGCAGTGTCCCCTCCGCATCTTTCACAATCATGCAGCAGGAGATGGATTGTCTCATTGAACCAGGTTCAGAGTTGAGAGTTGTGAGTCCAGGGTTCGGCTCCGATGATACGCTCAACTCTGGACTCTGAACCCTCAACCGCAATTCCCCCTCCATCCACTCTTCCCACTCCTTCGCAATCTGGCTCCATTGATAATGAGCGGTGACCCGCGCCCGGCTCGCCGCGCTGAATCTCTTCCAGCGTGTCTCATCATCCAACAGCGAGAAGACGGCCTCTTCGAATCTCCGCGCGTATTCCTCGCTCCCCGGCACACCGGCCACGAGCAGTCCGGTCTCTCCATCAGCCACGGTCTCCTTCAGCGCGCAGTAGCGAGAGGCAACCTGAGGTGTCCCACAGGCGGCCGCTTCGATCGCCGATATGCAGGAAATCTCCGGAAAGGCCGCAGGATATACCCACAGGCTCGCCCGCGCCATTTCCCGGTACAGTTCCCGCTTCGTCAGACTGCCGAGAAGTTCTACTCCCTCCAACTCGCCAATCTTTCGCCTCAGCGCCTCCAGTAGCCCGCGCATTTCCGCGTCCGCCCCCTCGTTCTCATACCAGGCGACCCCCAGCGTCAAATCCGGCATCCTCCCTTTCAGTTGCGGCCACATCTCCAGCAAAACCTTCAACCCCCGCTCCGGCCGGCTGGTGTAAAGCAGCCGCGCCTTCTCCCGCTTAATATCCGCGCAAGCCTCGTCTATCAACCCCAAATCCACGCCATTGCGGCTCAGCACAAACCGGTCCGCGGGGATATCCAGTAGTTGCTGGTGCTGTTCTCTCTGGAACTCGGAGAGACAGAACAGCGCATCTATCCGATACATCAGAGATTGAATGACCGGTGCAACCTCCTCCAACAGCACATCATGGTTCCACAGCAGATACTTCCTGGCCCGCACCGGCGCCCCCAGAGCGTCCACAAACCGGGAGCAAATGAAAACATCACATTTATCTGTTTGCGCGAAGTGGGCGAAATCACTCAAATCGAAATACTGCACCCCATCATATTCCCCCGGACGCGGACTCGTGCTTCGTAGCGAAGTAGCATCCCTACTTCGTAGAGTAGTACACGGGCAAAACACCCGCACCCGGTTCCCCCGCGCCGCCAACTCCCGCGCCAGATGAATCACCGCCGTCTCCGCGCCCCCCAGAGAGCGCTCCTCCAATACCCCGCCATCAAACGGCAACCCCCGTGTGTAAATAACAATGTCCATTTCATCTCCCCGTAAAGGCATGTCAGGTAAGATATTGGGGGACGATCTGGCGGTTCGTCCCCCAAACCCCCTTGCCCGCGTTTCAGAGTCGCTGAAGGAAATCAATAAGTGAGCAAGGACTTCGCGGCCTGGGTAAAAAGTGACGCGCAGAAAACAAACATGAAGGCCAAAAAACGGAACTGGCATCCCGCGCACCGTATACGTCAGTACCGAGAAGACTGCGAGGGGAGTCTGAGGGGGAAAGCAGTGGCTTCCCCCTCAGATATCCCTCTGCTGTTCACCCTACGCCAGGTTATGCAGATACCCGTGGGCGTTTTCGTTCCGCAGTTCTATACAGTACTCGCCGACGACCTGGCCACGAATCGAATCACCCGTTTTCGCCAGTTCCTCATAAGCAAAGGTGCGTCCCGCCAGAGGCACCACCTTGATACGGCTGGAATCCAGCCCCAGCACCATATCCTCCGGCAGCCACCGGCT
>WVXJ01000011.1:23061-30644 GCA_011773575.1 Armatimonadota bacterium | reverse complement strand
CCGGGTCCGCCGAAGAATAGCACTTGGCGAAATTGGCTGCCGTCGAAAGCATATACTTCAAATGCCCACCAGTCCGATCCTTTGGTGCTGATCGCCACCTCGCGCCGGCCGTCTCCATTGATATCGGCGATGGCAAGGATTTCCGCGTGTTCCACTCCCGACCCATATGCTCCTCGCAGGATATCCTGGGAGGTTTGGGTCAGTACGCTTATGGCGTAACCGCCGCTCTGCTTCCTGTGAGCGGCTGCGATGGCGTAATTGGAGCAGACGATTATCCTGTCCTCAGGCTCATAGTAGGCTGGTGCATGTCCTCTGACGGTGACGAGGTGCTCTTCTTCATCATCGCCGTCGAGATCCGCACGGAGGACTTGGTGAATCCGTTTTGGTCTTTTGAAGGGGCCTTCTTCTACCAGGTATTCGCATACTTGATTTGTAATATAGTCCACTCCGCGTGGAAGCACTCGCACAGGACGTTCATCTATGAAGTCAACACCGGATACCGCCAAGGGGTACTCGCCTTCCGGAGGGCTGCCGAGTTCCGCGCTGACGCAGAAATCCTCAGCACGGTTCTTCATATGGACAGGGTCATAGCGCGGCTTGATGTGTGGGGGGCCGCTGGTTGCTTTCACAGGAGGCACAACGCCGGACACTACGTTGAAAACTGCCTGCTGGCGCTCATCCAGACTATACAAGGTCCACACAGTGCCATCGGGCATAAGTTCCTTGTCTTCATCCGCGTTGGCTGCGCTCCGCCAGCCTGTTTTCGGCTGCCACACACCCGCGAGTCTGATCTCGCTGCCGCGAACAGTTCCGATGAGGACAGGGCCGCCCGCTGCTTGGGTCAAAGGAGGTGTTTTCGCGGTTTCTTTCTTTGCTGCTGCGCGGCAATCCGAGACCGCTATTACACTCAGCAGGGACACCAAGGCTATGGCGATCCAAATGCTACCCGCAAGAGAGGTTCTTCGGGAGAAGCACGCTTTTGCTCTAATCATGGATTACCTCCTGGCCTCATATCTGCGCCCAGCCTCACCCAAAGCGCAATATCGGATGAAACCGGTTTCCGTCGAAGGCATAAACCTCAAATTTCCACCAGTCCATTCCGTTGGTGCTGATTGCCACCTCGCGCCAGCCGTCTCCGTTGATATCGGCGATGGCAAGGATTTCTGCATCCACCACACCTGCTCCGTAGAAATCCGATCCGCGCAGTACACTTTGCGCCATCTCAGTCAGCGCGCTCACCCGGTAGGTGCCGCTATCAGTGGTATGTGCCACGGCAATCACGCTAGTGCTACCACCAACTCCTGCCGTGTCCATAGGCGCGTAATATACCCATGTTGCCCCCTCCAATGTTACGAGATGTTCCTCCTTACCATCACCATCCAAATCGGCGCGGACGACCTGGTGAATCTTTTCTACCTTCTTGACCAGGCCGTTCTCCAGCAGGTATTTGCAGAGACGATTGGTATCCGGATCCTCCTGCGGTGGAAGCACTCGCACAGGGCGTTTATCCATCAAGTCAACACCTGATACGGCCAGGGGGTACCCGTCTTTGTTGTGACTGGGGAGTTCCGCTTCGACTTCGAAGTCCTCAGGGTCATTGCTCATGAAATCAGGCCGATAGCGCGGCTCGACTCTTGGCGCCTCACTGGTAGTCCTCCGCGGAGGCAAACCCAGGCCGTACAGGGTCCACACAGTCCCCTCAGGCATGAGTTCCTTGTCTTCATACGCGTTGGTCGCATGCCGCCAGCCTGTTTTCGCTTCCCAGATACCCACCAAGGTTACCCCGCTCAAGACGCTGGCAAATCCAGCAAGAACAGGCGCTTCCGTCTTCTTGGTCTGAGGAGGCGTCTTTGCGGTTTCCTTCTGAGCAGGGGTTGGAGGGATAGCCTTCTCTTCTGGAAGGCAATCCGAGACCGCTGCCAGGCTGAGCAGGGCCGCCATGGCTATGGCGAACCAGATTCTCTTACTGGAAAGCGTTTGTCGGTAAAAGCATGCGGTGATTACCACACCCATGGCCGTAACTCTTCTCCTTCCCTGATCTCTGCCCAATATCCCCCGAAGAACAATACCTGGTGAAACCGGTTGCCATCGAAGGCATATACCTCAAATGCCCACCAGTCCGCTCCGTCAGTGTTGATGGCCACCTCACGCCGGCCATCTCCATTAATGTCGGTGATGGCAAGGATTTCTGCATATCGCACCCCTGCACTGTGAAAGAACGGCCCGCGCAACATGCTCTGCGCCATCTCGGTCAGGATACTCACCCGATGGGTGTCGCTGTCTGTCATATGTGCTACGGCGATCATGGAATTCTTGGCAGGAGACGCCTTATCTCGAGGCGCGTAATAGAACCGTACTCCTCCCTCGAATGTGATCAGATGTTCCTCTTCACTATCACCATCCAAATCAGCGTAGACGACTTGGTTAACCTGACGTATCTCCTTGAACGGACTATTGTCCAGTAGATGCTTGCAGAGGCGAGTAGTAGCTGGATCCTCCTCCCGCGCAAACACTGCCGAAGAGAGGACTTTCCTCATCTCAATCTTCAAATCAGTGCCACTGAAGCCAACCAATTCGCGGAGCGAAATCCAGTTGTGAAGTATTCGCACAGGAGGCTCATTCATCAGGTCAATGCCTGATACCGCCACACGGCACCTGTTTCTTGGACGACTGGGGAGTTCCGCGCTGACATAGAAGTCTTCAGGGCGGTTTCTCATCAAACGAGGCTCATAGCGCGGCTTTACGCTGGGCGGTCCACTCTTGACTCTCAGAGGGGGCTGATTCAGACCGTACAAGGTCCACACAGTGCCATTGGGCATGAGTTCCTTGTCTTCATCCGCGTTGGCCGCGCTCCGCCAACCCGTTTCCGGTTCCCATACACCGGCGAGTCTGATCTCTCTGCCGCGGACGGCCCCGATGAGAACAGGGCCGCTCGCTGTTTGGGTCAAAGGAGGCGTTTTCACGGTTTCTCTCTCTGCTGCGCGGCAATCCGAGACCGCTGTTACACTCAGCAGGGACACTAAGGCTATGGCGAGCCAAATCCGCTCCCCATAGCGCGCTCGCTGCCACAAGCATGCCCATGCTCTGATCACGGATTACCTCCTCCTCTGATATCTATGCCCAGTATCCTCCAAAGAACAGTACCTTTTGAAATCGTTTCCCATCGAAAGCGTATACTTCAAATGCCCACCAGTCCGCTCCATTGGTACTGATTACCACCTCTCGCCGGCCGTCTCCGTTAATGTCGGCGATGGCAAGGATTTCTGCGCCCAACACTCCCCTTCCGCCAAAATGCGAGCCGCGCAGCACGATCTGCGCCATCTCAGTCAGCATGCTCACCCGGTAGGTGCCGCTGTCCGTCATATGTGCCGCGGCGATCACGGAATTGTTGGCAGGATATGCCTCGTCGTTAGGCGCATAATAGGCCCATATATTTCCGTGGAATGCGACCAGATGTTCCTCCTTACCATCACCATCCAAATCGGCGCGGACGACCTGGTGAATCTTCTCTACCTTCTTGACCAGGCCGTTCTCCAGCAGGTATTCGCAGAGACGCTTGGTGTTCGGATCCTCCTGCGGTAGAAGCACTCGCACAAGGCCTTCATCCATGAAGTCAATGCCCGATACCGCCAGTGGATACTTGCCTCTGGGATTCCTCGTGAGTTTCGCGGTAACATCGCAGTGCTCAGGTTCAGCAGGGAGGTCGAGATGCTCAAAGGGCCACACGAGGCGTACGGGTCCACTCGCAACTCTCAAAGGGGGTTGATTCAGACCGTATAAGGTCCATACAGTGCCATCCGGCATAAGTTCCTTGTCTTCTTCCGCGTTGGCCGCGTTCCGCCAGCCTGTTTTCGGGTTCCAGGCACCCACGAAGGTTACAGTTGTGGTTTTCCCGGGGCCGACACTTCCAACAAGAACAGGCCCGCCCGCTGCTTGGGTCAAAGGAGGTGTCTTCGCGGTTTCTTTCTGAGCTGGCGGCGAGGGAGATTCTCTGCTTTCTGCACGGCAATTTGAGACTGCTGCTACGCCCAGCAGGGCCGCCATGGCTGTGGCGAACCAGATTCTCTTACTGGAAAGCGTTTGTCGGTAAAAGCATGCGGTTATCACCATAACTCCAACCCCAACCCTACTCCTCCCCTGTCTCCTCCCCTTATTTCCGCCCAGTATCCCCCAAAGAACAACACCTGCTGAAACCGGCTTCCATCGAAGGCATATACTTCAAATGCCCACCAGTCCGCTCCATCAGTGCTGATAGCCACCTCGCGCCGGCCGTCTCCGTTAATGTCGGTGATGGCAAGGATTTCTGCATATCGTACCCCTTTTCCGTGCAATAATGGTCCGCGCAACATGCTTTGGGCCATCTCGGTCAGCATGCTCACCCGGTAAGTGCCGTTGTCAGTTGTATGTGCCGCCGCAATCACGACATTCCTGACATAATCCACCTTATCTCGAAGTGCAGGATAGAACCATACTGTCCCCGCGAATGTGACCAGATGTTCCTTCCTACCATCACCGTCTAGATCCTCCAGAACGACCTGCATTTCGTTTAGTGCATCCAACGGGCTGTTTTCCAGCAGATAATCAGAGAGCCGCTTAGCAGGCTTGTACCACATGGGAGGGAACTCTCGCACAAGGCGTTCGTCGGTGGAGCCTGCGCCCGCTACCGCTATCTCATGCTTGTAGCTCGGACGGCTGGCGAGTTCCGCGCTAACATAGAAGTCCGAAGGGCGATTCCTCATCAAGAAAGGCTCATAGCGCGGCTTTACGCGCGGCGGTCCACTGGTCACCCTCACAGGACGTTTATGGGCACCGTACAAGGTCCACACAGTGCCATTGGGCATAAGATCCTTGTCTTCATCCGCGTTGGCCGCGCTCCGCCAGCCTGTCTTCGGTTCCCACACACCGGTGAGTATGATCTGCTTGCCGCGGACGGCTCCGATGAGAACAGGGCCGCTCGCTGTTCGGGTCAAAGGAGGCGTTTTCACGGTTTCTCTCTCTGCTGCGCGGCAATCCGAGACCTCTATTGCGCTGAGCAGGGCCGATATGGCTATGGCGAGCCAAATCCGCCCCCATACCCCAAGCGCTTGTCGCCAAAAGCATACCCATGCTTTAATCACAGACTGGCTCAACATTATAGAATCCTGAAGGGAGATTACCTGCTTCTCCTCTATCGAAAATATATGTCGTCTTTACTGAACGCCTTCCAGAGAGCGCTCTATGGATTCCAGGACTTCGTTGGGGAGTGGCAGGAAGATGGTGATCTTTGTTTCATCAGTTGATTCGGAGGGGGTCTGTAGGAAATTGAGCAAATCGGCGGGTGGGCCTTTGGGGCCTTTGTCTGCAAATACTTGGAGGATCTTGCCGTTTTTGGGGGTCTCTGACAACATTGCATATTCTTGAGGCGCGCCTTCGCTGGTCATCATCTTGATGCCGCGGCCGCGCAGGGCTTTTTCATAGTATTTGACGACCTGGGCGGGGGTGTCGGTTGTTCCCAGCAGCACTACATAGTCCTGGCCGCCTTCTTGCGCGGGGAGCATGTCGTAAGCCTGGATCTCCGCGCCGGGGTAGAGTATGAGCGGGAAGGTGAGTTGATGGCCCTCGAACAGGGTGGTCTCCCAGCCCTTTGCGGGTACCCTTCCCGCGCTGAGCACTTTGCCCAGTTCAACCTTATCCCGGGTTCTTGCTCGTTCCAGGAGTGTCGCAGCCGCCGCCACCAACACGGCAATGATGATGAGGGCGATTGTCAGTTTTACCCAGCGGCGAAGCCTCATCATGAGCCTCCGAAACGCCTAATCATGGCGCGTGCACGTCGTTTTCCCATTTCAGGGTAGCGACATATGTTTTCCTCGTTGCCGACAGCGCCTGCCACCACTTCCGCTTCGAGCCTAGATTAAGTGTGAAAGCGATTTTGCTTCCGTCAGGATTGAACGCGGCCGCATCGCAGTCATACTCTGTGTCGCCCAACTCGATTTCTTGTTGGGTCGCATGGTTCCAGACCTTCAATCTCCAATTTCCATTCGGCAGTTGCCGGGTATAGGCAAGCAATTCGTCGTTGCTGCCGCCCCAATCCAAGAACCAGCCTTTTTCGGGCAAGGACGAGAATTGTGCGATCTCGCCTGTATTGATATCGACGACCCTCAGACCGAGCGAATCCCTCAGGAAGTCTAGGTCATTCTCTGTTTCGCCTAAGCGGTGCAGTTCAAAAAGCACTCTGTCTCCGTCATTCGACCATCGGTAGTGACGAAATGGATAGAACCGTATACCACTACCTTCGTCGAGGGTGTAAGAAGTGAGTTTCTTCATTTCCTTCGTCTCAAAGTCAAGCATCCAGAGGTTTGGATCAAATGGCTCCCCCCGCGGGTCCCGCATGAAAACAACCTTACTCTTAGGCCCGACCAGAACGGACTGCGGGAACGCATCTCCTGGAAATTCCGCCAGCACGCCCATTTGCTGCATATCCAGGTCGATCTCGACGAGCCAGCAACGCCAGTGAGCGGCCCTTGCGTAGGCGAGCCTGTCGGGAGATAACCACTGACACAAGCCAACTATGTCGAATTCTTCAGAATCCTGATGTTTGCCCGCTCCGTTTATCAGTCTTCGTCGAGTCCCTTTTCTGAAATTCACCATATCCAGGCTTGGGCTACTCTCTGGAGGATCGAATGTACTGTAGTCAACGTACAACAGCGAGGAACCGTCTGGTGACCACCCCACTACCATTCCTCTTCCAACATAGCGGGTTTCTTTGCCCTGCGGCTCGCAGCCGAGCGACATCAGCACTACAGGAAGAGCGATCAGGGCCGTTGCCAGTTTTACCCAGCGGCGAAGCCTCATCATGAGCCTCCCGGTCTTCTTGGTACTGACGAATACGATGCGTTAGAGGTCGGTCCCATTCCAGGGCCTCCATGTCTTCTTCTTGCGTGTCACCCTTTTTCCGCTCTGAATATGACAAGAATGTAAGACAGCCGTCNNTGAAACGGCCTCCAACGCCTGCACCTGGTTTGACAACTAAGCAAGTAGTTCGTTCTAAGTAAGTATTTCAGTGTTGGGCGGTTGTTGACCTGCTGCGGAAGCGCGCCTTAACAGCCCGGCGGGCTTTGCGAAGCCCGCCCCCACACTATTCGGCGGGGGTTGGCCCCTCGACTTTGCTCGGGATGCTGAGCGGAGTCGAAGCATGAATCCCGCCCTACGACTGATTAGAACATCCTCGGCGGGGTCAGGAGACCCCGCCCTACATAACCCGTTCGGGCAACGGATGGCAGGAGCGGTGGCTCCTGCCCTGCGGACCAAGTGTTGCGCGGTTCTTAACCTTACGCGGGAGCGCGCTTATAGGTGCTGGCAAACCAACTATGATGGCTCTCACGAAGTCCCGCTCGAGAAATGATCTCTTCCAGCAGCCGAGTACGCGCTTCGGTCGGTATAGACGCTGGTATATTTACCGTGTGCCGGTCGGCTTTGACGGATATCGGCGGTTGAGATTCGAACAATCCGCCGCAAGTGACTACGCGGACTTGTTGGATGCGGGCCCATGAAATGTCTTTCTGTTGTCCCCGCCAATTTGTTATCTTGATTCCGTGGGCGTCGAG
>WVXJ01000011.1:22714-22896 GCA_011773575.1 Armatimonadota bacterium | reverse complement strand
GGCTTGAATTCTTCTTGATTGAGTTCACTCATGACCCACTCAGGCATAAATCCGGTTAGACAACTGTGTAAGTAGTTCAGCGTTTGGCGGTTGTTGACCTTCTGCGACAGCGCGCCTTAACAGCCCGGCGGGCTTTGCGAAGCCCGCCCCCACACTATTCGGCGGGGGCCGGCCCCTCGGCT
>WVXJ01000011.1:17363-22668 GCA_011773575.1 Armatimonadota bacterium | reverse complement strand
TCACCACGCAATGCCATACACGGCCAGTTGGCGGAGAGTGAGTTCTTTTGTCCGTTTTCCGGATTTGTCTACAATATGGATGGTCGTTGAAGGTATAGGACAGTCAACGTTCCCCCGCACCCCGAAGTATGCGAACAGGCTTCCGTCCCGCGACCAATCCGTGCCCCAGCCGTTCATTCCATAGGGTAGGGGCTGGGTGAGGTATACTCTCTTGCCCGATGTCATCAGAAAGAGACGATGCTCATCTACTGTATAGTCATCTGAATCTTCTGTGACGAATAACATCTCCTTGGCGTCTGGTGTTTGCCATGCTGGCCTGGAGTCGGAAGGGATTTTGATCTCACTGGAACTTAGTACTCTAGTGCCGGCCAACCGGGCTCTTCTCGCCTCATAGCGCCAAGGCGGTTCACCTTCACGCGCAATAACACTGTATAGGAGATACTTTGCGCCCTTGCCAAGCAAGAAATCCCATGAAGAAGCGTAAACAGGAGGAGACGCAAGTTTGAGTTCAGACGGCTCAGGCTCGGCGCCGTCTTCGATAGAGAAAATGAATATGCTTGACCTGTGCTCTGGATCTCCTGAAGGGGTCTCGTATGTTGTATGTGTTGTGCCATATACAATGGTACCGGACTCGGCATCAGAGGCAAAATGGGAAATCCTGTCATTGGAGGTAAGCAATACCTTTGAGTTTCCAGCCATATCTGTCAGCATGAGCCGATACCGCGACGAGAAGTAACCATCTGGGTCTCTCTCTTCAGACGTCTGAACCCATAATATGTGATCATTGTCATACCAAGCGTTGTGGGAGGCCCGGTCTCCAATGATCTTCGTCTCCTTGGTGGCCATATCCAATACGCAGAGTTTCTGGTCTTTCAGAAAGGAAATCCTTTCTCCTTTGGGAGACCATCTTGGGCCCCATATATCCAGGACTCCGGGCGTCTCGACTAATCGAGATAGGCGCCCGGAATATGGATCCACCAGCCACAGCCCACTGTACGGTTCTACCATCCAGAATTCATGGCCCCTCACCTCGAATCCTAGTCCATAAATCCCGGTGACCACGATGGGCCGAAGATCAGGCGGCAAGTCCGCTCGCCGACCACACCCGCCAGCCAGGACGACGCAGGTTGTGAGAAAAAGTACTGCTAATCGCTTCATTGCTTTATCTCCTTCCCGACACCGGCGTGAGGCAGATAGCAGGAGCACTGTCTACCCTGAGCGAAGCCGAATGGGCTCCTGAGTTACGGACGGCGAAGACGGAGTATAAGATAACAACAGAGAATCCCGCCCAGGGCGCCGATGAGGATCCAGGCAATCCAGTTGATGGTCAGGTTATCCCATCCGAAGTCTTCCATGGCAGGTATTAACCCGATGAGTATTCGTATGGGCAGGGCGGAAAGAGACTGTGATCCTGCGACGGCCACAAGAAACCAGGGCGCCAAGCCGCCGACTATCGCGCCCAGGAATCCGGCACCGAAGTACGAGAGGAATCTAAGTGACATAGCTCAACCTCCTGGATGACGGTCTGGTGCCTACGCCTGGTTTGACAAGTATGTAAGTAGTTCAGTGCTTGGCGGTTGTTGACCTGCTGAAGGAACCAGCGACTTTGAACTGCGGGCAAAGGCCGGCGGGCGCAGGCGCACCCGCCCTACAAGGACCCGGATCGGGCAAGTGGCAGTTGCCCCTACAAGTTCTTCTGCTTTTATCCGCGTTCCCTTCGACTTCGCTCAGGATTAGCCTTCCGCCAACAGACAGATAGCCCAGCAGGCGATTCCTTCTTTGCGGCCGATGAAGCCGATGCCTTCGGTGGTTTTGCCTTTCAGGCTGATACAGGCGGGGTCAACTTCGAGGGCGCGGGCAAGGTTTTCCCGCATTTGTTGTGAGTGAGGGGCAATCTTGGGTTCTTCGGCAGCGACGACGATGTCGAGCCATAGGAGGCAAAGGTTGGCCGCGGAAATCATCTCTTTGACTTTTTCGAGCAGGCCGATGCTGGAGGCACCGGCATATTGGGGGTCAGTATCAGGGAAATGGGTCCCGATGTCACCCAGTCCCGCCGCGCCGAGGAGAGCGTCCATGACCGCGTGGGTGATGACATCGGCATCAGAGTGGCCCATCAGGCCGGGGCCGGGAAATTCTTTTCCCGCCAGTATGAGTTTTCTGTCTTCGGCAAAGGCGTGAACATCGAAGCCGAGGCCGGGTCGGATGCTGGAAGGTCGTATGGTCATCTTGTGGGAGGCTATCTGCTCCGCGATGGCTAGGTCTTCCTTGCGGGTGATCTTGATATTCTCCGCGGAGCCTGTGACAAGGCGCACCTCCCGGCCCAGCCCCTCTACTAATGCGGCATCATCCGAGGCTTCCACCCCCCGGCGGCGGGCATTTTCGTGGGCCTCCAGGATGAGGTTGTGTGAGAAGGCCTGGGGGGTTTGGATGTTCCACAGCCGGCTGCGGTCCAATGTGGACTCGACAGTTTCGCCGTCAGGGCTCGATTTGATGGTATCTGACGCGGGAAGGGCGCAGATGGCGGCTCCGTGCGCCTGCGCAGATTTCAGGCAGTCTGCCACAAGTGCCTCAGTGAGAAAAGGCCGTGCGGCATCATGGATGAGCACATAATCCGTCCCCGAAGGGACCTTGAGCAGGCCCTGATAAACCGATTCCTGCCGGGTTTCTCCTCCGGTTACTACGACTTCATTCTTTTTCGAGGG
The DNA here is from genome assembly GCA_011773575.1 of Armatimonadota bacterium. Classification (GTDB taxonomy): domain Bacteria; phylum Armatimonadota; class Hebobacteria; order Hebobacterales; family WVXJ01; genus WVXJ01. Next base: position 19,966 of record WVXJ01000011.1, on the reverse strand, counting down.
ATTTTCCGCCAGGATCTGGCGAGCCTGCTCAACCATGGAGGGAGCGACTATCACGAGGATGTCGCTGATTTCCTTGCATGTGCGAAGGACCTCCACGGAGTGCATGAAGAGCGGTTTGCCGGCCAGTTGGAGGAAGGCTTTCGGGGAGGGTGATTCACCGGTTTGCGCGGCGATGCGCCGGCCGGCTCCGGCCGCGGCGAGCAGGGCACAAGTGCGTAAAGGATGGTTCATTGCAACCGTTCAGGTTCTTCTGGCCTGTGAACGGAAATGGCCGTGTGTCCGTTAGTATCAGTGCCGCGACGAAGAGGAATTCGGGCCCCGATTCATGCGGTTGCGAGCGTCTTCCGGCTGCTGGCGCGGGCCGGACTGGTTTTCTCTGGATTTGATATTGGCGAAGATCATCTTTCCGGCGACTGTCTGGAGCACACTGGAGACAACCACATTAAGGGTTTCGTTGATGTGGGTTTTACCCGCCTCGACCACCACCATGGTGCCGTCATCCAGATAGGCGACGCCTTGGTTGAGTTCTTTGCCTTCCCGGACAACGGTGACGGTGAGGTCTTCTCCGGGCAAGACGATGGGTCTGAGGGCGCTGGCAAGTTCATTCACATTCAGAACGGTGATTCCCTGCAGGGACGCCACTTTGTTGAGGTTGAAATCATTGGTGACGATGGAGGCCTCCAATTCCTTCGCCAGTCTTACGAGCTTTGCATCCACCGCCTCACCGCGGGGCATGGGAGATTTGTAGTGGTCATATACCCGGACTTTCTTCTGTTCCTTCTGGAGTTGGGCAAGTATGTCCAGTCCCCGCCGGCCGCGAGCGCGCCGCAAGTTGTCGGAGGAGTCTGCAATGAGATGGAGTTCTTCCAGGACGAAGTCCGGGATGTAGAGCGGACCTTCTACGAATCCCGCCCGGCAGATGTCAGCGATGCGGCCGTCGATAATGACATTCGTGTCGAAGAGTTTGGGGGTGAGCTTCTGTTCATCATCCCCGCTGTCGCCACCCTCTGTGCTCGGAGGTCTGGTAAGAAGAAAAGCGAGTTCGCTCTTCATGCCCATGGCAACAGTGATACCGCCGTAGACGCAGAGAAGGTAGACGAGCCCCACCAGAGCGGGCCGTATCATGGGCAAATCCCTGGGCAGGAGTTCGAAGAGGGGGCTCAAGAGGATGGCCACCATCAAACCGACCACAAAACCCAGCAGAACGGCCAACTTGTCCGTGGAGGGAATTTCCACCAGGTTGGCGGCCAGGGTGGAAAACTGGCGATAAATGACGCTGGCCATGGCGATTCCGACCAGCAGCCCGAGAGCGATGAAGGCGACCGTGATGGAAACGACGAAAGTATCGGTAAATTCCGCGGTAACGGCGGGTGGAATCACCCAGAAATCGAGCCCCAGGTACCATATGGAAGCAGCATAGCCCAACACCGCACAGGCCAAGCTGAAGCCTATGGCAAAAAGAACGAGTCCCACGATGCGAAAGGCCATTTTGGTTACCTGCTTTCAGTTTTGCATTTAGGGAGAACGACATACTAGCAGAAAACCACCCACCAGGACAACCGCTCTCCGCTGCTTTGCTTCGGCTTACTTAGATTTCAGCGTTTTTGCCACTGCTTGTTTAAGGTTTTCCACCGTTATTGGTTCCATTCCTGCTGGAAAATCTCCTAAAGCGGGGGTTGCGGGGACAACCACTTTTTGCAGGCCCAATCGGGCTGCCTCAGCCAGCCTCCTCTCCAGCCGGCTCACAGACCTTATCTCCCCTGTCAGCCCCACTTCGCCTATGCAGCATGTGCCGGCAGGCAGGGAGCGGTCTCTGTAACCGGAGATCAGGCTGAGGGCGATGGCCAAGTCCGCGGCCGGCTCCGACACCCGCAAGCCGCCGGGAATATTGACAAACACATCGCTGACGGAAAGTGGAAGCCGCGCATGTTTCTCCAACACCGCCAGTATTAAGGAGACTCGATTGTAATCCGGACCTGCGCAGGCGCGCCGGGGTGGACCCGCTGCCCGCGTTATGAGCCCCTGTGCCTCTATGAGGAGAGGCCTGCTGCCTTCCATGATCACGCTGAGGGCGGTACCGGAGGTGCCGGGTCGATGCTGGGACAAGAAAACTCCAGAGGGATCCGACACCTCGACGAGGCCTGTCTCTGTCATCTCGAAGACTCCCACTTCATCGGTAGAGCCGAACCTATTCTTGCGGCCCCGCAAGAGCCGATAGCCGAGGTGGCGCTCACCCTCCAAGTAGAGCACTGTGTCCACCATGTGCTCCAAGAGGCGGGGGCCGGCGACGGTTCCCTCTTTTGTAACATGCCCCACCAGGAAGAGGGGAAAGTTATGCTCTTTTGCCAGGCGCAGCAGCCTTCCGGCACATTGACGAACCTGGCTTATTGTGCCTGGAGCGGAGGCGAGTTCAGCATCGCAGACGGCCTGGATGGAATCAATCACGGCGAGGGCCGGCGCTCCCGCTTCCAGATGTTCCTCGATTGTCTCGACGTCATCTTCCGCCACCACCAGAAGAGAAGAGGGAATCTCTCCCAGCCTCCGGGCGCGGCTCTGCACCTGGTGGATGGACTCCTCCGCGCTGATGTAGAAGACTTCTGTAT
>WVXJ01000011.1:5421-17353 GCA_011773575.1 Armatimonadota bacterium | reverse complement strand
ACCGAGCCCGCGACCAGCCCTCCTCCCAGGACCCGGTCGAATTCCTCTATTGCCACCGGACAGCGGGAAGGGAGGTGAGTCGCTGCGGCCATGCTTACCGGCGCGGAGACGATGCGAGAGTGCCCGGAGCCGCCGGAGGGCTGGCGGAAATGGGCTGGCTGCTCCGCCAGAGTGTTGTATTCTCCACAGTCGGGGCATCGCCCCAGCCAACGGAGGGCTTCATGACCACACTCGGAACAGGCGTAGATCGCTTTTCGCTTTGGCATCCGCGGCCTCTGATTGAGGGGGAACGAAGAAGTCGCTCAAGATCAAGATAACGGGACAGCAGGCCCGAGAGAAGCAGCTCTGAATCGGGAAAGGGGGTGTGAGGCAGGAAAGCATAGGGTGCCGGGGGGAGACAGCCCTTCTGCTCCCTGCCTCACACCACCCTCTCCCGCGATCACACTTTGAGTGCACTTATCCCAAAAAGTTCAAAGCACATATAAAAACAACGGTTTCCCGGTGTCAGATTCTCTCGGGTCACAACATAACGTGGAAAGCACGAAAGGCGCGAATGCTCCGGTATCTTCAGTTCAACGCCGGAGCAAGATTCACCTGTTTGTGGAAGACGATACGGCCTTCTTCCACATCTGCAACGATCACGTCGCCTTCGACAAAATCTCCGTGCAACAACTGTTCGGAAAGCGGGTCTTCAACCAGACGCTGGATAGCGCGACGCAGCGGTCTGGCACCCAGAGCGCGGTCGAAGCCTTCGGTGGCCAGTAGTTGCTTGGCCTTCGCGGTAGCTTCAAGGGTCATGCCCTGGCCTTTGACCTGGGCCGCCACCCGCGCCAAGAGAAGTTCCACAATCTGCCTGACTTGCTCTTCGCTAAGAGCGTGGAAGACGATTATCTCATCTATGCGGTTAAGAAATTCGGGCCTGAAGCTCTGCTTCAGTTTCTCCAGCACAGTCTCTTTCATACGAGCATGGGAGTCGGCCTCTTCGCCTCCGCTGAGGGCCTGGTAGCCTATGCCGGAGCCCGGATCGAAGGAGGTTGTGCCGATATTCGAGGTCATAATCAACACTGTATTGCGAAAATCTACAATTCGACCCTGGGAATCCGTAAGGCGGCCGTCCTCCATGACCTGTAGGAGGATATTGAAGACCTCCTGATGCGCCTTTTCAATTTCATCCAAAAGGACTGTACAGTAAGGACGGCGGCGCACCGCCTCAGTGAGTTGGCCGCCTTCTTCATAGCCGACATATCCCGGGGGCGCTCCAATCAGTCTGGAGACACTGAAGCGCTCCACATATTCCGACATATCTATTCTCACCACGGCCTCCTCGGAGTCAAAGAGGAACTCCGCCAGAGTGCGGGCGAGTTCGGTCTTGCCCACGCCGGTGGGTCCAAGGAAGACGAAAGAGCCCGTGGGCCGGCGAGGATCCTTGAGACCGGCGCGGCCTCTCCGAACCGCGCGAGAAACCGCAGCCACCGCCTCCTCCTGCCCCACGATGCGACGATGGAGCGTCTCCTCCATGCGCAGGAGTTTCTCCGTTTCTTCCGCGGCGAGCCGGCTCACCGGCACTCCGGTCCACAGAGAGACTACTTGAGCGATATCTTCATCACTCACAACGGCGCGGGCTTCGGCGCGGTTCTCGGCCCAGCGGTTCTCCGTCTTTTCCAGTTTGCGGCGAAGTTCCTGCTGGGCGGTGCGGATCTCCAGAGCGCGCTCCCAGTTGCGCTCCAGCGGATGCTGTTCGGTAATGGAAGCCAATTCAGTGGAGAGGGTGTCTATCTCCTCTCGGGTGGCCTTGACCTCTTGTGGAGGCATGGAGAATTGCAGCCTCACCCGGCTGGAGGCCTCATCCATCACATCTATCGCCTTATCCGGCAGGAAGCGATCTGTTATGTAGCGCTCCGAGAGCCGCGCCGCCGCCACCAGAGCCTCGTCGGTAATCTTCACCTGATGGTGGGCTTCATAGCGGGGCCGCAATCCCTTGAGGATATCAACCGTTTGCTCTGCATTCGGCTCGCTGACGAGCACCGATTGGAACCGGCGCTCCAGGGCGGGATCCTTTTCGATGTACTTGCGATATTCACTGAGGGTAGTGGCGCCTATGCATTGAAGCTCTCCCCTGGAGAGGGCCGGCTTCAGGATATTGGAGGCATCTATCGCCCCCTCCGCGGCGCCCGCTCCGATGAGGGTGTGGACTTCATCCACGAAGAGGATGATCTCTCCGGCACTCTTGCGGATCTCCTCGGTCACCCGTTTCATCCGCTCCTCGAACTCACCCCTATACTTGGTGCCGGCGACCACGCCCGCAAGGTCGAGGGCGATGACGCGCTTCTGGAAGAGCACCTCCGGCACTTCCCGTTGAACAATGCGCTGGGCGAGACCTTCCACGATGGCGGTCTTGCCCACACCCGGCTCCCCGATAAGACAAGGGTTGTTCTTGGTACGGCGAGAGAGTATCTGGATGACACGCTGGAGTTCTGACTGGCGCCCGACCACTGGATCGAGTTTATCCTCTGAGGCCATGCGCGTGAGATCCCGGCCGAAGGCGTCAAGAACAGGGGTGGAGGAGCGGCCCTTTTGGCCGGGGGAGGCGCTGGCGCCGCCGCCCATGGCGCGGATTATATGTTGGCGCATCTGCTCGACATCAACATTGAGCGACCGCAGCACCCGCATGGCGGCACTGTCGGGCTCTCTCAGCAAACCCAGGAGCAGATGCTCGGTGTCCACATATTGTGCCAGGCCCAGTTTCGGGTTGAGGTCACGCGCTTCCTCGAGGGCTATCTCGAGTGTCCGCCGGGCGCGGGGGGTCCAGGTCCGCCCTGCACCCATGCCGGAGCGCATCTCCGCTGAACCCAACTGTTGGCGCACCGCGTTTTGCACGCGGCCGTGGCTGACGCCCATGCGCTCCAAGACCTTGGCGGCGAGCCCTTCCTGCTCCCGAATCAAGCCCAAGAGTATATGTTCGCTACCTACCGTGTTGCCGCGAAAGCGGCGCGCCTCTTCTCTTGCCAGTTGAACTACCTGGATGGCGGAGCGAGTGAAGCGTTGCAGTATATCGGCATTTTCGCTCTCACTCATCGCACCCTCCTTACTTCTACAGGGCCATTCCCTCGCTCTGAGTTATCTCGTGAAAGCGCGCAGTCAACTGACGGGTTTTCTCGCCCGGGCGCCCATCTCCTATCTGACGCCCGTCCAGTTCCACCACCGGGACGATTTCCGCGGCGGTGCCGGTAAGGAAACATTCATCCGCAGTATAGATGTCATAGAGAGTGAAGCGTTCCTCTCTCGTTTCCAGACCCATCTGGCGCGCCAAATCGATCACAACATCTCGGGTGATCCCTTGCAGTATACCCACATTCACCGGAGGTGTTATCAGCCGGCCGTCTCGATAGATGAAGATATTATCTCCGGTGGCTTCTGCCGCATAGCCTTCCTGATTGAGCATCAGACCTTCCATATATCCGGCTTGGCTGACCTCGAGACGCGCAATGATGTTGTTCAGGTAATTCAGGGACTTGATGGCCGGATTGGTCGCCGTGTGCAGGTTTCGTCGCGTCATTACCGTGATCATACGCAGTCCCTCTTCATAGATACTCCTTGGGTAGAGGGCTATCTTGTCCACGATGATGATGAGGCCGGCTCCATCACTGCATTTGTTGGGATCAAGGCCCAAGTCTCCCTTGCCGCGGCTGATCACCAGACGGATATAGGGATCCCGGAGACCGCTGCGACTCACGCACCCCAATACGGTCTGCTTCAGTTGCTCAGGGGTCTGAGGAACCTTCAGCATGATGGCTTTTGCTCCTCGGTAGAGCCGCTGAAGGTGTTCATCTAGTTTGAAGACCCGGCCATTATAGACTCGTATCCCTTCGAAAACGCCGTCTCCATAGAGAAAGCCGTGGTCAAAAACGGAAATCTTTGCTTCCTCAGGAGGGAAGAACTCACCGTTGATATACACCAATGCCACGCGCTTTCCTCGCTGTCTTTTTCCCCGGTTATGAGCCTGCAGATCGCTCCAATCCGGGTCTCATACCCTCGAATCCGCGCTTTCGGACGCTAAAAGTTACTCATAAATCATACCATAAAAACAAAGCCCACACAAGTGTGGCGCCGGACTGACCTTGATGCAAGCAGAAATCTAGAATGGACGTATGTAAGACAAAACGCTCTAGGATTGCGCCCTCCGCTCTTCCCGCTCCCTGATCCAGGCAAGCGCCCCACCAGCGAGCAGCATCTCACGCTCTCTTTTATTGAGCCCATGCGAAAGACGGAACTTCTTTCCGTTGATCCTCAGCGTAATGTGTGATTCTCCCGCGGCGAGTTCTTCGCGCACTGCCGGGAGTTTCCAGGAAGCACCTATGTTCGCAAGCCGATATACCTCTTCGGGGATCGGCAGGGGCAATAATCCCTGCGCGATTAGATTGCGGCGATGGATCCGGGCGAAACCTTTGGCGAAGACGGCGGTAACTCCAAGTTGTTTGGGGGCGAGCGCGGCATGTTCCCGGGAAGAGCCCTGTCCATAGTTCTCTCCCCCGACGATGAACCCACCCTGTTCCGATTGCGCGCGGGAGATGAAATCAGGATCCTCTTTTGCAAAGCAGTATTGAGCAAGCGCGGGCACATTGGAGCGGTCGGCCATGACGAGTGCGCCGTCAGGAGTCATGGAACCGGTGGAGATATTATCCCCCAGGCGAATCAGCACCTTCCCCTCCAGACTTTCCGGCAGCGGCGATTGGGCGGGTGGTGGCAAGATGTTACGCCCGTAGATGATTTCCGCGCGCTCTGCCTCTGCTTGGGGGAGCGGGGGCAGAATCATACGATCATTTATCACCGGAGCAGCATCTTCAATCTTGGGATAGTCGCCGAGTTGCCGCGGGTCGGTGATTTCTCCGCGCAGCGCGATGGCGGCGGCTGTCGGCGGGCTGCAGAGGAAGACCTGGTCGGCGAGGGTGCCGCTGCGCCCGCGGAAGTTGCGGTTGAAAGTGCGCACCGAAGCGATCCCCTCCGGCGGCGCCTGGCCCATCCCCACACAGGGGCCGCAGGCCGGCTCCAGAATGCGCGCACCCGCGCTCGTCAACTTCTCCAATACTCCGGTGCGGGTGATGGTATCGAGGATTTGCCGCGACCCCGGAGAAACGGTCATGGTTATCTCCGGGTGGACTCCTTCACCGCGGGAGAGTATCTCCGCAACCAGAGCGAGGTCCGGGTACCAGGAGTTGACACAACTGCCCACACACACCTGGGCGACCCTGGTTCCGGCAATTTCCTCGACGGGCACGACATTGTCCGGGTTGTGCGGCTGCGCGATAAGAGGCACAATCTTGTCGAGTTCGATTACTATCTCTTCATCATATTCGGCATCCGCATCCGCCTTCAGTTCCACCCACTGCTCTTCACGCTGCTGTTGGCGGAGAAAGTGACGGGTGTTTTCATCAGAGGGGAAGATGCCGCTGGTGGCACCGAGTTCTGCGATCATGTTGCAGATGGTGGCGCGGGCGGTTACCGGCAGAGCCGCCGCGCCGGGGCCGCCAAACTCGTAGATATTGCCGAGCCCGCCTTTCACACCGATGCGCCGCAGCATCTCCAGGATGACATCTTTGCCCTCCACCCAGGGCGAGAGTCTTCCCTCCAGCCGCACCTTCACGATCCTGGGGGTGCTCAGTTCAAAAGGATGACCTGCCAGCGCGACGGCCACCTCCAATCCGCCCGCGCCGATGGCGAGACAGCCCACCGCGCCCGCGGTAGGTGTATGCGAATCCGCGCCCAAAAGTGTCTTGCCGGGGCGGGCGAATCGCTCCGTGTTTACCTGGTGACAGATGCCATTGCCCGGCCGCGAGAAGTGGAGCCCGCGCTTGGCCGCCCAGGTCTGGAGGAAGCGATGGTCCTCCGGGTTGCGGTAATCCAACTGCAGCATGTTGTGATCTACATAGACAACGGCCAATTCCGGCTTGATGCGGGGCAAGCCGATTTGCTCGAACTGGAGAGCCACCATGGTTCCCGTGGCATCTTGCAGCAGAGCGTGATCAATGCGGATGGCATTCTCTTCATCCGGCTGCAAGTTCCCCCGCAGCAGGTGATCCTCCAATATCTTGCGAGTCAGCGATTTGCCCATTTTCTCTTTTTCCAGTTGACAGCAGGACTGCCGGCGAACCACGCGGCATCTCGGCCTATTTCACAATCCACTTGTCTCCGTCTCTTGAGATTCGATAGAGGCGGGTGGAGGCAGGCTGGCCGCTTGCGTAATAACTTACTTCAACTTCCCCCTTTTCGGGGGTCTTCCAGAAGATGACGTGCACTCGGAACTTCACTCCTTCTTCGTCTGTTTCTTTGTCTTTGATTTGAACCTGTCCCCCTTCGAGTGAAGAAACGACACATTCTGATTCCTTCTTGACCGGCGGATCGTTGCCTTCGAATCTCTTCATAAACTCATCACTGGGGTCCTTGCCGTCCAGGGAGAGAAAGAAGAAACTCACTTTCTCCCGGAGATTTGAAGGGAGCTCTTTGAATTGATCGCGAAATATCAACTCATTGATATCCGCTTCCCTCATCTGGCGCTGCTCTATCATATCTCGCGCCTGTCGCGGCGGCTTCATTTGAGAGGGTGATGGCATCGGGGTTTGCGAACCGGGGGGCTCGCAACCGGCGAGCGGCAAAATAGCCAGGATTATCAGAAAAGCGAAGGTTCTCATTTTGACCTCCTTATTGAAACGATTGATTTGGTTGACCTGCGGTGTGATCCCACAGGGTGGATTTCGCGTTGTTAATCTTACCAGCCTTGTCAAGATTTGGGAAATAGCAGGCTACTGGTTCTGCTTCGGCATCGGGATTACAAAGGCGTTCGTCGCATCCGACAAGCGGAGGACTTCTTGCCAGTTGGCAGTATCTACGATCCTAACAATATAGCCGCTTCCTACATCCTCGTCTGAAGTAGTGAAAGACAGATAGCGGCCGTCAGCGCTGAATCTCGTGTCCCAGATTTCCGGGGTAGTGAAAGGAAGAGGGGGAGGATTTATGAATGGCCAACCCTTGGGCAAGACTCGAGGCTTCGAGGCAAATCCTATGCTCCAGACGCGCTTGCCAGAGCCAACTTCAAAGATCTCAAGATGCACACCACTTCCTATCGCTTTCTCACGAGCAACAGAACCCGACCGTTGTTTGGCAGGCTCTGACTGCCAAGCATAGGAACGCGCAATCACTGAGTAGTCAGGAGAAAAGGCGACTCTGGGAGCTTTGAAATGCCTGCCACCACACTGAGGCTGGAGTAGCCCGCAAGATGGAATCCCGAGAGTTCTAAGTATCAAGTACTCGCGCGGCTCCTTGGCGACAAAGAGATGTGAATAATAGTCGCTTAACTCCAACTGCTTCTCGAGTCCACTAATGGCCAATTGCAGATACTTCCAATCCTTTGGGTGGTAGTCTTGGCAGTAGCTGACCAGCCGATTCTCACTCGCCTTGGATGCCGCCGCGTCTGATTCCCTCCTTCCGCCTTGCGGCAGAGGCCGGCAGAGTTGCTCTGTTTCAACATCGAACACTGTCTTCTCTTCGATTTCTCCCATAAGGGCGATATGGCCACTATCCTGCCAGTATGGCAAAAGCCAAGCCTTGCCCGGAACCTTGCCTATCTCAAGTTGCTTGCCGTCGGTGAGCCGAATCACCAGCCAGCGTGTGGTGCTCTGGTCGCCGTCTTGGTGACTATAAGATTCCTCTGTATCCCATACCAGCAGCCACTTGCCATCTGGTGAAGGGAGATAGCCGAGTTCATCCGGGATTATGCCCCAAGAGCTGGAAGCATAGAGGACAACTTCATCCAGGGCCATGGGCTTTCGCCAGAGGATTTCGGTCCCTTGCTCAGTGTAATGTGCATACACGATTCCGGCGGGGATTGGGGCTTCAATGGGAGGCGATGGCTGGAGGGCAGCGTTCCTGCCGCATGAGGCCATGACCACGGTGAGAGAACCGAGCAAGATTATCAGTAGAGCAGAAGTTCTCATTTTGATCCTCTCGGCTGCCTACCGGTCGGCCTGGACAGCGGTTCCCGCAAGGCGAGTTTCTTGCTGTTATCATACAAGACCTTCCTCGGTGTGAGAAGTTCCGAAACCGATGTCTTGTCTTTGCTGCGCCGCACGGGAGAAACGGTTTTCTGCCGGAGGTAGCCGATCTTCTTATATTCAGGAGGCGGCGACTGGTCTGCCTGAAGGGAGAATTGTTGACCAAAAGCGGTCAGACTATGGTATAATTAGGTTAGCCTAACAAAATATAAAGGTTAGCCGAATAATACCAACATTATCTGGCCCCGTGGAGGAATTTGGCTGAGCGGCATATGGAGGCGTGAACGATGGCTGCGGCACGAAAACTGACCCAAGGGACAGAGGAATATGTGGAGGCCATCTGGCGTGTGGCGGAGTCAGGAGAAGCGACGATAAAGGATCTGGCGCGCCATCTGGGGGTGGCGCCTCCCTCGGTGACAGGGATGATGAAGCGGCTGGCGAGCATGGGGCTGGTGAAGTATAGCCCGTATGGAAAAGTCTCGTTGAGCGCGAAAGGCCGGCGGCTGGCCGCGGCGGTAATCCGCCGCCACCGGCTGTCGGAGAGGATGTTGACCGATATGCTGGGGCTTCCCTGGGAGAAGGCGCATGAGGAGGCGTGTCGCTTCGAGCATCTTATAACCGGAGAGGTGGAAGAGCGTGTGGCGGAACGCCTTGGAGAGATTGACACCTGTCCTCACGGTCACCCCATAGACATCTCCGCGGCGGATAAGAGCATTCCCTTGACGGAGGCGAAGCCTTCTTCCCGGGCGCGTGTGGCGGCGGTGGGTGACGAATCGCCGGAAGTGCTCCAGTATCTCTCCAAAGTCGGTATTGTCCCCGGGGCGAGGCTTAAGGTTGTCGGGCAAGAGCCGGTGGCGGATGGGCCCATGTTGTTGGAGGTGGCGGGAAAGCCGCGCGCCTTGGGGAGACAGACTGCGGAGAAGATACGCATCATACTGGAGAGTGAAGCGAAAGCCAGATGAAGGAGTCAGCGCGTTGAAAGAGGGAACGTCTTCCTTGCAAGATAGACGTCGTGACCGCTCCGTCGGTGAACAACCGAAGAGCCGCCGCGGGACTCGCAAGGTTGCGATAGTGGGCAGCCCCAATGTTGGAAAAAGCGTGCTTTTCAATGCCCTCACCGGCGCTTATGTGGCGGTTTCCAATTACCCGGGCACCACAGTTGAAATAAGCAGGGGCAAGTTCCGGCTGGGGGAAGCGGGAGTCGAAGTCATTGACACCCCGGGAATGTATTCACTATCTCCCATCACCGAGGAAGAGCGGGTGGCGCGGGCCCTGTTGATGGAGGAGAAGCCGGATGTCATTCTCCAGGTGGTGGATGCGAGGAGTCTGGGCCGGATGCTTCCTTTTACGCTCCAGTTGATCGAGGCGGGCCTGCCTTTGATTCTGGTTGTAAACATATTGGATGAAGCCGCCCGGCTGGGGATGAAGATAGATTGTGAGCGGCTGGAGCAGGAACTGGGAATAGCGGTGGTCCCCACGGTATCGGTCACCGGAGAAGGTTTGGACAGGCTGAGAGAGCGTCTGCAGGAGAGACTTTTCGGGGACGGGCAGATTACCCGAGTCATGGAGAACGGCGTCTCCGTGACACCGGTTTCCCGCCGGCTGGCGAATGCGGTGGAGGGCGTGGAGGCGCTGCTGCAAGGGGAGTACGCTTTCTCCCGGCGCGCCGTCTCCAGGCTGTTGCTTGGCGAAGACAGCGAGTTGCTGGAAGCGGTGAAGGCGCGCGAGGGAAAGGGCTTTGAAGCGATCCAGCAAGAGATTCACCGCGCCCGGGAGGGTCTTGCGCATGCGCCGGACTATCTCTTCTGGATGGAGAGACAGAAGGCCGCGAACCGGCTGATGGAGATCGCTTCTTCTCCTCCGACGAAGGCCCTCCATGGGGCGGCGCAGAGATTGAGTAATTGGATGATACGGCCTTTGACGGGCCTGCCGATTCTCCTGGTTGTGCTGTATGTGGGGCTGTTTCTTTTTGTCGGGAAGTTCGGCGCGGGCATTTTGGTGGATCTGCTTCAGGAGCGACTTTTCGACGGATTCATCGAGCCATACATTACCGGTTTTACGGAGAGGGTTATCCCCTGGGTAGTGGTGCAGGATCTCTTCGTTCACGAATATGGTGTTATCACTCTCGGCCTAAAGTACGCGGTGGCGATTATCCTGCCCATAGTGGCGACTTTCTTCCTGGTCTTCGCCATTATCGAGGACAGCGGCTACCTTCCCCGTCTGGCGCTTCTAATTGATCGTTTCTTCAAGATAATCGGGCTTTCCGGCCGCGCCGTCATTCCCCTGGTGCTGGGATTCGGCTGTGGCACGATGGCGACTCTGGTTACGAGGGTGCTGGAGACCCGCCGGGAGAGGGTGATTGCCACATTGCTGCTGGCTCTGGCGATTCCCTGTTCCGCCCAACTCGGAGTCATTCTGGGGCTGCTTTCAGGGTCTCCGGCGGCACTGGCGATCTGGGTGGTAGTGGTCGGCCTCGTATTTCTCTGTGTCGGTTTTCTCTCCTCCAAGGTGCTGAAGGGAGAGCGCGCTTCCTTCTATATTGAAGTACCTCCTTTGCGCCGGCCCAAATTAAGCAATGTCTTGAGCAAATCCTATGCGCGCATGAAATGGTATTTTCTGGAGATCCTGCCGCTCTTTCTCGCCGTTTCGGTCATTATCTGGATTGGAAGGCAGATTCCCCTGTTCGGCAACTCACTCTTCGACTGGGTCATTTTGGGCCTGCGGCCTCTGGTGGCGGCCATCGGCTTGCCGGAGGAGACGGCGACAGCCTTCCTTTTCGGTTTCTTCAGACGTGATTATGGCGCGGCCGGGCTTTTTGATCTCCATTCTCAGGGACTCCTGAACGGAGTTCCCCTGGTGGTGGCAATGGTGACGATGACGCTCTTTCTCCCCTGTGTGGCACAATGGCTTATCATGCAAAAGGAGCGGGGATTGAAGACGACCTTGGCGATAGTCGGGTTCATCTTCCCCTTCGCGTGGACTGTCGGCTTTGCCCTTTATCACTTATTGAACTTGTTGGGGGTGAGATTTTGAAGTGCGCTCTTTGCGGCAATGAGTTTGATGAGAACAGCCCGGAAGCGCAGAACCGATGTCGGGCTTGTCCCTTTGGAAAAAGGTGTCCCATGGTCTGCTGCCCGATGTGCGGCTACTCCACACCTCTGCCGACCCGAACGGGGAAACAATCCGGGGAGAGCGATGTCTTGAAGGAGGCAAGAAAGGATGCCGTTAAGCGATAAGGCCGAAGAGATACTGGAGACGCTGTGGGTTGAGCAATTCGAGAAAGGCCGCGAGCGGGTCAACATGGGGATTTTGGCGCGGGGTCTGCGCGGACATGTTGTGCAAGATGAAATGCCGCCTTCCGCAACGCTTGAAGGTGAAGAAATACAAGAATTGCTAACGGCTGATTTGGTGGAATTGCGTGAAGAAGGAGAAATCTCTCTGACTCCCGCCGGCGCGGAGCGGGGTAAACACGTGGTGCGTAACCATCGCTTGGCGGAGCGGCTGTTGACAGATGTGCTGGACCTGCCGGAATCACTTGGGGATGCGGCCGCTTGCCGGTTCGAACACGTTCTCAAGCGCGGCATAGATGAACGCATCTGCACTTTACTTGGACATCCTCGATCCTGTCCCCACGGTCGCCCCATTCCTCCCGGCGCTTGCTGTGAAGAGAAGCGTGATACTTCCATCCGGGTGGTGGCTCCCCTCTCCGAATTGGAGGAGGGAGCGAGCGGAACCGTCGCTTATATCCACACCGCCGAACGGGGACAGGTGGAGCGGCTGTTGGCGCTGGGGGTGCTGCCGGGCCAGCCGATTGTGCTGATGCAGCGCTTTCCTTCCTATCTCTTTCGTGTGGGGCAGACGGAAGTGGCGGTGGATGAGGAACTCGC
>WVXJ01000011.1:0-5405 GCA_011773575.1 Armatimonadota bacterium | reverse complement strand
TAGATTCATTGCTGCGTGCGGTCTTCCGGCCGGGAGGGAGAGGTCGTCTTTCTTCTGCGTGGGCGGCGGCGGCGCGGCTTGCCGCTCTGCTTTTGCCGAGAGGTATCCGGCTTGGGAGTGGAGCCAGTGCTCTTCGGCGAAGTCTTCTCGGCAGTGGGCTGTTCTTTTGACGAAGAGGGCCGGCGCTTGCGAGGACGAGAGCGCCGCTGACGGGAGCGTTTTCGCTCAACCGAGGGTGGCTGCGGCTCAGTCGGTTTCGCCGGCGGGGCGGCCGGCTTCTCTGCGGAGACGGCTTCCTCGGGAGCGGCCTCTTTCTTCTTGCGGGAGCGGCGATAGGCCCTGCGCCTGATGCCGCGGCGCTTAGCAGGTTTCTCCGGTTCCTCCGGCTCGCCCTCGGGGGTAAGCACCCGGCCAACTCCGCGGTAGGGATCGGCCCTCAGCAACTCCACGGTGAAGGTCACTCTTGCGGTCTTTGCAGGCGGCTGGAGTTCAACCAGATACCCCTCCTCTGAAAGGGCGATATCCCCTTCTTCCCCCAGCCGACGGCAGAGCAACTGCTGACCTGCCTGGAAGATGCCTACCCGCTCTTCCACCTCACCCGATTCCAGAAGCGCGATTTCATATTCGCGGGGATTGTCGCCTCTGACGCGCACATATAAAGGTCTCTGCAGTTCGCCGGCAAGTTGTTTCGCCTGTTCACCCTCCGCGCCTATCAGCAGGAGGGCCACCTCCGGGCCGAGCCAGACGGCCAGCGCGCCGGCTGGGCGTTCTCTCGCCTTGCGGCGGAGTTCTCGTTGTATCTGGAAACAGATGGTGAGCGAGTTGGGGACACGTCCCAACCCGCCGCACTCCGGACAGGTTACGGAGACCTTTCCGAGCAGGCTCTCTCCATGTTTCTTGCGGGTCATCTCAATGATGCCCAGGGGGCTGATGGAAAGCACTCTGGATTTGGCGCGATCCCTGGCGACGGCCTCCTGGAAGGCCTTCAGTACTTTTGCCCGATGGGCGGCGCTCTTCATGTCTATGAAGTCGGCCACAATCAAGCCGCCGATGTCCCGCAGGCGGAGTTGTCTGGCGATCTCCGCGGCGGCCTCGAGATTTGTCTTCAGAATGGTCTGCGCCAGGCCGCTTTTCGCCTTGCCTGTGTAGCGGGCGGTGTTGACATCAATAGCGCAGAGGGCTTCACTCTGGTCAATGCTGATATAGCCCCCCGCCTTCAGCCAGACTCTTCGCTGCCACAGGCGGGCTATTTCATCCTCTATTCCGAAATCTTCGAAGATCCCCGGTTCCTCTCTGTAAAGGGCGACTCTCTTCTTGAGCCGGGGCGCGACCACCTCGACCAGTTCCAGGGCGCTTCTATAAACCTCTTCGGAATCAACCAGCAGCCGGCTCACATCCCAGTTGAAATGGTCGCGGATTATCTGGAAAACGAGAGGAAGGTCCTGGTGCACCAGGGCCGGAGCGGGCAGACTGGAGGCCTTGTCGAAAAGGCGCTTTTTCAGTTCCAGCAGGAACTCCATGTCTCGCTGAATCTGGGATTTGCGCGCTCCCTCCGCCTCGGTGCGCAGAATCAGCCCGTATTCGCGAGGGCAGAGTTCTTCTCCCAGTTCCCGCAGCCGCTGGCGGACTTTCTCTGATTCGATCCTGCGGGAAACCCCTACTCGACCGCTGTCAGTTAGGAGCAAGACCAGGTATCTCCCCGGAAGTGCCAGCCGCGTAGTGACGCGGGCACCCTTGGTGCCTACGGCGGCGCGGTTGACTTGGACCAAGACCTCCTGGCCGACCGCGATGCCTCCGAGCGGTTTGCCCTGTGACTGGCGGGGAGCCATGGATTCTTTCTCCCCCTCTTCGCGATATTCATAGAGGGTCTCCTCCGCGGAGAGGAAGGCGTGTTTCTCCGCTCCGATATCAACGAAGGCGGCCTCCATGCCCGGCAAGACGCTGGTTACCCGCGCTTTGTAGATGTTGCTGACGATACGCGGTTCCCGCTCCAGATGGAATTCAGCGAGGCGGCCTCCTTCCATAATCGCCACACGCGATTCCAGGGGGCCCGCGCTTACTAATATCTCTTTCTTCGTCTTGGAGGATCTTTTCATAGGTTATCTCTTTTCACAGTAGCGAGCGTACGCCGCAGGACCTTGTAGGTCAACACTCCGCTCATCATAGATTATCAGATTATCTCCCGCCGCGCGCCTGCCGTTCTCTTCGGTGATCGGCCTGTCCGCGGTGCAGACCACGCAAGCGCACTCCACGCGCTTTGGTCCGCTCTTCGCTGCGCCCCGCGTAAAGGGCCTTGCGATGGCAAGACACCTCCCATTCCGGGCCCGCGGCTCCGAGTTGCTCCAATACCTCTTGAGGTCTGGCGCCGCCTGTGCTGCCGGTGCGCAGAGTCATCTTTATCTCCGCTGCGCCTTTCATCTCGGACACTGTCAGCGCCAGGATCCAGGGCCTGAGGTCTATGTGCTGAGTCTTCTTTTCTCTTTGCCGAGTCAATGGAATCTCTTTGCAAGAAAGCAGGCCGACCGCCCTCCGCTCCAGTTCCTCGGCCTCCACAGGCCCTTTTACTATGATGATGTATTCGGCGGTGTCAATGTCACCCAGGGTCTGTTTCTTCCTGTAGCCGGGTATGGCCCAGGTGGTCTGGAGGGCGAATCCGGTCGGTAGCTGCTCATTCAATCGCTGCTTGAGTTCATCCGGGTCCATCTTTCGAGAGAGGAAGAAAGCGACGAGTTCGGCCTCACTGGTCATCCCCGCCGGAAGGGCGGGGCCCATCGCCAAGCGGGGACGAGGGTTGAAACCCTGGGTATAGGCGATAGAAATCTGTGCCCTGCGCAGGGCCCGCTCCAGTAGCCGCATGGTCTCCAGATGGGAGACCCATTTCACTTCTTCGCCTTTGGAAAAGCGGCAGATGATCTCTTGCATAGTATCAGTTTCCTGCGAAGGTCGAACTTCGCGGACAGGCGCCGCAGTCGGCGCAGACATCTACCCGGCAATCCGGGGTAAGCGCGCCTTCAAGGGCGGCATTCGCTTCGCGGCAGAGGAACTCCTTCGTCGTTCCATAGTCGAGGTGGTCCCAGGGAAGACGCTCCTCGAATTGGATATGCCGGTTAGCATAATCCTTCCACTCCAGGCGCGCATTTTCGAAGGCCTGACGCCACAGTTCGGGCCGGAAACACTCCGCCCAGGCGTCAAAGCGCGCTCCAGCCTGCCAGGCCCCGTGCAGCACCTCGCCGAGTTTACGGTCTCCGCGGGTGATGGCCGCCTCCAGGCGGCTCATCTCTATATCACTCCAGGAGAGACGGACTCGCCGCGTCCGCACCGCGCTTCGCAGATAAGCCTGTTTCTCCTCCAGGCTCTCCGCCGCCTCCTGTCCCCACCATTGAAAAGGAGTGTGAGGTTTGGGGATGAAATTCCCCACACTGACGGAGATTCTCAGCCGCCCTTTGTGCACCCCCAGTTTCTTCTTTCCCAGCGAAACCGCGCGCTCCAGCAAATCTGCAATGGCCTCCACATCTTCTTTTTCCTCGGTGGGCAGACCTATCATGAAGTAGAGTTTCATTCCACCCCAACCGGAGTCAAAGGCGGCTTCCAGCGCGTCGAAAAGGTTCTCCTCAGTGACCTGTTTGTTGATAACATTTCGCAGTCTTTGGGTGGCGGCCTCGGGAGCAAAGGTCAACCCCGGCCGGCGCACCCGGGCGAGTTTCTGCGCCAGGCTCACAGTGAAGGTGTCAGTCCGCGAGGAAGGTACGGAAACGCTTACTCTCTGTCCGGCATGGGCCTCTATGAGTCCGTCTATGAGTTCCTCTATCCCGTTGAAATCCGGGCTGCTGAATCCGAGCAGGGATATCTCGCTGAGGCCGGTGGCGGCGATGGCCTTTTCCGCCTGATCCAACAAAGTGGTGACACTTCTTTGGCGGGTGGGGCGATAGATCATTCCCGCCTGGCAGAAGCGGCAGGAACGGGTGCAGCCTCGCATTATCTCCAGTACGATGCGATCGTGCACTGTCTCCAGATAGGGAACGATTTGGCGGACCGGATAAGGGGCGGAGTCGAAATCCTCTATTACCCGCCAGCGTATCCGCTCCGGCGCTCCATTGCGCGGAGTAATCGCCGCGAATCTGCCGTCATCACTGTATTCCGGCTGATAGAGACTCGGCACATAGACACCGGAGATTTGGGCGAGCTGCTGCAATAAGCCCTTGCGATCTTTGGAGGGAGGATGTTTTGCCGCAACCTCGGCGATCTCCAGGATGGCTTCCTCCGCTTCACCGAGGACAACGGCGTCCAGAAAATCGGCGAGCGGCTCAGGATTGCTGGCTCCGGGGCCTCCGGCGAGAATGATGGGGTCGCCGTCTTTGCGCTCCGCGGCTCTTATAGGGATGCCGCCCAGGTCCAGCATTGTAAACAGGTTCGTGTAGGTGAGTTCACAAGCCAGGGTAAAACCGATGACATCGAAATCCCGCAAGGGCACAGATGATTCGAGGCTGATGAGCGGCAGGCCGGCTTCTCGCAAGGCCGCCTCCATATCAGTCCAAGGAGCGAAAGCGCGCTCGGCCAGATAATCGGGATGGGAGTTGAGGATGTGATACAGTATCTTCAGGCCGAGGTGGGACATGCCCACCTCATAAACATCAGGATAGCAAAGGCAAAAGCGCGCCTTGGCTTTGGAATGATCTTTGCGGACAGAATTCCATTCGGAATTGGTGTAGCGGCACGGCCGCGCGACCGTGCCAAGCAGGTTGCTGTAGTTCAAAATCTCCACCGCGGAAAGTGAATTCAGGGTTCACAATCGAGAACCCGGTACGGCTCTCAACTCTGAACTCTGAACTCACAACTGTCAAATCTCAGCCGCCCGCGGCTACTGCTTCGAGCATTTCGTCAGATACGTCGAAGTTGGAGTACACCTGCTGGACATCATCCAGGTCTTCCAGAGCCTCCATCAATTTCAGCACCCGCTGGGCGTCATTGCCTTCCAAGGCCACCTTTGTGCTGGGGACGAGGGTGGCTTCCGCGCTTTCGGGAGTGATGCGTTTAGCGTGCAATGCCTCCTTCACCTTTTCCACATCATGGGGTGCGGTGGTTATCTCATATGAGTTTCCTTCGGTAAGAACGTCCAGGGCATCCGCCTCCAGGGCGACCTCCATCAGGGTATCTTCGTCCGCCTGATCCTTCCCTACGATGATTACACCCTTGTTGTCGAAGATGTAGGAGACACAGCCGGCCGCCCCAAGGTTTCCGCCATAGCGGGTCAGTGTGGAGCGGACCTCGCCGACGGTGCGGTTGCGGTTTTCCGTGAGGGCGCGGATGAGCAGGGCGACTCCGCCGGGCCCGTAGCCTTCATAAGAGATCTCCTCAAAGGTGGCGCCTTCGATTTCTCCGGTGCCCCGCTGGATGGCGCGCTTGAT
>WVXJ01000064.1 GCA_011773575.1 Armatimonadota bacterium | reverse complement strand
GCTACATGGTCTTCAGTTTCTACAGCGGCTACTTCGGCGGCATTTTCGAGCTGGGCGAGGAGTTGGCAGAGCCGTAGAAAGCCAGGTTCACCGAAGAGCCGCTAAGACGGCAGAGGAAAGAGTCTGTGCTCAATCCGAAGCGGCTGGGCACCTAACGTGATGTTTCCCTGCGTATTCGCTGTTCACAGCAAACGGGGCCGCGATGCCAGATGACATTGAACGAGGCTTCTCCCGCACGCCAGCGCTGCGGAGACTGTTCTCCGAAGATCAGATGTCGAAAGAGCCGCAGGCGCAGAGTGCGCTAAGGCAGTTGAAGCGCATTGTTGCTTGGGCGCAAACAAACAACCTACTAGATGACCAGCTCAAGCAAGGCCTGAAGTCAAACGACTGGGATGATTTTTGGCAAGCCTTAAGTGAGCTCGCGGCGGCATACTCTCTTGCGAAGCTGTTCTACTGCCGAGTTGGGAGACCATTAAGCGGCACGTACGATTGGCACTGTTGCTTTGAGAGCGGCTTCGAGTTGGCCTGTGAAGTCAAAGCACCTATTGGGAAGCCATCCCGCCCACAGGGGGGAGCAGGTCATGGCAGTGACGATAAGAAATTGCTCCAGAATCTTAGAAAGGCCGCAAAGCAATCGGGAGAGGATTTGGATTTACCCTTTCTTATATTGCTTAGCCCCAGAATATTCGAAGGTGATTGCCGCGATCGAATGTTCATGCATAGCATACTTCTTGGAAATCACTGTTGGATCGCTGGGGGAGCTTCTGGGAAATGCGGGCGAACTAACAGGAATGCACGAGTCAGGTTGGGTTTGCAGGTTAAGACGAAAGCGTTTTGGGGCCCCAATTCAAACACCAGTGTAAGTGCAATTGCTTGTCTGCGCCCGACTCTATTGCGGAGAATTCAAAAGAACGACTTCTGGATATACCACAACCCCTACTCCGCGCGCCCGATTCCAGATCACTTCTTCAATGGCGCACGACAAGAAATAGCCACGCGAAGTAGCAGAGAAAGTTTTCACTTCGTAACTCGAGGTCGATGGCCCAGGCTCTGAAGACCCCGGCGCGCCTTAAAAGGTGCGGCTACCGGCCTCTGGGGGCAACTCTTAGCGCTGAACCCTCAACCCCTCGACTCCGCTCGGGGCAGGCTCACAACCCTCAACTCTGAACCCTGGACTATTCTTTCTGCAATTTCGCGAGGATGGCGGCGGCCATTTCTTTGGTGCCGACGGCGGAGGGGTCGTCACGGGTGGGTTTGAAGTCATAGGTGACGGATTTGCCTTCTGCAATGACGGCGGCGACGGCCCGCTCCAGTCTGTCCGCAGCCTCGGTCTCTCTAAGATAGCGCAGCATCATTACCGCGGAGAGGATGAAGGCGGCGGGGTTGGTGCGGTTCAGACCCGTGTATTTCGGCGCGGAGCCATGCACCGGCTCAAAAAGGGCACAGCCTTCGCCGATATTCGCTCCGGGCGCGACTCCCAAACCTCCCACAATACCCGCGCAGAGATCGGAGACGATGTCCCCGTAGAGATTGGGCAGGACCAGCACATCGAAGTTCTCCGGCCGCTGCACGACCTGCATACAGAAAGCGTCTATGAGGGCCTCCTGGTATTCGACCTTTCCCTCATATTCCTTGGCAACCTCTCCGGCGACCTGGAAGAAGAGGCCGTCGGTGAATTTCATGATGTTCGCCTTGGTGATGGCGGTTACTTTCTTGCGGTTATTCGCCACTGCATAGTCGAAGGCGAACTTGACGATGCGGTGAGTGGCAACCGCGGAAATAGGTTTGATGGAGATGGCGCTTTCCGGGCGGATCTTGTCTCCGCCCATTGCTGCGATCTGGCGGGCTTGTTCACTGCCGGCCTCGAATTCCACGCCCGCGTAGAGGTCCTCGGTATTCTCCCTGACCACGATGATGTCAACACCTTCATAGCGGGAGCGAACCCCGGGGTAGGATTTGCACAACCGCAAACAGGCATAGAGTTCCAAGGCCTTGCGCAGGGCCACATTGACGGAGCGGATGCCTTTGCCGATGGGCGTTGTGAGAGGGCCTTTCAAGCCCACACGGTTGCGGCGCAGTGATGCGAGCACCGCCTCCGGCAGGGGGGTGCCGTGTTCCTCCATTACTTCCAGGCCGGCTTTGCAGAACTCCCATTCGATAGTGGCGCCGGAGGCTTCGATGACGGGCAGGGAGGCCTCCACGATTTCGGGGCCGATTCCATCTCCAGGTATAAGGGTTACGCGATGGGCCATATTTGCTGTTCCTCCAGGCTCTATTTATACACTATCTCAGGCATGGATTGCATTATGGAATATTATCTATGTATGACAACTGAATAACTCTGTTGCCCAGAGCAGACCGAAAAAGGCACCCCCCGAGAAATCGGGGTTCGCAAAGCCAACGGACCTAAGTCCCGCGACTTGTGAGTAAAAAGCAGGGCGAGGGATAAGGTAGCCGGGTTGCCGAAGAGTAATGGGATGGTCGGGAATTACCTGCAGAAGGAGGTGAGGAATCCGACCGCCCGGGCAGCCTGGCTGAGATAGGCACACAGACTACTGAGACCCGTTCTCTT
>WVXJ01000110.1:1115-1367 GCA_011773575.1 Armatimonadota bacterium | reverse complement strand
TTGCGAAGAAAAAAAAGAAGAGGGTGAAGAGACTCACGAAGCGCTCGCGTTTGGAGCGATCGTATCTCTGCCGCGTTGTTGAAGCATCTTGTGTTCCACCGTTTCACGTGGGATCTCCCGCGTGGCGGAGACTCCCGAGAAGATTAGCAATGCGCTGCTGATGACCGCGAGGTAGATGCCCATGCCGAATCCTATACTTGCGCCCGTTATCGCATTCGCCTGCCCGTATGCAAAGATGAATGCGTGAACCAC
>WVXJ01000110.1:738-1016 GCA_011773575.1 Armatimonadota bacterium | reverse complement strand
GCATATCCTGCTACCGCTAAGTATAAGGTCAAGACAGGCCCTATGCTGCCTATGAGGTTCTGCCAGCTCAGATGAACCATGGAAGGTACGATGACCCCTACATATTGCAAGCCTTCATTTATTGAGACAATGCCTTCCTGGAATGGGCGGACAGCGATGTCCACTTGGTAATCTGTGTTGTTGGTGACGGCGGTTCCAGCGACTGCCATCCAGTTGAGGGTCAGCGAGATGGCTCCGAGAATCAAACCGGCGCAGCTTAGCAGCAAGGTGAGGCGCCA
>WVXJ01000110.1:409-584 GCA_011773575.1 Armatimonadota bacterium | reverse complement strand
ACAACTACTCTGTCGCCGCTTGCGACGGTCTCGCTTGAGATCACTACGGTCAGAAGAGGGGCGACCTTCCAGTACGCGCTTTCCATAATCGCGCTGTTCATTGTCACCGTTGACGGATTGTCCATGCCACCGTAGCTGCCGTCACCTGACCCGGTCCATCCATGCCAAACGAATC
>WVXJ01000110.1:0-255 GCA_011773575.1 Armatimonadota bacterium | reverse complement strand
GTCGCATACGCTCCTTCGTCGTACCAGCCCGCTCCTGTTGGGCCGTCAAGCCCGGCAGGATCTGTTTTCACCGTTAGATAATACTGTGTCTTCCATTTCCATTCGATGGACGATGGAGCGGTTATGGTGAAGATGAGGGCAGCATCATTACCTTCTGCCGAAACAGAGCCGGTTCCAGCCCAGCCTATGCATAGGTAGCGCGTACCGCCGCTTTCATCCGCTGGACTATCAACGGCGGCTGTGATGACGTCACCT
>WVXJ01000037.1 GCA_011773575.1 Armatimonadota bacterium | reverse complement strand
AGCGGAGAAAAGCGCAGTACAGGATTCCCCGGTTCGAAAAGCGAGAATGAGAGAAGAATGAAGGTCAACCCCGCCGGCAGGAAGAATGGCAGCACTTTTCCAAGAGAAGATTTGACGGTCACAAATGTTAGGACGAGACAGCCCAACAGCACCACCGCCCAACTTGCCGCCGGATCGGAGGGCATCCAACTGCCGAGAAACACCATCATTATGGGCCAGGTGAGTATTCCCAAACAAAGATAGCCAAGCCAACGCTTCAGTCGGAGAGAAACCCGTTTCCCCAAGAGCACGGCGATTCCACAGGCCGCGAAGATAACGACCATCACGATTATCGCTGGCCTTATGAGTATCGCCCGTTGTGCCTCCACTGCCTCGTAGCGAGATTCCTCCGCTTTGAGCCATAACAGAACAGGCTCTGCCGGAGCGGAGGTGCTGGTGATGGGCCTGCCCAGCATCTGTGAACCGGGAGGAAGATGGAAAAAACCAAGGATTGTGGGCGCTATGTCCGTATTCACGACCACCGCGGGCGTACGCGTGGAGGCGGAAGTAAGTAAGCCGGGAGCAACACTTGAGCCAAACATGATGATCGGGGAGAAGCGGCTGTCCGTCCGCCCGGGCTCTCTGAGGAGATGCGGACTGACAATTAGCAGACGCCATGTCTTATCCTGCATCTTCTCTAATACATGGGAAAGGAAGAAATCGGCGCGCCGGAGAGCTTCACGACGACGAAGTCGAGCCGCCTCCTCAGCCATGAGACTGCCACTGTGAGCAAGCCTGCTCGTATCTCCAAAATCGATGGCGATGAAATCCGCCTGGGGTAGCACCCTGTCAAAGGCGTCCTGCAGAAACATGACCGAAGTGCGGTAGAGACCTCCCGCGTCTTGCTCCAGCAAATCCGGGCCGACCTCGCCCAATGCCACCTGGCCCTGCGCGTCCATGGCGAGCGCGGCGATGGGTCGGTAAGGTTTTCCGGGCGAATCCGCATTTCCCAAACAAGCGACTCTGATGTCATTGGAGCGCAGGACTTCTCCGAGTTGACCGGGCAGTGCCGGGTAATTCAGACCTCTGTTGTCTTGCAGCAGGCTGGGAAGGCCCAAGTGAATGACTTCCGCGGAGCCCGGAGCCTTTCCCGTGAGCCAAGTGTAGGCTCTATCCGCCCGCCCAAGCCGGGTTCTTTCCATGGGGCCGAAGGCAAACCCCTCCGGCTCATAAATATTGTCCAAGGCGGCGTCGGCGCGCAGCCGGGTTCCCGCGCCGATGGTCAGATAACCTCCGCGTGACCGTGAACCAGCAGTGCGTGCTACCACAAGCCCCAGCGCGCCCTCCTGGGTAATAAACTGCAAAGTCGGCGCGTCGACATCCAGGTAGTCTTCCCAGGTTACGTGATCAATGACAATGAGGATGAACTTGGGCTTCTCCTGTTTGAAAAGAGGAGAATCGGGGTTGACCAGAACCTTTGCCTGCCCAGGTGTCAATCCAGCAAGGCAGATGAATAAGGCGAGAAATACATTTGTGACGATACGACTGCTGAGATTCACTGTTCGCTCCTCTGACGAGAAGAGACGAGGTTCTCCCACAATTCTTCTTTTACCTTGTTCTCGGCTGCAAGCCAAATACCCATCGCTGAGGATGATAACACTAAGCCCGCATCTATGTGAATAAGCGTCATACTGGCTAAGAAGGCATTAGTTCGTGCTAGAATGTGATATTCATGGCGCTTTTCGGCTGGACGGGCAAAGGCTTAGAAGTAGACTTGACGAATTCCGAGTGGAAAAGAACTACCCTCTCGGAAGAGGCCTGCCGTCACTTCCTGGGCGGGCGCGGGCTTGCAGTCAACCTTATTTCGGAAGAAATGGATCCACAGGCCGACCCGCTCGCTGCCGAAGCGTCTCTCGTATTTGCCGCGGGTCCGCTCACCGGTACGCGCACTCCTACCTCAGGCCGGCACGCAGTGGCGGCGAAATCGCCCCTCACCGGCACCATCTTTGACGCCAACTCCGGCGGGCGCTTCGGCACTGAACTTAAACGCGCCGGACTGGACTACATTCTCCTTCGAGGGCGCGCGCCTTCTCCGGTAGTCCTGACCATTCGGGATGAAGAGATCGAGATCGAGCCCGCGGAAGACTTATGGGGGCTGAACTGCACAGACACGCTTGCCAAGATGAACAACTTCGCCTCCGCCTGCTGTATCGGCCGGGCGGCGGAAAATGGGGCGCTTCTTGCCGGAATCATGAATGACGGTCATTCCCTCGCGGGCCGCGGCGGGTTGGGCGCGGTGATGGCGAATAAGAACCTGAAGGCAATTGCGATTAGCGGGTCAGGCAAGCCTCGAATCGCCAATATCGAGCGTTTTGACGGCGCGCTCGAGGAAATCAACAGGCTGATCGTCGCCAGTCCGGTGGCCTCTAAAGGATTGTCCAATTACGGCACTCCCGCGCTGGTGAATCTCATCAACTATATGCGCATTATGCCGACGGCGAATTTCCGCGATTCCTTTTTCAAGCAGGCGGAGGACTTGAGCGGCGAAACTATTGCAGATACGTACGCGCGCTATCGCGCTCCCTGCCACGCCTGTCCGATCGGCTGCAAGCATTCAGAGAAAGGCTCCCGTCTGCCCCTGCCGGAATATGAAACGATTGCAATGTTGGGGCCGGACTGCTCGAACCCGAGCCTGGAGACAGTGGTAGAAGCCAACCGCCTCTGCAATGATTACGGCCTGGACACCATCAGCGTCGGCGCCACCCTCGCCTGTTATAGTGAAGAGGAAGGAAGAACGCTTTCGAAGGAAGAGATTCTTTCTCTGATTCGACAAATCGGCGAAGGTGAAGGACTCGGTGCGGAGTTGGGCAAAGGCTCTCTGCAATTCTCCGGCCGGCACAATCGCGATGATTTGAGCATGAGCGTAAAAGGCCTGGAACTCCCCGGCTATGACCCCAGAGGCGCGCTAGGGATGGCGCTGGGATATGCCACTTCCAACCGGGGCGGATGTCATCTGCGCGCCTATATGATCGGTCCGGAGATATTCGGCAAGCCAAAATTGATTGACAGGCTCTCCTGGAGTGGCAAAGCAGGCTTAGTGGCGATTTTCCAGAACTTCTTTGCTGCGGTGGATTCGCTGGTGGTGTGCAAGTTCCTCACCTTCAGTGTTGGTGAAGAAGAACTCGCCGACGCCCTCAGCGCAGCCACGGGAATTGCATTCTCCACTGAGGATTTGCTGAAAGTCGGAGAGAGAATCTGGAATGCGGAGCGGCTTTTCAATCTGGGTGCAGGCCTTGATAGCGAAGATGACACACTGCCACAGCGGTTTTTCAGTGAATCCACCGAGGCGGGGCTGAAGCCATTGCAGAAAGATGAATTCGCGAACGCTTTGCGACAGTACTACGCCTGCCGCGGCTGGGATGAAGAAGGCCAGCCGAGCACAGAGAAACTGACTGAACTCGGGCTGACTCGAGGCTGAAAGAGACCGGCTGGGGGCATATTCGACAGACTCAGGGTAAACAGGGCCCCCGCCCTTCGGGATTCTTCGCTATGCTCAGAATGACAGACGAAATGATAGAAACCGTAGGCTGTTTCGATACCCATGTCACCCTGAGCA
>WVXJ01000113.1 GCA_011773575.1 Armatimonadota bacterium | reverse complement strand
GCAAGACCGAAGTCATCGTCCAGATCGATCGGGGCCACTGATAGGGTGACCTCCGACGTGTAGACGTTGTCAGGTGGCCTGTCGCTCGCGGTGAAGTTACCATAACTGATTTCCCGCTCCACGTACCCTGTACGGGCTGCGGTCGTAGGCACTCGCAGGTACGGGCGCCTGTCCATGAACCGAATCAGCGCATTCACCACGTTGGACACGAGGTGCTTGCGATTCGCTATGACAACGATACCCCAGGCAAATGATAAAGGCAAGGTTGGGCGCCTGACCGCTACCGTGCCTTCAGGATCGCTTCGGTCTACTTCGACTAGCGTACGGCTCAGATACTGCCGCGCCAGGGAGATCGTTGGGCCAGAGATCAGGATCGCCGGTAGCGTGGCCACAGCCGTCAACCCAGACGTGGGATCGTCCGAGAAGTCGAAGTCCGTGGCGAGTGAAACCTCCTTGATCACCTCGCGCTTTAGCGTCTTGATTAGCGCAAGGTTGACCGCGTCGACCATGGAGACCGGGCTGGACCGGCTCGCCGAGTCCCGGAAGATCCGCGGGCGCTTGTACGTGTACCCGTCAACCGCGGTGACCGTCTCGCCCGGGATCGGCTCGCCATCATCGTCCAGGTTGGTCACGACTACGTCGACTGCCTTGGGCAGGTCGGACGGGTCGCCCAGGTAGCGCGGCGTTACGACATGGAGAACGTAGTGCGCTAGGGCAAGCACGTACTCGGCAGGCTCGCCGTTGAAGGTTACCGAGACCGTATTGACAATCTCGTTTTCGGGGTCCGCCTCGCGATAGTGCACACCACGGATCACGATCAGGTCTCGCCCGCTGGTGAGTCCTTCCGACGGCGTGATCGTTGTGAGCTGCGGTACCGTCATTCTGTCGCCAGCTTGAGCCGCCCCTTTCCAGTAAGGTACGCCACGTAGCGCCGTAGCATGCGGTCCTTGAAGCCCTTCTCGAACTCGACCAGCGTATCACGCAGAAACGACCGGCGCGGGATCAGTATGTAGCTCTTGTTTGGCGGCGGCCACGGGAACGGGATTACGCCCTTCCAGAACAGGAAGCGGAAGTAGCGCCGCATCTTGTCGGTGATCGGTATGATCACGTGGCCAGTCTCGTGAATCGAGCCCACGTCGACGATCGCTGCGCCGCCCTTGCCACTCGTACCCTTGTACTGACCAGCCGCTCGCTTGACGCCTACGAACAGCGTATCCGGAGTAACCTGCTCGACCTTGACCGACGCTCGTAGCGATCCGGACCGAACGAGCGCATTAGTGCCGCGTGACCCCTGGCCACCGACCTTCGATGCACCGCGACGCAGGGCAAGCGTGATCACGTTGAGCGGCTTCCACTTCTTACCGCCGGAGCCCTGCTCTCGAAACGCCTTGACTACTTGGCGTTGAAACAGAAACGCCTCATCCCTCACCGCCTGAGCCGCCGCCTTGCCGGCGTTCTTGCGCATGCCGTCGACCATGTTTAGCGTGGCCTTCCAGTCTCCGATCATGATCATCGGCATGGCGCTACCCCTTCGGCCTTTCCTCGAACAGAAACAGCCAGCAGTTGGTAGTACCGCCGAGGTCCGCCTGGCCTGGCGTGACGCGGCGACAGAAGACCTCCGGGAGCGGGTTGCCGTTGAAGACATTCACCGGGTTGCCGTTCAGGTCCATGATCTTGTTCAGTCGGTCGTTGACGCGGATCGTCGGAAACCCGTTGGCGTCGAATAGGCCGGCGCTGGTTAGCCGGTAAGTGGCGATCGATAGCACGACCGCAGTGTCTTGCACGTTGCCACCGGTCGTCATCTGCATCAACGCCTCGCGGTCACGTTCAACGCCAGCGCGGATCGTTACCGGCGTACCGACTTCGACGCGCGGATCTTCGGGCACACCGTCCTCGTCTGGGTCAACCGGGATCGTCTCACGCAGGTCGGGATCATAGTGGCCCTGAGCGTCCGTCTGCTCGGTATCGAGCTGGTAGATTTCAACCAGCTTCTCGAACGGGAGCCACCCGGTCATACCATCTCCACGGAGACCGGCGCCTGAAACGACGCGATCCAGGTATCGACCTCAAAGTCGCCAGTAATCGAACCGGAACGCAACGTCGTGGCGCTCCACGTCTGTTCCTGATCCCGCATCTTGTTTTTCGTCAGCGCGTACGCCTTGGTTGCTGCCGCATACGCCCCTGGATCGGCCGGCGTAGCGATCATCTGTGCCGCTAGCAGCATGCAGGCGCGCTTGACGATCAACGGAGTCCGACCGCGTGACAGCGGTAGCTGCGTATCGGTGATCACTCCTGCCGTCTCGCCCGGCTCCAACTCGGTAAAGCCGAACCATCCGCTGAGGCGAATGTTCTGTGTGCCCTCCGCCCAGTGATCGATCTGGATGGCCGGAGCTAGCGCAAGGTGCTCGAACGTGAGCGACGGCGCGCGGCGATCGTCCGGGTTGATCAGCCGTTGCGTCAGGTGCCGGTTCGCGACCTTCACCGCGTCAACGTCTACCTCAGAAAGGATCGGGTTCAAATCGACGTACCCACCGAGCATCTGGATCTCGTCGATCTGGATGATCGCTTCAAGCATCGGTAGCAGCTTGGCCCCGTTGCCGTCTAGCTCAACCGTCTTCTGCTCGGCTACAAAGCGCTGTTGCGTATAGGTGAGCAGCGCCGCCTCGGCCTCGGCAATCGCCTTCCGCGCGGCGTCATTTGACAGCGCTGGTACTGTCCACCCGTAGCCACGAAGGTCTTCAACCGTCAGGTAGTCGCCGCCGCCCGTACCCGCAACCGGATCGGTCTTATCGCCGCTGGTAGGACCGCCAGACTCGTACAGTTCTATCACGTACCACGTCGCCTCTGTTCCCGCGCCGTGAGTGGACGTATAGGTATGCTGATCGGCTACGAGCGCGACGGTGTCTACTACGGTAGTGAATGGCCCCGCCTGGGCCGCACCGCTCAGCACGCGCACGGACTCCCACGTCTCCATGACGGTATCGAGGTTGTCGATACGCCAGTCCAATTGGACACCGTTTCCGGTACCGAGCCAGGTACTGCGTAGCGCTTTCGGTTTCGCGGTCATGCCGGGTCAACCGCTCCGTGATACTGCGTGTCCATGTAGATCCGATCTCCGGCGTCAAAGTCGTAAGCCGCGAGCATGCTCTCGGTATACGTCCCGTCGCTACCGCTGGTTAGCTCGGTCCAGCTAGTGTAAGCGCCTCCCTTGATCCACCATCGCCAATCCGTAAGCGAGCTAGTAATCCGAATCTTGTACCGCACGCCGACCTCAACGAATCCATTGGCGGTGCTAGCGATCGTAGTAGCAGATCCGGCGTTGGTCCGTCGCAAAAATAGGCCTTCGCTTGCCGACACAACGACCTGATACCCAAGCCCCTGCCAGTCGGAGGCGGCGCGGTCCTGAGCAAAAGAAAAGTAGGGCTGACTGCTACCGGTGCCCTTCAACCACTCAAACTCCCATGTCCCGGCCGTGTACGGATTCGTGCGGCAAAGCACGCCGGCCGAAACGCACTCCACCCAGCGGTCCTGGCTATCTTCCACTACCTTCCACGTACCGGTCTCAATCACGTAGTCGGTTCCGGGAATGCGCGCCCCTTGGCCCGAGATATCGGCGGTAGTCGGCAGCGCGGTGCCCATGTCCTCGTAGAACACGGTCGTCGTCGCCGCGCGTAGCCAGCGCTGCTTGACCTCAGTCGCCGTAATTGGACAGCAGCCGCGACGTACGTATAGAACGTCCGCGCTGTCCACCCGCAGCGATCCGCCGTTGTTGAAGTCACCGATCGATGCGACCGTTGCCTGCGACGTATCCAGAAACGAGTCTGTGCCAACTGACTCGCCGTTGACGAACAGCTCCATGTCGCCGTTTTCGTAGGCACCGACGACGTGTAGCCACTGGTTTACCGCAATCGCCTTCACGATAGTCACGGCTGGGCTGCCGCGCTGATACTGCACAGCGCTACCGGACACGAATAGCCGGTCTCGAATGTTCGCGTTGGACGACCAGACGTACTGCGTTGCGACTTTGTCTTGGACTCGAAACAGGACTTCTACGTAGCCTTCGGTTGAGCTAATGTCAGACGCGGCCACGTTGACGTTGATATTGCCGTCGCCTTGAAAGTACAGCCCTGGCCCGAGACTAGTACGCGCGTACGTCAGCCCGCCGACAACAGTTCCGTGGTGGTCCCGGCCGGACCGGTCTGCGATCTGACCGTTGGTAATACGCCCCAAGTCCCACGACCCGGTATCGCCGTCGTCGTTGACCGGTACCCCGTTATCGCGATCCCAGCTTAGCCGACTAGCCACAGTGCGCGGCGACGACCTAGCAAGCGCATAGGCGTGGAGAGCAGCGATCTTTTCGGCCGATAGCGTGCCCGCGTACAGCAGTAGCCCCGAAACACGGTCCAGGAGCGGCTCACTGCCGTCGTACGCGTTGAGAAGCGTTACCGCGGCGTCGTTGGCCGTAATCGTGCTAGCGCCGCTCAGAGGTCCGCTCAGGGCGCCGTTGAGGTACACGTCTCCGATCGACCCGCTTTCCTGCGTCACGCATGCTGACCGAAGGCCGGACAGGTTGACCGTGCGCGTACGCGTGTTCGTCCCGTCGTAGAGCAGGACCCGGTCACCGCCAGAGTAGTCGAAACCAACCTTGAGCTGCGTACCGCCTGCGTCGCGCTTGTCGAGCACCGTACGGGTCAGCCCGGGCGTGTACAGGTCACCCCACCAAAACAGCGTGAAATCTGTGATTGCCTGCAGGGTCGCCGTATCTGCCGCTACCAGCCGCCCGCTGCCGGTTGCCTTCAGGCTGTAGACCTGTCCATTCTTTAGCCACTCCAGACCGGCTTCCACGGCTGGAGCAGTACCCCCCGCGTTGTCGCGTAGTGTACGCGCCCACGGGTCGATCCGTAGGACGGGCAGAACGTCGGTGAACGGAAGCCCGAGCGTCATCGGATCCCCCGTAGCCGGTACTCAAGGTCGTCTCGCTGAATCGGCGACAGCAGAAACGGCCACTCGCCGAGGAACTCCAGCGTCCCGTCAAACTGGCCAGCGGTCTTGATCTTGTTCCGGGTCGTTAGATCGTTCTCGAACACGGGAACGAGATCCTCGGACCGCTTGGTCACGACGGTGAAGTTGCCAGTCGGCGCGGTCGGTAGCGTCATGTAGTCACTCGACCCGTCGAACAGAAACCCCGGATCGGAAAAGACCGGCGTTCCGGTGCCTGCCCCGTCGCCGAGCAGCACGGTCTTACCGCGGCGTGACTTGTCGGGCGTACGATCATTCGACCCGTCAACGATCGCCGTCGCCATGTCGGCCCACAGATCAGCGCTGTTCTGATACGTAAACAGGCTGTGATCCTGGATCCCGTCTACGTCGGCCTGCGTAAGGCGTCTACTATGCACAGAGAAGCCCGTAATAACGCCGTCGAATCTGTAGTTGATCAGGTTCCACGTCCCGATGTACAGGGTCGTCGGATCCTTCAGTGACCAGGACGTAGAATCGCCGGTTACAATCTGTGTGCCGTTGAGCCATACGTCTACGTCGCCTGGCTCACCGGTAACAACGAGCACGTTTCTCTGGCCTTGTCGCCAGTACGGACCGAACGTAGCCGGGGCGACTATGCTTACCAGCACGTTCCCTAGGCCGATATACAGCTCGTTGTTGGCCGAGTTGTCGCACTTGATCACGTAGTACCGCTTACCCGATTGTGCGTCGTAGAGATATGCGTTGATATCGCCGTCGTAGTCGAAATCCGGGTAGAACTCCGTGACGATCGCGATCTGCTTTCGGTAGAAGGTACGCGACGAAATCGTGTACGTCACGTACTGCGTCGAGCCGTCAAGGTGCACCCCATTCTGAACCAGTGGCGTCCCGGTCAAAACCCCACCGTTCGCGTGCAACGTAGCCGGGTTCGTGAACAGCTCACGAAACGTAACGGCTTCGGCTGGGCGGCTAGGGTAGGTCATGGCCCTAGCGCCCTTGCTGGCTGCGCTACGTGTGTAGCATCATAATCCACGCGAGCTTGTCTGTTCCAGCGGTCACCGTTTCCAACGCGCGACCGAGGCCAAACAGGTGCTTGCGCGTGGACGTAGGGTACACTTCCGGGTTGCCCTCGTCCGGCTGCTGTGTTGCCGTTCCGTCCGCACGTCCGTCGATAGTCGCGTGCCTGCGTACCCAGTTGCCGGTGGTAGTCCCGGTGCTGTCCGCAAGCAGTACCTGACAGCGACCGAACAAGGTACACCAAATCTCCCCACCGACCGGTACATTCGGTGAATGAACTACCATCGTAACGTCGACCCGCTGCGCCGGGTTTACGCGGACAGCAAAGTCCGTTGCCGTCGACACAGATACCAGGGTACCAGGTACCGAAACGGCCCCGGTGTCGTTGATCATGAGCATGTCGAACGAACCCTGCGGATGAAAACGCAGTCGCCCGATCGCCATAGCTGGCCTGTACAGAACTCCCATAACAGCCTCCCCGGGCTCTCTGGCCCTTGCTGACTGTATGGTATCCCGTAGGCGTACGCATAGCAAAACCTACCGGAGCGATCCGCAGATTTTCACGTCGTCGGTCGCTACCGTGCTGTCGACGGTGATCCTTGCCGCCCGGCATGGAAACTCGACTAGCCAGTAGCCACCGCTTCCGGAGATTGGTTCGAGGCCAGATACGGCTGCATAGGTGATCGTGGTAATGTCGCCAGGCTCGGCAGAGAAGAAAATCTTTGACGTAAGCCCGGCGCCAGTGTGAATCACCTGGATATACTTAGGCGCCCTGAACTTGGAAAAGTCGAACTCTTCCGAGATCTCTGGCGCACCCACCGGTACGTTATCCTGTTGAATCAGCACCACGTCATCGCCGTACAGGTGCGACGGGTTGGCCACGATGACGCTTTGCGCTCCTTCCGGCTGCGAGATCGTGCTTTCCAGGAGGCCGTTGCCTTCCGTTCCGGTGATCGGTGGCCCACCGCGGCCGACAACCTCAAGGATCCCAAGATCGGCCGATACGCCTTCCGTGATCGCATAAACGTCCAGCTTCGCAAACTGGTTGTCCTTGAAGGTGCTCGCGAACGACCGAGACCCACCCGCCTTGACCATGAGGCCGGAGCCGACTACGGCTGCGGCACCGAAGTTGAGCCAGACTGGAACTGATCCGTAGTTGTCAATGGTCAGCCCAGCGCGGTCCATGTTTTCGGCTAGGACTACGGAGCTAGTACCGGTAGCCGTTGCTGAGCTTGCAATCGTTGGGGCGATCGTCATTTCTAGCCTCCGGCTGGCATAGCAGCCGCCTCCCTGCGTTCGTTCCGTCGCGCGCGCTGTCGACGGCGCTTGTCCTTTAGTCGCTTGGCCTTGCGGCTCTCATGCATCTCTCGGCGGATCTTGCGCACGAGGTCGTCATGCGCGTGCTCCTGGGAGTCGCGGTACGCTCGCTGTAGCTCGGCCGAGCGCTGCTCTTTGTCCAGGTAGCGAAGGATATAGCGACCGTCCGCGTCAATCTCTTCAGAGACTCGCGTCAGCCCATGCTGGATCAGATAGGCATAAAGGCCCAGGTCGTGCGTTACCCGGACCTCACCTCTGCGACGGCCGCGGGCGGGCATGGCGCCTACGTCTTCTTCTTGCGCGTCGTACGGCGCTTCCTGGGCTTCGCTGGCGGCGGCGCCGGGGCAGGAGCTTCCTGCGCGTCCAGTACGTCAAGCGCGTCAGGTTCGGCCTCCTGCACCACTGGGGGACTTGCCGCCTTGAGTTGATCGGTCGTCAGCGCGCGCGTCGGTTGTACAGCTGCCACGGGAGGAACGAGATCACTTGGTGCAGACGCCGCAGCCGCGCCGTCCATCTCCCCATCGGTCAGGTCGATCTTCTTCGGTGGCTGCAACCGAGGCGTGGGCCTTTTGAGCAAAGCCCTCATTGGGACGGCCTGCTCTTCCATGATCAGCGCCTTACGCTCGCTTTCCGTACACACGTCGAACGCCTTGTCCGATTTGGGGTTGCCGACGTGCTGCAACTCCACCCGCAGCGCCTCCACCAGCTGCGCTCGCCCTGGCTTGCTCATGTCCAGCGGCATCCACTTGCCTTGCTCGAACGGCACGCCAGACACACGTCGCAGCTTGCACACGTGCCCACGCGCTGGGTCGTACGGCTTCAACCGTACCCACATGGTCGTTGCCATGCTAACTCCTCTCTGGCCTTCTCAGGCCGAGGTTGATCGCTACTCCGCGAGAACGAGGGCTTCGATCGCGGATGCGGCCTGAACGTCGGTACCTCCGGCGATCTGCGCGCCGGTGTCGATGTTCAGGAACTTGAGCTTCTGGTTCGCCCGGTCCCACGCGTAGCGATAGTTGCCGTCCTCGGTCGCGATCACGTGAATGATCGTGTGATTCGGCAGGTAGCTCGCTCCGCTGAGAATGGTACCGAGCGGGTAGCCGCCATCCGGGTAGTCGTCGTCGCCGGCCAGCGTTACGCGAACCGCGAAGTTGGGCTGGATGGTCTTCACACCGAATTCGGTGTCAATAGTAACTCCGAGAGCCATGTTGTGCTCCTTATCCTTTCAGCCGGGCGTGCCCGGGCTAGGTTCCCTTCGTGGTCTTGATCGTGTAGCCCTCGATCGCGTTGACCAGCGCCTTGGCCGCGTTGAGCATCTCGACAGCCGCCTCGCCGAGGTGCGAGTTGCGGTACCGGTTTGCCTGTGTCTGGGCCAGCGTAGTATCGCCGGTTCGGTGCAGGTGCAGCAGCGAAAGCTTTGTCCAGTTCGCGTGACCCACACCGGCGGTGATCTCGGCGTCCGTTGGGATCGTCTCGCTTCCGGACGTCGCCGCCGTGCCCTTGTGCACAGACTGCGAAACCGTACCGCCCGACTCGGTCGCGAGCAGCCACACGTAGATCGCTTGCCCGTTGGTCAGCAGTTGCGACCCGCTATGCACGTCGAAGTCGGTCTGCGCGGAGAAGTTCTCTTCGATGTCGTTGGTAGCGACGTCGCCGGCCGAAATGTCGACGTTCCAATCCGTGTTACCGGACCCAGCTGCCTGAGTGCTGCCGGTAGTCGGATCGGTAGCCAGCAAGCCGTCAAGCACGCCGTTGCCGATCTCCACGTCCGCCGCCGCAACCGCCGCCGCAGCACCGGCCGCGAGACCAGCGAAATCGTCAGCCGCGTCGAACAGGATGTCCTTGAGCGAGACGGGCGACGACTTCGCTAGCGCCGTACCGCCTGAGCCAAGCTTCTTTGGGATAACAGCCATTGCGTCACCCCTTTCTAGGTGGAGATCCCGACGTTGTACAGCTTGACTACCGCATCCTCGTGGAGGTACTTGAAGCCGTATCGCAGGGACACGAGGAACACGACGCTATCGGCGCGCTCGTCGGGAATCACCTTGACCTTCACCGCACGGTGAATTCGCACAAGCACGTTTTTCGGCTCCATGAACAGGACCGCAGTCGTGTTGGCCCCGCCGTAGTCTTGCGGCCAGAGTGGAACCTGGACGACCTCGGTACCACGGGCGGGCGCGGCGACGTAGTCGGTCGCGTGCTTGTCGGCCGAATCGCCGATCCGCTCCTCCCACCACTCGGCGTAGTCTTCCCACGCGTCTACCGAGGTGTAGAACTTGCGGGTACGGGCGTCGCGCGGGTACTGCAGCGGTAGCGCGCGCTTAGCGTCCTTCAGGCCGTCCATGTCCAGCGTGGCGCCGCTGTTGTTGACGGTATT
Organism: Armatimonadota bacterium; assembly: GCA_011773575.1. Taxonomy (GTDB): domain Bacteria; phylum Armatimonadota; class Hebobacteria; order Hebobacterales; family WVXJ01; genus WVXJ01. Next base: position 641 of record WVXJ01000113.1, on the reverse strand, counting down.
CGACGTGGCCTGGACGAGGATTCCGTCCTGTTTCGCGAGGAACGGGTTGAGGCTGGATGTATCGCCCTTGATCAGCGCGATTTCCATCTCCTGCCCGACCTTTTCGGCGATGCGTCGTTCGAGCGTATTGGCGAGCCCGGCCGCCTCGACGTTGTCCTCGAAGACTTCGTTCGTGACGGGTACCTCGCCCATGTACTTCTGGGTCGTGATGCTCACGTAGGACAGGTCCGGCCGCGCCTGCGCACCTGAACCGAGCGCTTGTCCCTCGGTCGCTGGCTGCAGGATCTGATCCGTCCAGCCCATCTTTGGGACCTGCATCTCAGGCTCCCGCATGAGTTGTACGTCGACCTGCGACATCAAGACCGGATTGACGATCGCGATCTGAAAGAACTGGTCAGCCTTGGAAGGGAGCATGTCTCCCTTGCCATTGGTGAGCACAGTCGTGGTGAATTCGTTCGCCTTCTGAATCGGCGAGCGAAGGTGTTCAGCGGTGTCTGGCATGGTTTGCTCCTTCGGTAGCCGCTGCGCTACTGGTTGGTCTTTCGTGCTTCGTTGAGATCGCGACCGCACACGTCGCCCCATGTCGGCTCCGCGCCCTTGGCCACGTTGGTGGGTTGCGCCGGTTCGGCCTGTCCGGCGGA
>WVXJ01000217.1:20388-20750 GCA_011773575.1 Armatimonadota bacterium | reverse complement strand
TATGAAAAAGGCCGGCCCCAAGACGGCCTCATGCAGCCCACGACTCTCCACTTTCGTATGGCCGGCGTAGACTGTGCCAGGATGCCCTCCCGCGAAGAGATGAATGCGCTTTATGTTGAGGCCAAAGAAAAGGGAGAGATTGATTGCCCGCGGGAAAATCTTCTCTGGTTCGATACAACGATTCCCGACCAAATCCACTTCAATACAACCCGTGTCACTCATGTTGATGGAACCCGCCGGGAGGATCTGACCCGCGCGGAAATCGAAGCCCGCCGCCAGACCCAGCAGATTGTGGCCTTCCTGCAGAAACGAATCCCCGGCTTCGAAGAGGCCTATCTCTTACAGACCGCGCCGCAAATCGG
>WVXJ01000217.1:10001-20281 GCA_011773575.1 Armatimonadota bacterium | reverse complement strand
CTGGTGCCACAGGAAATAGAAGGTCTGCTGGTGGCGGGAAGGCCCATCTCCGCCACCCATGAGGCCCATGCCTCCACCCGCATCCAGCCGATCTGTTATGCCACCGGCCAAGCCGCAGGCACCGCTGCAGCCCTTTCTCTCAGATACAAGGTAATGCCGAGGGAGTTGAATGTCGGCGAACTCCAGGAAACCCTCCGCCGACAGGGAGCAATCCTCGATTAAGAGCCGGTCTTCGATATTGAGAAGAGAATGACAAGAAACCGCGCTAACAATCTGGATGGAGCCACTTGGGCGCGCCATTCCATCTCCGTGTGGAGCGATATTCGCAAGACTCCGGAAGAAACCGTCCTCCACCATCCGGCGATGTTCCCTATCGCCCTCGCCACACGCCTGATCGAATGTTTCACCACCGCAAAAGAGCGGGTGGTGCTTGATCCTTTTGCCGGTATCGGCTCTGCGCCATTGGCGGCGGCCTTATTGGGAGGCAAGGGAATCGGCTTGGACATCTCCTCCAAGTTCGTCTCTGTCGCGCGCCGGCGGCTCAATGAGATAAATGGTCCGGAAGCAAAATCAGAAACTGTCTTTCACTGCGGAGACGCGCGGAACCTGAGTGACTATATTGATCCCTGCTCAATAGACTTGGTGGTTACCTCTCCTCCTTATTGGGACATTCTTCTTCGCCGCCGCAGCGCGGACCGCAAACCCACCCGTCATTATGGAAAAGCAGCAAGAGATCTGGGGAAGATTCTCGACTACACGCTGTTTCTGGAGTCACTAAAGGAAATCTTCACACAGGTATATGAAACACTTAAACCAGGCAAGTACTGCTGTGTTATCGTTATGGACCTGCGCAAAAAGGATGTCTTCTATCCCCTCCACGCGGACTTGGCCGAAGAAATGAAGGATATCGGCTTTATCTACGATGACATGGTCATCTGGGACCGGCGCCATGAGTATAACAACCTCCGCCCGCTGGGCTTTCCCAGTGTCTTTCGCATAAACAAGACTCATGAATTCATCCTCATCTTCCGCAAGCCCAAGGTGATGAAGGGCCGATAAGGAGGAAGCCATGGAGAGTATGGTTGTTGATTACAAAGGCGGGCACAGATTCCGCACCGATGTACGGGGACATGAGATAGTGAGCGATCAGCCCCCCGGAAAAGGTGAGGATACAGGCCCCACTCCCCCGGAACTGTTCATATCCTCCTTAGGGGCATGTATCGGCGTGTACATGGTCTTCTTCGCGGAGCGGCATAACATCTCTCTTGAGGGAATGAAGGTGGAGATGAAATGGGAGAAAGAGCAGAATCCGCCTCGCATCGAAAAGATTCAGGCCAAGATAATCCTCCCTTCAGGAGTTCCGAAGCGCTACCGCGAACCTCTCCATAAAAGCGCCATCTGTTGCCTGCTCCACAACACCATCAATCATACACCCCACATCGAGATAGATATGTCAATCGCCGATTGAATCAGCCGATAACCAAAACCTTCAAGGCTCTCTCTGATAGCGCTGTCCACACTGTGTTATCATTACACCAGAGTTTACGCGGGGCCTGCGAAGGCTGCCCCCATTCCATAGGAGGCAAGAATGACCGATAGACTGCGCTTGGGGGTATTGGTATCAGGTAGAGGTTCCAACCTTCAAGCGATTCTGGATCGCTGCGCGGAGGGGAGGCTCTCTGCACAGGTTGCGGTGGTCATCTCCAATATAGCGGAGGCCTACGCTCTGGAAAGAGCGCGCAAGGCGGGCGTACCAGCCGTCGCACTCGAGCCACGCGATTTTCCTGACCGCGAAGCCCATGACCGCGCCATCGTCGAAGCCCTGCAGAGTCATGGAGCCGAACTCATCGTTCTCGCCGGTTACTTGCGTATCCTGACAGCCTCCATCTTTGAGGCCTACGCGAACCGCATCATCAACATCCACCCCTCCCTTGTTCCCGCCTTCTGCGGCAAGAACATGCACGGCCTGCGAGTCCACCAGGCGGTGCTCGATTATGGCGCCAAGGTCTCCGGCCTTACCGTGCATTTCGTTGAACCCGAGGTCGATACCGGCCCCATCATCCTCCAGCATGTCGTGCCCGTGTCGGAGGACGATACACCGGAGAGCCTGGAGCAGCGAATTCTCTCCTTTGAGCATGAGAAATACGCCGAAGCCATCCAACTCATCGCCGAGGGAAGGGTTACTGTGGAGGGTCGAAGGACGCGCATCTTACCTGAAGAAAGCGGCAAGTAAAAGTCTTGTTTTTCTGCCATACTACCTGAGAGAGAAGAACTTGGAAGTAATCATCGCCAAACATGCCGGCTTCTGTTTCGGAGTGAAGCGGGCGCTGCAGTTGGTGGAAGAAGAGCGAAAAGATCGCCAGGGGGAGGTCGCCACCCTGGGGGAGGTAATTCATAATCCCCAGGTGGTGGAGAAACTGAGCCAGGCCGGGGTGAAGCAGGTGGGCAGCCCGGAAGAGATGAAGACGGGAACCTTGATTATCTCTTGTCACGGTGTCGGCCCGGGCGTGAAAGAAGAGGCGGAAAAGGCCGGCCTTGAAGTGGTGGACGCTACCTGCCCGTTTGTCGCGCGCGCACAAGAACTGGTGAGCCTTCTGGCGAGGGAAGGATATGAGATCATAATCTTTGGGGACCGCGGCCACCGTGAGGTAACCGGGCTGGAGGGATATGGCGAAGGGCGGGCCAGGATCGTCGACGATATAGCAGAGGTGGAGCAACTGCCCTTCTGCCGGAAACTTGGCATGGTCGTGCAGACCACACGGGAGATAGAGCGTTATCAGGACCTGCTCGCGCGCTTGGGCGGAAAGTGCCAGGAACTGCGTGCCTTCAATACCATCTGTGAGGCGACCTTGAAGCGCCAGAAGGCCGCAGTGGAACTCGCCGGTGACGTGGACCTTATGTTGGTGGTGGGAGGGCGCAACAGCGCAAATACCCGCCGTTTGGCCAAGGTGTGTGCCGAAACCGGGGCGGAGGTGCGACATATCGAAACCGCCGAAGAAATATCGCCGGAATGGCTGAAAGGGCACGACCGCATCGGGATAACCGCGGGCGCCTCCACTCCCCAGTGGATCATAGACGAGGTGGCGGAAAGACTGAGGGCGAAGAAGTAGCACTCTCAACCCTCAACTCATAACTCTCAACCAATCCGATGACAAAGTCCCACGGCGCTGTAGTCGCACAGGTAAAAAAGGGAAGCCTGGCCTGGCAAGCAGGAGTCAGGAAAGGTGACCATTTGCTTGCCATCAATGGCGTGCGGCCGCGGGATTACATAGATTACCGATACCGCATCGCAAGGGAATCGCTCAACCTGAAACTGCGCCGGCCCAAAGGCGGCAACCTGCTGGTTCATCTGGAAAAAGAACCTGATGAAGATTTGGGAATCAGGTTCTCAACCGATGTCTTCGACAAGGTGCGCACCTGCCGCTGCCGCTGCAAGTTCTGCTTTGTCTCACAACTCCCCCCGGGACTAAGGCCTTCGCTCTACCTGAGAGATGATGATTACCGGCTCTCCTTCTTGCACGGCAATTTCATTACCCTGTCAAATCTGACCGAGGCCGATTTTCACCGCATCCTGAAATTCAACCTCTCCCCATTGTGGATCTCCGTCCATGCCACTGATCCGGAGATGCGCGGCAATCTCATGGGCAGCACTACTCTGCCGGACATCCTCTCTCAGATGAAAAGACTGACGGAGGGAGGAATCGAACTCCACACCCAGGTGGTGATATGTCCGGGTTTGAACGATGGGCCCGTGTTGGAAAAGACCGTAGAAGATCTTTCTAATCTCCATCCCGCAGTCAAGTCCATAGGTATCGTGCCCGTAGGCATAAACCTCCCCGAAAAGATGAAAGGCGATCTGCAGCCTGTGGCAAAAGGCATCGCCGTCCAAATAATCCAACAGGTGCAGCACTGGCAGAGGGGATTTCTTGAAAGCTTCGGAACCAGCCTCGTCTGGGCCTCGGATGAGATGTATCTGATTGCCGGAATGGAGTTCCCGCCGACGAAGGATTATGAGAATTTCTGTCAGCGGGAGAATGGAATCGGGGAAGCGAGGCTCTTCCTTGAAGAGGTGAAATCCGCGGAATTTGAAAAACGGCTGAAAGAGAAAGTTGCGCTTCTGGGCGGAAAGCCGCTTCGGCTTCTCTTGGGCACAGGCGGAGCGGCGAGCGGATTGGTAACGGAAATGGCCTCCAGACTCAATTGTATGGGCCTTCAAACTAGCGTTGCAGTAGCGGTGAATCGCCTTCTGGGCCCGGCCATCACAAGTGCAAGCCTGGTTGCCGGCGACGATTGGTTGGAGGCTCTCAGTAAGGCCTCAGAGACGGATTTAGTCATCCTGCCCAAACAGTCACTGAATTCCAATGGGCGCTTCCTGGATGATGTGAGCCGCAGAGAATTCGCTCAACGCCTGGGGATTCCCGTGGGCTTTGCCCGCACTCCACTTGAGGCAGCCGACCTCATCGTCAAATACTCCAAAGATATCTTGGCAGGCCCTCCAATAGAGCCTCTCGCCGCAGAGACAGGTTAGGAATATGAGTCAGGATCGTTCTGTCGTCGCTATTGTGGGCCGGCCGAATGTGGGTAAATCCACACTCTTTAATCGCCTCGCGGGCCGGCGAATCGCGGTCGTAGAGGAAACGCCGGGAATCACCCGTGACCGCATCTATGCCGACTGCATGTATCGCGGCCGGCGGTTTTCGCTCATTGATACGGGAGGCCTTCAGCCGAAAGCGGAGAGCGCCCTGCTCGCCCAGGTTCGCAAGCAAGCGCAGTTCGCCATTGAAGAAGCGCAGCTGATTCTCTTTGTAGTGGATGGCAAAGAAGGATTGAGTCCCATTGACTATGAAGTGACTGAACTTATTCGACGCACCGGAAAACCCTCCTTGCTCGTGGTCAACAAGGTGGAGAGCGGGAAGCGGGAGCAAGAGGCGCAGGACTTCTTCTCTCTGGCGACGGGAGAGCCGATATGCGTCTCCGCGCTCCATGGTGTCGGTATCTTCGAACTCCTGGAGGAGATGCTGCCTCATCTGCCCGAGTCAAAGGAGGAACCGGAAGAAAAGATCGTGCGAGTGGCGATAGTGGGCCGCCCCAATGTGGGCAAATCCTCTATCGTCAACGCGGTCCTGGGAGAAGAGCGCGTCATAGTTGATGAAGGCCCGGGGACTACACGAGACGCCATAGACAGCCCCTTCAAATTTGGCGGCCGCAGATTCGTGCTAATCGACACCGCCGGCATTCGTCGCAAATCCAAGGTGAAAGAGGATTTCGATTACTACAGTGTGCTGCGCGCTCTGGGGGCGATAGAGAGAAGCGATGTGGCGGTCCTGGTGTTTGACGCTTCCCAGGGGATAACCGACCAGGACAAGCGGATAAGCGGTTATGCTCATGAAGAGGGATGCGCGCAGGTCATAGCGGCGAACAAATGGGATCTGCTGAGCGGAAGTGAAGAGGTGCCAAAGAGCTGGCGGAAGATGAAGGCCGACCTATTACATCACGTCAGAGAGCAACTGCCTTTTGCTTCCTATGCTCCCTTCTGCGCCACCTCGGCTCTCGAAAGCCAGGGCCTCTTGCAGATGCTGGAGGAGATAGCCAAAGTCGCCCGCGCCCACTGTTTGCAGATTCCCACAGCCGAGCTTAACCGCGTCATTTTCGATGCCCTGGATCGCCATCCCCCCTATTACAAAGGTCGCCCTTTGAAGGTTTATTATTCTACACAGGTGAGGATTTCTCCGCCGACCTTCCTTCTCTTCGTAAACAATCCGGAACTGGCGCATTTCTCCACACTCCGCTACCTGGAAAACGTAATCCGCAAAGCCTATCCTCTGGAAGGAACTCCTCTCCGCCTGCTGGTAAGAAGATCTGAGGGCAAATCCGCCGCAAGGCCGGCAAAGAAGAGAAGGTCACGATGATTCTTGCCTTATTCATGCTGGCAGCCTATCTGGTTGGGGGAATACCCTTCGGCCTCATCATCGCCAAGACCATCCGCGGAGTGGATATCCGGCAACTGGGAAGTAGGAACATCGGAGCCACCAATGTCCTGCGGACCGTGGGGTGGAAGGGCGGCCTGGTGGTATTGATTCTCGATGCCGCCAAAGGCTTCTTGCCAGTTTTGCTGGCAAAGAGCCTGTTCCCGAATCCCATCGTGACGGTGGGTGCCGGATTGGCCGCCATGTTGGGGCATACCTTCTCTCCCTTCTTGCGCTTCACCGGGGGCCGAGGTGTTGCCACCGGCCTGGGGGTAATGCTGGCCCTTTCCTGGGAGGCGGCCCTTTGCGGATTGGGAGTGGCCCTTGCTCTGATGGCGGCTTTTCGTTATGTCTCGTTAGGCTCAATTATGGGATCCCTGTCTCTTCCCTTCTTCATGCTCATGTTCCGCCAGCCGCTCGCCTACATAATCTTTACATCTCTCGCCGCCATCCTTATCGTGGTCCGACATCTACCCAATATCCGCCGCCTGCTCGCTGGCGAAGAACACAAATTCGGTGAGAGGCCGTCACAACAGGCCGTTGCAGAGGAAGAATGAAAAATACTGATTCAGCTCCCACCATCTCCATTCTCGGGGCCGGCTCATGGGGAACCGCTTTGGCTGTTTTGCTGGGCCGGCAAGGTCGGCGTGTGAGGCTGTGGCCCAGGAGACGCGAACAAGTAGGGGCACTCTCCAAGAATCGAGAGAATGCCCTTTATCTTCCGGGAGCGCCCCTCCCGGAAGAGGTGGAGGTCTGCGGGGAGATCGGCGAAGCAGTCTCCGGTGCCGGCCTTACAGTATTTGCCGTCCCCGCCAAGGGGATGAAAGCGATTGCGAATCAGGCGGCCCTCCATCTCGATCCCACCCAGCCCGTACTGAGTGTTGCCAAGGGGTTGGAGCCGGATTCGGGCCAGCGCATGTCAGAGGTTCTCTCCGGAGTTCTGCCACAGCAGCCCCTGGCGGTTCTTTCGGGCCCCAACCTTGCCGTCGAAGTGGCCGCCGGAATTCCCACGACATCTGTGGCGGCAAGCCGGGAGGAAGGCCTCTCCAGGCTCGTTCAGAAAACCTTCATGTGTCCCACATTTCGGGTCTATACAAACTCTGATGTCATCGGTGTCGAACTGGGCGGCGCGCTGAAAAACATCATCGCCATCGGCGCGGGAATCAGCGATGGCTTGGGCTTTGGAGACAACACCAAGGCCGCGCTGATGACCCGGGGTCTGGCGGAGATGACCCGCTTGGGTGTGGCGATGGGTGCGGAGGCGCCCACCTTTCAGGGTCTCTCCGGACTGGGCGACCTGATGGCAACCTGTGCCAGCCCGCGCAGCCGCAACTATAAGGTAGGCTCTCGGCTGGGGCGGGGAGAGCGGCTTTCCGCCATACTCCAGAGTATGGATCAAATCGCGGAAGGTGTGCCCACAACCAAGGCCGCGGTCGCACTCGCTGCGCGTCATCAAGTGGAGATGCCTATCGCCGCCCACCTCCATAGAGTGCTCTTCGAGGATACGCCCCCGCAACAGGCGGTAGCGGAATTGATGAACAGACCGGCCAGAGATGAACGGGAAGGATATGAGTAGTGAGCGATGGCTCCCAGCGCGCGGCTATCCCTGTTGGACCGGTGTAGTGACGTCTTTCTCTTCACGCAAGGTCTTAACGACATCCAGCACTTGAGCAAGACTGAAGGGCTTGCTCAGGCAGATAAACGCCCCGCTGGAGAGAGATTCATCTACCAAGTCTGATGTGGCATATCCGGTGATCATCACGAAAGCCGCGTCAGGCTGGGTTATGTTTAAGTTCTTCAGCAACTCCACGCCATTCATGCCCGGCATCTTGATGTCAAGGAAAATGGCGTCAAAGCGGGTTCCTTGGGCCAATTCGATCGCCTCCTCGGCATCACACACCGTATGCACGACGCAGCCCGTAGTTTCCATCGTCTGCTTCAGCAAATCACAGATGTTCTTCTCGTCATCTACGACAAGTACTTGAAACTCACCCTGGCTCATCCGGGGGTTCTCCATTGAACTTATTATTGCTCTTGCACCAGCATATTCTCCGCACTATCTATTCCATCTATTCCATACTTTCCGCTCTCTTTGAACTCTGCTGTCAGGCAAGAGGATTGCAGGCGTCGGCGCCGAAATTAGGTGCATAGAGAAGATGTGTTTACCCTGCAGTTTGGTGGGGTACCAGGGGTATCAGAAGGTGGACTGATGAACAAGCGTAAAAAATGGGTGATGCTGTTGTGCCTATGCATTATAGGCATTGCGTTACTGTGGTCCCGATATGCGAAAAAGGCCGCTCTCTTCGCCCAAATCAATTCTAACGATATGTCTGTGCGGGAACAGGCAACCATTCTATTGCTTGAAAGAGATATCATACCCGGAGGGCTTCCTACACAGCAGGTAACCGTCCGTACCAACATATCTGAGCCGCTCGCCCGTATCGGCGGCCAGAAAGCGATAAACACGCTCATTCGTCTGCTGAGCGACTTTGAAGATGCCCCCTCGCGTAGCGCCGCTGATGCCTTGGTGAAGATCGGCCCCGCCGCGCTTCCCTCTCTCAGCCAGGTGTTGCTGGTGGGTGATGAGAGAGCAAAGCGAAGCGCCACGAATGCACTGGGCCGCATGGGGCCCGCAGCCGTACCATTCTTGCGCCGGCTGATGTCTGATCCTGTCTCTCGAACTGATGCCTGTATCGCGCTTGGCAATGTTGGCGCCGCCGCACGCTCCACCGCGGAAGCAGAGAAGGCCTTCACACCGCTCATTCATGCGGTCTCCAATCCGGACCTCGACCTAGCTAATGACGCCATCCCGGTGCTGGGCGAGAAACGCGTCACGGCCGCCGTAGAGCCACTGCGCGAGGCCATCGCAATAGCAGAGCTGCGCTACAACGCTATCGTTGCATTGGGAAACATCGCTGATCCTCGCGCCACCATGGATCTGATTCCCTTTCTCTCTGACCCCAGTATCGGCCTTCGCACGGCCACTGCACGCGCCCTGGGTCAGATCGCAGATCCGCGTGCGGCCAAGCCGCTCGTTGCCACCATCACCGAGCGCAACGCGGACTACCGCAGTGCCTTGGTGCTCGCCCTGCAGAGAATCGGCGCACCCGCCGCCGTGCTGCTGGTGAGACAACTCCGCTCCAAGGATGTCTTTGTGCGCCGCGCCGCGACTCAATCAATGTGGGGTGTAGGTGAACCCTCGACCATTCCCTATCTTCGTCAGGCCCTCTCCGATCCAGATGCGGAGGTGAGAGCCTCCGCCGCCCGCGCTCTCGGCTGGCGGGAAAATGTGGCTGCCGTTCCGGTCTTGCTTGAAGCGCTGCAGGACGAGGACGGAATGGTGGTTGATGCCTCCATAGAGGCTCTTGCAAGCATTGGCGCGAAAGCGATTCCCACACTCTTCTCTCTCTGTTCGGGATCCGATCCCACGGCTGCTCTTTACGCTTCCCGCGCCCTCGTGGAAATGGGCGAACCGGCCTTTCCGGCCTTGCTGGAGGCCTTGGATTCTCCAGACCCACAGCTTCAGCTCTGGGCGGCAGTAACTCTCGCAGATATGGGTGATCACAGGGCGGTGCCAAAACTTCAGGAGCTCCATAAGCGTTCCCAAGGCAACTTGCGCGTGATTCTAAGCCGGGCGCTGAGCGAACTCGGAGCGGTTCTGCCCGGTTCCCCGAAATCCCAGACTTAACCTGCAAATGGATAACTTGCTTCTTCCGCCCGCCCACAGCCTAATCGCTTACTTGCTTGCTGGCCAAATGTAAGTTCTTATCCTCGTTTTCCTGCCAACCGCGCCTTCCAGACAGCTCATCTCTCACATTCATCAATATACAAAACCGGCCCCCCCTTGTATTGGGCTGAGGTAGGGGCTAAAATCTATCTGAGAAACTGAAGGGTGTTTTTAAAAATGAATACCGGCGAGGGCAAACTAGAAATTCACCTCTCCGAGATTGCATTCACGGGAATTGTACTCGCGGCTTTAGAGGCCTTTAAGAAGGAGTCCTATGGCCTGCTTCTGGGCCAGAAGACTACACGGGGACTGGTGGTGCAATATGCCGTTCCCTACCAAACTGCAAAACGACACACTTCTTGGGTGCGGAGAAATGAACGGGCGCACGCACGTATGGAGGGTTTCCTTAAGAACCTGCATCACTTGAACCTTATCGGGGACTTCCACTCTCATACCGTACGAGGAGCCAGCAAAGCTCTCTGCAGACTATCACCATTGGACAAGAGAGACTTGAGAGAGAACGACGTCTGTATCATCAGCGCCCTCAATCTCCGCAAGAGATACCAGCGCTGGCAATCCAACTGCGA
>WVXJ01000217.1:7597-9929 GCA_011773575.1 Armatimonadota bacterium | reverse complement strand
CGCGGGATCCTGCCGCTGCTGTTCCTGATCTTGGTCAGCACCGAGATCCACGCTGAGTTCGAGGCCGGCGAACTCGGCGGAGTCGCTCGTCTTGAAATCCTCCCGGACCCCTTTTCCTTCGGGCCCGGTTTGGTGGGAGAACTTCATCAGGAATCTTCACTTTCCCCGTTCCAGGCGGAGCTGCTGAGGCGGCTTGAATATGGCAGCAGCGGTAGCGCCTTCTGCATATTCCCGGGTCTGCTCCTTACCAATGCCCACGTGATCTTGGCGGGAGCGCGCTATCCGGGTTTGGCAGTCAGCCCCGGGGAGTGGGTCGCTCTCGAGGCAGAGGTGCTCGCCGCCACCAGGCCCTGGTTGAGTCTGACCGCACCTACTGGTGAAAGGCTTCGGATCCCCGCAGAGGTGGTGGCCCTGGATATAGAAGAAGATCTCGCCCTCATCCATTGTTATGATCCCACAGGTGTGCTTCACCCACTGGAACTCGCTGACCCCAACCGTTTGAAAGTGGGAATGCCCGTCACCGCGGCGGGCTACAGCGCAGCGGGCCTGAAGGTGACGCGCGGCAAGGTGGAATCTCTGATCCGCGGACAGAAAGTATTGGAGCCGGCAAAGGTGAGGAGCCGGCCTGGTACCGGACACACTCCCTTGATCGTGGGCTCGAAAGACGGAGAGATTGTTCGGCTACAGCACTCCGCGGCCACCGAAAGCGGCATCAGCGGCGGGCCGCTCTTGGACGAGAGAGGTAGAGTCGTGGGTGTTGCTTACGGACTGCTCAGGCCTACCCACAGGAACGAAGGGCCCGCTGCCAACCTGCAACTCGCCATCGCTGTGGGCGTCGTAAAGAAATTCCTCCAGGGCAGAATTGTAGAGATTCCCCCTCTCCCGACACGTACTCAACAGGAGGCAGAAGAGGGAGATATATCTCCAACCGGCTCAGATTCCTTTCCTCCCTCCCAGCCTGCATGGGTGGGCTCAACCGAAGAATTGGAAAAAATAGAACGCATGGTACAAAATGGCAATGCCGCCACTGCCATTCCTTTGCTGGAGGCGCGTCTGCGACACAATCGCTATGATTTCCCCGCTCGCGCTTTTCTCTCACTCGCCCACTATGAGGAAGCCCGTTTTGGCCGCGGCACCACTGTGAGCAACAGCCATCTGCTCGCCGCATTCTATCAGTCTGCCTGGCTCGCCTACTTCGCCCCTGAATTAGGCCTTGGCGCACAGGCGAAGAGGTTCATTGATGGCGCTGCAACTCGCAGACGGCTCGGCCCGCACGCCTCCACCTCTGGCACAAAGACATTACTGCTCTCCCTTGATGTTCAAGCCCGACTTCAAGAATTGCTGAGTGCCGGCCGGCTGACCGAGGAACTTGAAACCGCGCGTAAAGAAATGGAAACCTTAACCGTAAGATGCGAGAAGGCACGGGCGCGGGCAGCGAAGGCTGATGTGGTTGCCACAGCCGCGCTAGTAGATGCTTATCTCGCTTTAGAACAGTCCTGGGAGGTGTGGCCCGGTCTTCCGGAAAAAGAAAGCGCGGAACAAGAAAAGAGGCGCGCGGGCGTGCTGAGAAAAGCGCTGCGGCTGGCCCAGCCTCTCGCTGCACAACTGAGCAGAAGTCCGGGAGCACAATCACTCCTGGGGCTGGTCTACGCCCGACTGAGCAGACTGAGAGGAGCGGAGGATGCGCTCCCCAAGGCGCGCGCAGCATACGAACACGCCTCCCGGCTTGACCCCGATTCCCCCTCTATCAAAGAAGCCCTCACCGCGCTGCAAGCGGATTCCACTATCTCCAGGTGACAATCTCGTCCAAGGATTTGCGTTTGCGCGGCAGCGGCTCAGCCTCCGCATAGCCCAGCGGGGTCATCGCAACAGGCTCCATCTCCCCCGGCAATCCCAATGCACTCCGCACAAGCGCTGGATCGAAAGCACATATCCAGCAAGTGCCAAGTCCCTCCTCCGTGGCGGCTAGTACGATGTGTTCCATGGCGATAGCAATATCCACATCACTGTGATTCTTGCCATCCCCGCTCCGCACCCAGGCCTTGTCCGGATAACTGCAAGCCACCAAGACCACCGGAGCGGCCGCCGCCCACGCCTGGCGCTCATTTGAGAAGAGCCCCCGGCGCGTCTTCTCATCACGCACCACGAAGAAATGCCAGGGCTGCATATTCGCCGCCGATGGCGCAAGCCGCGCCGCCCCTAAAATGCGCCGAATGATCTCCTCCGGCACAGGCTCAGTCTTGTATGACCGTATACTGTAACGCGCATTCACGAGTGCATAGAAATCCATAATAACTCCTCCACGAAAGGACTATGTTTGCTCTCCGGCAAG
>WVXJ01000217.1:4580-7562 GCA_011773575.1 Armatimonadota bacterium | reverse complement strand
GACACCCGCAACTCCGCCGACTCCTGCAAAATATTGCGCAAATCCTTCTGGAAATTGGCAACAGTGAAGCCAGGCGAATAGTCATCATTGATGATCTTGGGGGCCCAGTTCCTCAACATCCAACTGTCTGCTGCCCCTCCCATTAGGACTTCCCGCACTTTCGCCAAATCCACTCCCGCCCTGCGCGCCAGCGCAAAAGCCTCCGACATGCCCAGGATATTCAAACAACAGGCGATCTGGTTACATAGTTTCATCAATTGGCCTGTACCCTGAGGGCCGACATAGGTGACCGCCCCACCCAATACCTGCAAAATGGGCAGCACCTGTCGAAAGATGTTCTCATCACCTCCAACCATAATGGAGAGAGAGCCTTTGGCGGCCCCTTCCGGTCCTCCGCTTACAGGTGCATCCAACATATGAATCTGCCGTTGAGCGAGTTCTTGAGCTATGTCACGCGCGGCAGAAGTTGCCGTGCTGCTCATGTCAACAACGACTGCACCGGGCTTTGCTCCATGGATGATGCCCTGAGGGCCCAATGCTATCTCCCGCACCTGGGGGCCGTCCGTCACCATGGTGAAGATAACTTCCGAGGCCTCGGCGACTTTCCGAGGATCTTCCGCCGCTTTCGCTCCGGCCTCCAGCAAGGGGGCGGTCTTCTCAGCGGTGCGGTTCCACACAGTCAGCGGATAGCCCGCCTTCAACAGGTTGTGTGCCATGGGCCTGCCCATAATCCCCAGGCCCATGAATCCGATACTTATCTTCATGCCCCACACCTCAAGGAAATCATATCAATCATGGTCATCGGCAAATGAAAAACCGAATTTGTCGCCAGCCTGATTTTCGTCATGGCAGATACCGGTTCCTACGACAAAAAAGGATAACCGATGGAAATGGTGAACCTCCAGAGAAGACTCATCCTTCAGATGAGATAGAATCTACATTCCCCCGCTGGAGGTTTCGCTCCTATGGACCACTCTCAAGCAATTCTTCCCACTCGCAGTCTCGGCAAAACCGGCCTTATGGTCACCATCCTCGGTTTTGGGGGCATACCGATTCAACTCGTCAGTGAAGAGCAGGCGATTGCCACCGTTCGCCGCGCCCACGAACTGGGCGTCACTTTCTTCGATACCGCCCGCGCTTACACCAATTCCGAAGAACGCATCGGCAAGGCGCTGGAAGGGAGGAAGTACATTGTCGCTACGAAAACGGGGGCGCGCGATGCGGAGGGCGCTTACGCGGACGTGCTGCGCTCACTGGAGAATCTCAGACGGGAACAGATAGACCTCTACCAGGTTCACGGTGTGAATGATGACGGCGAACTGGAGAGAGTGCTTTCCGCAGGAGGTGCGCTGGAGGGTCTTCGCCGCGCTCACCAAGAAAAGAAGATAGCCCACATCGGGATCACCGGCCACCGTCGAGAGACTTTGATAAAGGCAGTGCAGATATGCGCCGAGTTTGAAACCGTCCAGGTGCCGTTCAATGTGGTCGAGGATGACATCATTGACACCCTGCTGGCGGAGTGCAGCCGGCGCAACATCGGCACAATCGCCATGAAGCCGGTGGGAGGCGGCAACTTCAGCAACGCCCCGCTCGCCGTCAAATGGTGTCTGAACCAGCCCATTACCACCGCCATTCCGGGGATGGCCTCCCCCACAGAGGTGGAAGAAGATGTCGCCGTCGGGGTGGGTGACATTCAACTCACGCCGGTGGAGCGGGAGCAATGTGAGCAGATGAAGGAAGAGTTGGGCCCGCGCATCTGCCGGCGCTGTGGCTATTGCCAGCCCTGTCCCAATGGAGTGAATATATTCCTGCTGCTGAACGGTACAGGGATCATCCGGCGGATGGGAGTGGAAAGGTATCGAGAGTGGGGTGCCGAACAGGCGATCGCCGGAGCCGAAAACTGCCAAGAGTGCGAAATCTGTGTCGGCAAATGTCCCTATAACCTCCCCATTCCGGAACTGATTCGCGAGGCTCTCGCCTACTATAAGACCGTGCCGGGCCTAAAATAGGCGGAATCTTTCTCTGGCAGAGTAGATTCCTTCTGTGGAATAAAACCAATAGAGCCTTCATCTTACACATCACTCTCTCTAGCGACGCGGAGAAAGGGATGTGTCGAGATGAGCGGGCTCATTTTTTTGGGGTAGGGGAAATTCAGCATAGTGCCTGAGCCGTTCATACGAGATTCATAGGCCCGGCGCTGTGAGATCAGAGGGACGGATGAAAATATCTGTCGAAGTGTACGGGAATCTGAAAAGTACCTCCGCGGTGGGGCCGGAAGCGCGGGAATTCCATACTCATCGCGGTAGCAGCTTGAGAGATCTGCTCCCCAGGCTGAATATCTGGGAGCCTGACATCCGACAAATCCGCCGAAATGGTGAAAAGGTGAGGCTGGATTCCAAGGTGCATCACTGCGACAAGGTCGAGATTTACTGAACATACCCCGAAGAAGGACAATACAGAATTGGCGTGGAATCCTCTCCTCGCCGGAGAAACAGAGCGCAAAGCCGGCGAGGAGGAGAAGATGGGCCGCGCAGACTCACCCACCATCCTCATCGTCGAGGATGACATGCTTTTCCAGAGCATCTACCGTGCTCGCCTCACCCAAGAAGGCTACAGCGTGAAAGTAGCCAGTGATGGTGAAGATGCTCTCCGAGAGATGGAGACCTCACCCCCTGACATCGTCCTTTTAGATCTCGTGTTGCCGCGCCTCAGCGGTTATGAAGTGCTCACCCGAATGCGGGCAAATCCCACCCTTGCAGATGTGCCGGTGATCGTGCTCACCAACAAAGGAGAGCCGGAAGACGTGCAGCGCGGCATGGAGAAGGGTGCCACTGATTATCTCATCAAGACAGTCGCCCATCCCAAAGAGGTGGTCTGGAAGATCCGACAGGCTATCTCGGAGAAGGCGGGAGAACCCGTCCACCTGAGGGTCGCCGTAAAGGAGCGGGAACTGGATGCCCCCAGATTGGCGGAAATATCCGG
>WVXJ01000217.1:4174-4496 GCA_011773575.1 Armatimonadota bacterium | reverse complement strand
CATCTGCACCTCAGCCCAGCCCCATACCTAGGCGAAGATTCTTCGGCCTGAAAGTTCGCCGCACTCTCGTTATCTTGTTCATCATCATGATCCTGGAAGGAATCATCGCCTACCTCGACCAATCCTTCGGCGATTATCTCCCCGCAGGCTACTTCTATACCATCCCGGTCATAATCGGCGGGCTTTATCTGGGCTATCCGGGCGGTATCGGCGTTCCGATACTATCCATCGTGCTCTTTCACATAGTGGAAAAGGCGCTTCCCCACCGCGCCTACGCGGAGGCGGATTTCCTGTGGCTGATTCTGTTGATCGTGCTGGGAAC
>WVXJ01000217.1:754-4119 GCA_011773575.1 Armatimonadota bacterium | reverse complement strand
ACCGCCCTCATTGTCCATGACCTGCGCACCCCGCTCGCGGGCCTGCTCAATGTGATGCGGCTCATTGAGGAGGAACACCGCGCCTCCCTGCCTCCAGGACATGCCCAACTGCTGGAAATCGCCCTCTCCACCGGAGAAGATATGTCGGGGATGATCAGCGACCTGCTAAGCCTGCATGCCATGGAGAGCGGAGCGCTGGAATTGCGTGAAGCCGAACTGAGGCCTGTGGACACAATAGAAGGCGCCGTCAAACAGGTCAGTCCTCTTGCCCGTCAAAGGAAAGTGGAAATCCAGGTGAATCTGACTGAAGGTCTGCCCATGTTCCTCGGTGATGAGGTGATGCTGGAGAGGGTGCTGGTGAATCTTCTCGGCAATGCACTGCGCTTCAGCCCGGAGGGCTCCAAGATTCTGGTCGAGGTGGAGCGCGTCGGCTCCGAGATCATCTTCTGCGTGGCGGATGTGGGCCCTGGAATTCCCGCCCACCTGAAGGAGAGAATCTTCGAGAAATTCGCCAGCATTGACCACGAGACCGGCAAACACATCTCTACCGGTTTGGGCCTCGCCTTCGCCAGGATGGCGGCACAGGCCCACTCCGGCCGCATCTGGTTGGAGAGCCCGTGGGTCTCTGCCGATGACGACCGCCCGGCAAGGGGAAGCCGGTTTTGTTTTGCCCTTCCAATTGCCCGAAAACACTGAAGGTCTGGCCCGCACCTCCGATCATAGAATTGACCAGACAAAAAGCACTCGGGGCCCCATCCGGGACCCCGAGTTACGGTGGGTGAAAGGGACAGAGAACCTACGCGGCTAAGGTGGAGCCGCGGCCACTGTCTTGGCAGATAGGGAATGAGGAGAGAAGAGCCGTGCAGTGTGGGTCTTCTGGTCCCAATTCACACGCATTCCCGCCACTTGGCAAAGGGTCCGAACCGGTACGATTAAGCGACCATTCTTTATCTGTACCTTTCGGCCCAGAGCAACGCGTTGACCATCAACTAGAGCGTGTTCTTCTCCTAGCGTTACCTCAATACGATGTCCCTGGAAGCAGGCCACACCAGTCTTCTGTGAAGACAACCACGATACCCTCCAACCCACCGATGAGAGGATCCTTCTAAAGCCTGCCTCCAGCCTCCCGTCGCGTATCGCCGGCGCCACGTCGAAAGGCAAGGCCTTCCCATTCAGCACTACAGAAGGCCCCCCGCTGACCAAAGCCTTCGGCGCTTCCACTGCGTCTTCCGCGACAGGCATGACAAGTTGCGATGTGTCCGTGACAGTCCGAGGATGAGGAGTCTCAGTCTGCGGCAGAGTCACTTGTTCTGAGGCCATCCTGGGCTCACTCGACAAGGCCTGAGGTGGACTTTCTTCTTGCGGCGTTCCACCTTCAAGCACGCGGGAAGTCAGTGCAGACATACCGGGTTCGGAGACTGCTTCAGGCGAAAGTTTAACTACGGGAGCCGTCTTTGCTTCCGGTTGCGGCTTCTGCACAAGCGGCGCGGGGGCAACCGCGCGGCCGTTCTTCACCTTGATCTTAATAGGTGTAGATCGGCACAGTAGTCCACCTCGACCGTGAACCTCGGCGAAGATCACATGTGGACCATCGGAAAGTTCCGTTGTGTCCAGCAAGAAACTGTACGGTCGGGCATTGGTGGCATGGGATTTGTTCCCATCCACCCCGAAAATGACGAAAGAAACACCCTGAGCTTCGACAGCGGCCTGAACCAGGACACTGCCTTTCAGGGTGGCCCCGGATTTGGGGGAAATCAGTCGGATGGAGCCCGTTGCACTCGCCAGCCCCACCATGAATCCCAGGAGGGTGAAGATCGCGCAAGCGGGCAATTCCCAGCGCCAGCGTTTTGCCATAATCCTCCTCTCCTAATGCAGAAGACTTGACCTATCTGCCGCCTCCCTAACATACCATATCCCGCCATTATACTCACATTCTCACAACCCATCATTCGCCCAATCTGCCCCCTACGAAGCCCCAATCTTCTCCAAATGCATCCCTCATGCCGAAGATGAGCCCCCAACCGTCCTCTCCGCCCAAGGGGTATTCCATCGTGAAATCGGCGCGAAGACGGTTTGGATCAAAGAAATCGAGGGAGAGACGGCCTCCCTGACCCAGACTAAGATCGGCGCCAGCACCAATTTTAGAGCGAACCAGCCCGTAGCGCAGATTATTATTCCCCAACCGCCGGCCCGCCTGGAAGTTAACCTGATTCAGTTCACCTATGTCGGCCACCCCCAAGCGCAGAAAACTCTTCTTCCGGCCCGCAAAAGAGAGATCGAATCTAGCGTCAGTGAAAGAGCGATCCGCGCGAGATGAATTCAAAAAATCAAATCCTGTCTCCACCTCAGGAGGTTTCAGCCGGTCACTCCACTGGCTTGCATCAGTCATCAGACTATCCGCGCGCTCAATGATGGACTTAATCTTCGGAGTTCCTTCTTTTACATCCTCCGAGGCCTCGCGGAGATTCTCCGATATCTCTCTGAAATTCGCCAGACTGGTGCGGAAATCGTCTTGCCAGGTCTGGTCCGAGAGTAAGGCTTTCATGCTGGTTGCCGTTTCACGGGCATTCTCCGCCGCCTCTTTGGCGGCGACGGCGGCGGCCTCAATCTCGTCCGGCGCGGAAGACTGCCGAATCCGCGCCGAAAGATACGATGCCGCCTTTTGGGTTTCTTCACCGGCGACGGCTATGTGTCGGGCGGTCTCCGCCAAATGCGGGCGCGCCTCAGCGACCAGGCTCTCCAGGTTCTTGATCATTTTGGCGGCTTCCCGCGTAGAGATCTCGAGTTGCTCGACAGACTTTTCCACCGCGGGATTTGACACCACCGAGTGTACCGAGGCAGCGGTCTGCTCAAGCCGTGTCATCATAGAATGCGCCGCATTCATTATCTCCGGGATGCCGGGACGCTCCAGCCCCTCCACAACTGCTCCCGGTGTCAGTTCCTTTGCCGCCTCAACGGGTGAGACGGACTGTACATCCACAAATCTCTCCGGCACCAGCGCCCCACTGGAGACGGTGAAGACGTAGTTCTCATAGAGGTGGACATGGTCTTTGATCAACACCCTCACACTGGCTTTGCCGTTCGCGGACAGCGAAACCTCCTCCACTACCCCTATCTGCACCCCTGCCATCCGCACAGGCTCCCCCCCGATAAGCCCGCGGGCGTCCTCGAAGATAATCTCCAAGGGCCAGACTCCCCTGGCCCTTACCGGCCCCAAGAAGAAGTAACTCAACAACACCAGCACGACCAGCGCGCTGATCACAATGGCTCCGACTTTTGCCTCCGACAGCCGGCTCATCTTTCCCTTTCTCCTTTCCAGAAGAGAAGAAATCGCTTCACTTCAGGCAGTTCGCTTTCAGAGAGCG
>WVXJ01000217.1:325-694 GCA_011773575.1 Armatimonadota bacterium | reverse complement strand
GTCTCTCAGGCCGACGATCAACTCATTCAGGCTTGCCGCGGTTGGAGGATCCAGCCCCGCGGTGGGCTCATCATACAGCATGATGTTCGGCTCCATGATCAGCGCTCGCGCCACCCCAACCCGCTTCTTCATTCCCCCCGAAAGTTCCGCAGGCAGCAGTCCCTCTGTACCCTCCATGCCTACCAAAGCGAGCTTCTCCTCCACCTGAGGAAGGACCTTGCGTTTCCTCTGACCTCTTTCCAGCAAGCCGAAGGCCACATTCTCCGCGACCGTTAAAGAGTCGAAGAGTGCCGCATTCTGAAACACCAAGCCCAGCTTCGGCCTGATCTGCATTAGTTCCCGTTCGCCCAGCCGGCTTATATCCACGCC
>WVXJ01000217.1:0-255 GCA_011773575.1 Armatimonadota bacterium | reverse complement strand
ACCGGACGCTCATGAGCCCGATAGAGAAGAGATTCAGTCCGCAAAGCCGGAAAAGAAGGTTGTTCGCTCATACTATCTCCCTGCTGCCGGCTGCAGTAACGCCGCAGAAAGGAAGTAGTCTGCTACCAGTATCAAGACAATGCTGATTACCACCGCACTCGTGGTAGCCCGGCCCACACCCACCGCGCCCGGATCCGCGCGTAGTCCTTGACGACAACCGACAAGAGCGATGATGGCCCCGAAGACGACCGTCTT
>WVXJ01000220.1:52686-53483 GCA_011773575.1 Armatimonadota bacterium | reverse complement strand
GGAGCCGGCCTCGCCTTTGAGCGGGCGATTGAGGCAGCGCAGAACAGTCATATGGCCGCAGAGAGGCTGTTTATGGAATCTAGAGACGGAGGTTTCTACGACTTGCTAAGAAGATCGCTGGCCATTCTGTTTCTTGTTGGTGTGTTTTGCCTGCAGACTAGCGCTTCGGAAGGAGGCACTGCACTTCCCGACAGTTACCTTGCTAAGGTTGACTCTATTCCGGACTTTCCTCAGGTTCCTCCAGGTTCCGGAAGAGCCACTGGACGCGCTTCACAGTTCTGCGGGCCCGCTGCGGTGACCAATGTGCTCGTATGGCTGGACAACAACGGCTTTCCTGACATGGTGCCCGACGTGGCAAACGCCTCCGTAGAATACAAGTTGATGAAGTATTTGGGGCAGGACTCGTTCATGAAGGTGGGAAAGACGGGAAGTTCCCCATCGAATGTGATGTCGGGGCTCTATAAGTACTGTCGGCAAAGGGGATATAGGCCGCTTATCGAATGGCGGGGCTGGCGGAAGGGAGGGCCCTTCAAGACAAGCGGCGTGCCCGATCTGAGGTGGCTGTTCGCCGGGTCAATAGGGACCTCGAATGTAATTCTGAATATCGGATTCTATCGCTATGAGGCAGGGACCGATACCTATAGCCGCATCAGCGGGCACTTTGTGACTATGGTGGGCTATGAAGGCGCGTACGGGGCCAATCCCAAAATCATCATTCACGATCCGTCATTGCGGAGCGGGCGGGTCACCAAGCACGAGTATTGCCGGCTTGTGCTCATCAGGAGCGGCACTTTTGC
>WVXJ01000220.1:52392-52539 GCA_011773575.1 Armatimonadota bacterium | reverse complement strand
AATTGGCAGGAGAGGTGGCCGAGCGGACGAAGGCAGCCGCCTGCTAAGCGGTTGTTCGGTTAATAGCCGGACCGCGGGTTCGAATCCCGCCCTCTCCGCCATCCTGCTTCGCCAAGGCTACGCAGGATGACCCTGACAGAGCGAAGC
>WVXJ01000220.1:52052-52286 GCA_011773575.1 Armatimonadota bacterium | reverse complement strand
ACGAATCCTGCCCTCTTTGTGAGTGACGGACGAAGTAGGGTGCGCCGGTAGCTCAGTGGATAGAGCGCAAGGTTGCGGACCTTGAGGTCGGAGGTTCGAGTCCTCTCCGGCGTGCCATTCTGCGTCGCTCTTCGTAGATCCACAGGAGCGGCGAAGAGCTATGCAGAACTTGTTCTGCGTAAGTCCGAAGGACGATGCAGAATGCCCTTCGTAGTCCAGCAAAGCATTATTAGC
>WVXJ01000220.1:22785-52011 GCA_011773575.1 Armatimonadota bacterium | reverse complement strand
GGAGAAGACCCTGAACTCTCAACCCTCAACTCTAGACTCCATACACAGTGTGCCGGGTTAGCTCAGGTGGTAGAGCGCGGGACTGAAAATCCCGGCGTCCCCAGTTCAACTCTGGGACCCGGCACCAGCCTTCGCCTTTGTCTTTTCTATCCTGTCGAGTTCCTATTCTATGCCGTCGAACCAGCGCTTTTGCTGGCCGCCGGCTCCAGCACCGGCACCGGCACTGAGGACAGAATCTGTTCGACGATTTTGCTTGTGTTCAACTGGCGGGCACGGGATTCTGCGGTGAGCAGTATGCGGTGATTCAGTACAGAATCGGCCACATATTTTACATCGTCAGGTAAGACGTATTCTCGTCCTTCGAGGGCGGCCTTCGCCTGAGAGGTTCGCATAAGCGCGATGGAGGCGCGCGGACTTCCACCCAGGGAGACTGCGGGGCTGCGGCGGGTGGCGTTCACAATATGCACCAGATACTGTTTGACACTCTCATCAATATGGACATTGCGAACCTGCCGCTGCAATTGCCCCACATCTTCCGGAGAGATCACCGCCTTGAGACCGAAGATCGGATGCTGACGCTCCTGCCGGGTTAGAATGTTGACCTCTTCAGAAGGCTTGGGATAGCCGATGCTGAGCCTCATGAGGAAACGGTCCAGTTGAGCCTCCGGCAGAGGGTAGGTGCCGTGGAACTCGATTGGGTTCTCTGTGGCGATGACGAAGAAAGGTGGTTCCAGCGGATAGGTCACACCATCCACCGTGACCTGGAACTCCTCCATACATTCGAGCAGACTTGACTGAGTCTTAGGGGTGGCGCGGTTGATTTCATCGGCGAGAAGCACATTTGCGAACACGGGTCCCCGGCGGAACTGGAACTCCCCGGTCTTTTGGTTGAAGATGGAGACTCCGGTAATGTCGGCGGGAAGCAGGTCTGGGGTGAACTGGACACGCCGATAGTGCCCTCCCAAGGCGCGGGCAAACGATTTCGCCAGCATGGTCTTGCCCACTCCCGGGATGTCCTCCAACAGAATATGCCCGCCGCAAAGCAACCCTATCAGGGCAAGTTCCACGGTTTGGCGTTTGCCCACAATGACCCGCTCAACCTCGTCAATTATCTGGTGACCGCGCTGCTTCACAGAGATCGCATTTGTCATCTCGCCTCTTCTCCAAGGACAGATTATATCAGGTAAACTGCGGCATCACAATCCAACACTAATGCGTAAGAGAAGGAAAGCCGTATATACTGCGCGAGGCTTGTTCATGAAAATGGCGTGTGATATAATCCCTGCGGTGAACTACATATATAGCGATTGCCTGCTTTTGCAAGTGTGCGCTTTACGGCATCTATAATTCACGGAGGGCAGTATGGAGCCATTGACCGTTGGTGTATTCCTCGTATTCGGAGAGGATGATCTGTGGAAACTCGAACGAGCCAAGAAGATGGGTTTCTCGACCGCGCAAATTGTGCGCTGGCCGACGGGATATTTCGTGGGAGAGGCAAGGGAAGCGTTCAAGTCAGCGCTGGCGCAGAGCGGTATTCAAGTAACCACCGTCTTCTGTGCCTTTGAAGGCGAGAGTTATGAAAGCATGGAGGCGGTAAAGCGCACCATCGGGCTGGTTCCCAGGGAGTTTAGAGCGAAACGATTGGTGGAGACGCGCAAGATTGCCGATTTCGCTGCAGAATTGAATGCTTCGCGCATTGGCGCACACATCGGCGTGGTGCCCGAAGATGCCTCCGATCCACTGTACCGGGAAGTGGTGGAGACGATGAAGCAGGTTTGCGACTACTGCAAAGGGCTGGAGCTGGAGATGTCGCTGGAGACGGGCCAGGAGAGTGCGGACTGCCTGCGGAGATTGATAGGAGACGTCGGCGCGGATAATCTTAAGGTCAATTTCGATCCGGCGAACATGATTGCTTACGGTTCGGGTCGGCCGCTTGAGGCGCTCGATTTGCTTGGCGAGTTCGTCGTAGGTTTCCACTGCAAGGACTACCACTCACCGAAGCAGGCTGGNNAGCAGGCTGGGGAATTCGGCGGTGAGGCGCGCCTGGGCGAAGGTGATGTAAATATCGAAGCGTTGATCAAGAAACTGTGGGACCTGGATTACCGCGGTCCGCTAACGATAGAGCGGGAAATCACCGGCGAACAACAGTGGACAGATTTTGCCGCTGCGAAGGAGCTGTTGGAGGGAATACGCTCCCGACTGGTGAAGTAGACGGTCGGACGGAGGCTTCAGGCATGTTTGGCGGGGCCTCAGTCTGTGTCAACCCCTGTTTCGTACATCATGCCTAATTGCTCGGCGTGGGCGCGAAGCACATCCTTCTTGTCGACATAGCCGAGTTTCACAAGGACCTCACCAATCTTCTTACCCGGCTGGCGGCGCTGCAGAACGAGTGCCTCTTCAAGTTGGGCGCGAGTGACTAACTCTTTCTCAACCAGTATCTCGCCGATGGGTTTTCGCCAGTTGCGCGGCTGCAAAGCCATCCCTCCTATCATGGCAAAATAATACTCGCCATGAAATCAATGCTACCAGCGGAGTCGCGCTCCATATATCATAGCCTGCAAGTCGCAAGCCCGGGCGGACTCTCTCTTCAAATCAGACGGTCTGCACTTGACGCGAAACACCCGGTCAGGAAGCCCCTCAGCTCTCGCGCCATCCTACCCAGGCCTTTGCATAAGCTGTGCCTAACTGGTCCGCGTATGCGCGCAGCAGATCCTTCGTGGTGACATAGCCAAGTCCCACCAGAATCGCGCCAATCTTCTGGCCCGGCTTATGTTGCTGAAGGGCCAGTCCCTGTTCCAATTGGAGGCGAGTGGCCAGGCCCTTTTCGATAAGAATCTCACCGATTGGCTTTCGCCAGTAGTGAGGCCGCATGCTCCCGACTCCTACCATGTCAAACGCTTGCCAGCAGAAATGCATATACCATGTTTGCGGTCAATAGGATAATTCGGGTGGGTCCTAAAGCAGGAGACGCAAACAGTCGTTCAGACTGCGCATCGGGTTAAGAACACTGTGGGCAGCGGGCAAGATCTGGCCCGCAGAGGCGATCATCGCGTCTATGATGTCAGTACGCGATCTCTATTATCATGGTTAGGCTATAAGGAAGCC
This sequence comes from Armatimonadota bacterium, assembly GCA_011773575.1. Taxonomy (GTDB): domain Bacteria; phylum Armatimonadota; class Hebobacteria; order Hebobacterales; family WVXJ01; genus WVXJ01. Next base: position 48,906 of record WVXJ01000220.1, on the reverse strand, counting down.
GCTGGAGTGCCGGAAGCTCGATCTGCTCGGTGGGAGTGCTTCTTACTATGCGTCTCCGTACCGTACCGGAAGAGCGACCGCCGGTGCCGCGGCGACCTCCGCTGGTTCTGACTCGGCTTGTTCCGCGTCCGCCCCGAGAGCTTCGCATACCACCTGCGGAGCGGCCGCCCCCACCTGGTCTGCCGCGGCCCATACTGGCGGTGAGTTCTATTCCGGATCCAGGCATACCAGACGGGGTGAACAGAGAGGCATTAGTCGATCCGCTGTCCGCGTCCAAGATTACGAGAGTCCCAGCGATATGGTCTTCGACTCGCACCACGATTCCTTTATCAATATCAATCCAGGTGGTGCGGTCCCCGGAGACACCGGTAAGCCGCGCGGTTATGGGAGACCGTGCGAGTCGCTTCAGGGTGCCTGTAGGGACTTTAAGGGTACTTGGTCGTGTGATACGAGTCCTCCGACTAGCTGTTGTTCTGCCCGCCCGTAACGTGCGTCCCCCGCCAGTCGCACCACCTCTCGGCCTTGCGCTTCTTCCGGAACGTCTCGTTCCGCTTTGGCCTCGTCTGGCGCTTCTTTGAGGATCCTGCTTTCCGCCAACCTTGCCTACTCCCGGAGGTGTTCCTCCCCCAGGCATAAATGTGAATTGGCTTACATATCCCGGGAAAACCGCCAATGCAACAGGCGCGGGTCTTGCTGCGGAGAGGTAGACTTCGTCAATATCATAGATGGAAGAGATTCTGGCGCACCTTCGTCCCTTCATCCACCAGACACCGTCAAAAGTATGGCTTCCTTCAACCTGTACGGAGTTGCGTTGTGCCAGGGTAGGAATCACGCGCATTGGGGAAGTCCAAGTCATGCCCTCCTGGACAAGACCTACGGGTACGGCAAGCGAGACCTCTCCAAGGCCGATTCTGGGTCTGGTACTGCCGGGAGGAGGCGGCAGTTCAAGACCATTGGTCATGAGGCTGGCAATTCCGTAATGTCCCTTTTCCTCCAGTTCCTTTTCTATTCCATTCGTACTGAGCATGCCCAGCCTGACACTGGTGCGAAGATTGGCGCTATTGTCAGTGTCGTCGATGCTCAGAATGGATTGACTCATGCGCGCATAGAGACGACCAGAGATTCCCTGCAGACTGGCCGGCAGAGTAAGTTGTGGGTCGAGGCCGGTAACTTCGGCTTTGCCCTCAACATTTCTTACGATTGTCTCCCCCTTGCGAGTGCGCAGTTGGAGCGAAATGCCTTCAGCGGGAACCGCCCCAAGAATACGATTACGCACCCGTACCCTTTTTGAGCCATAACCGGTAAGTTGCCGGTCAGCACCATAGGCGGCTACATGAATCTCGTGCTCACCGTCTTCCAGGCCTGCAGTATCCCAGCGCATCGTGTAAGGCACGAATGTGGCATATGCAAACTCGCCATCTATGCGAAAGACCGCGTAACCACCGAGTTCCACTCCTTCGGCCCTGACATCAACCACTCCTCGTAAAGCCTTCTCGTCAGTGGGAAGAATAATCTTCACATTGAAAGGAACAACCGTTTGTCGGCTTTGAGAGCGCTGGAAGGACTCCGTTCCAGCAGACCAATCCTTCTTCATCTCGGAAAGCGGCGGAGGTGTCCAAAGGCTTCTCGCTTGTACGAGAGCACTCGTGATGGTCAGCATTACAGCAGCCATCAAACAAACTACCCTTGCGCTGACTGCGGCCTTCATACGGTGTCCTCCCTGGAGCACTTGTGCCGGCGAGTAATTCTGATACACAAGATTATACCCCGATCGCGCCGAAAATTCAATCTGCCCTCATGCAACGCGGTTCACGGGCACCCCTGCCTCAAAGGCGCGGATGTTCTCGATTGTGGTGTTAATAATGCGCTCTAGGGCCTCGTCACTGTAGAATGCGATATGAGGAGTGAGCATGACATTTGGCCGGTCGAGCAGGCCCAGGATCATGTCCAGGCCTTTGGGTCTTTCCCGGCAGCGCACAAGTCGAGTTTCCTCATTTACACACTCTTCACCTTCGAAAACATCCAGCCCCACTCCGCCCAGGTGACCGGAATCAAGCGCTTCAGCCACCGCTTGTAGATCTACCAGTCCACCGCGGCTGGTATTGACAAGCAATACACCCGGGCGCATCTTCGCCAGAGTCTCGGCGTTGATCATATGATGTGTTTGCGAAGTAAGCGGCGCGTGAAGAGAAATCACATGAGATTCTGCGAGTAGTTGGTCCATTTCCACATATTCGAAATCCAAGACTTCCGCTATCAAAGGCATGGGCTGTGTGTCGTATGCCAGTACTCGCATACCCAGTGCCCGTGCCATACGAATGACGTGCAGACCTATACTGCCCGCACCGATAACCCCCATGGTCTTGTCGTTGAGGTCGAAGCCGCGCAGCCCTTCGAGAGAGAAATCTCGGTCGAGCACTTTCGTGTGTGCCGCAAAAAGTCGTCGGGAAAGTCCAAGAATCATCCCAAAGGTGTGCTCAGCCACAGTATTGGCGCCATAGCCGGGCACACTGGAGACTACAATACCGCGCTCCCGCGCAGCATCAAGATCAATATGGTCAACGCCGGTGGAACGAGCAGCAATCATGCGAAGATCAGGCAGGCCTTCAATGACCTGGCGATTCATCTCCGAGTGCGCAAATACACTGACTATGGGAAAGCCCACCGCCTCGGCTGCATTCTCAGCAACGAGATGGTCTTCGTTCAACATATTCGGCTCGCCCACAAATTCGGTACCTGCAAGCAGCTCCCGCTCCCAATCCTGAATGCCGAAGAATGCCACCTTCATTTGTGTTCCTCTCAGTCACGTAGTCTCAGGTATCTCCTACCAGGTATCATCTTCGAACCCCTTCCCTTGTTTGTGACGAAAGGCGACATACATGCACTCCACTGACAAAAGAAGAGACCAGCGGATCCCACCGCTGGCCTCTCAGAGTCATCCTAAATGTCGGACTTACGGCGCAGCCACCTCCGGCAGTTCCTTCAGGGCGGCCTCGATTTTCTCCTTCGGATATTCATAATCCTCGAGTTGTCCGCTGAGATACTTCTCATACGCGCCGAGGTCGAAGAAGCCGTGTCCGCTGTAGGCGATGAGAATGCACTTCTCCTCACCGGTTTCCTTGCACTTGAGCGCCTCATCAATGGCGCCGCGGAGAGCGTGCGCGGTCTCCGGCGCGGGAAGGGATCCTTCCGTACGGGCGAAGTTGAGAGCGGCCTCGAAAGTAGGCAGTTGATGGTAAGCTCGGGGCTCGATGACATTCTGGCTGACCAGGAGAGACACGAGCGGGGCATCTCCATGATAGCGGAGTCCACCGGCGTGAATCGGCTCCGGCACGAAGGTATGACCCAGAGTGTGCATCTTGAGAAGAGGGGTTAACATAGCGGTATCCCCGAAGTCATAACGATAGACACCGCGCGTCAGCGTCGGACATGCCTCCGGCTCACAGGCGATAATATCAATTTTCTTGCCATTGAGTTTATCCTTCACGAAGGGGAAAGCGACGCCCGCGAAATTGGAGCCTCCTCCGACGCAGCCGACTATCACATCCGGCTCTTCGTCCACGAGTTTCAGCTGCGCCTTCACTTCCTGGCCCACGATTGTCTGGTGAAGGAGGACGTGGTTCAGAACGCTGCCCAGAGAATACTTCGCGTCATCGTGAGTGGCCGCGTCCTCCACCGCCTCAGAGATGGCTATTCCAAGGCTCCCGGGAGAATTGGGATCTTTCTCCAGAATCGTTCGCCCTGCATTTGTCAATTTCGTCGGTGAAGGATGAACCGTGGAGCCCCAAGTCTCCATTAGCACACGACGGTAAGGTTTCTGCTCATAACTGACCTTCACCATATATACCGTACATTCAATGCCGAACAAGGAACAGCCAAATGAAAGCGCACTGCCCCATTGCCCTGCCCCGGTCTCTGTGCAAAGGCGCTTCACACCTTCCTGTTTGTTGTAGTAGGCTTGTGCCACTGCGGTGTTGGGCTTGTGACTGCCGGGAGGGCTGAAGCTCTCATTCTTGTAGTAAATCCTGGCGGGGGTCTTCAGAGCCTTTTCAAGCCGATGTGCGCGATAGAGAGGACTTGGCCGCCACAGCCGATAGATTCGCTGTATTTCGTCAGGAATCTCTATGTACGGCTCCATACTCACTTCCTGCTTGATCAGTTCCATCGGAAAGATGGGTGCCAAGTCCTCGGGCCCTACCGGTTGCCCGGTCCCTGGGTGAATGGGAGGCGCCAGCGGCGCAGGCAGATCCGGGTTGATGTTGTACCAGCGCTGCGGCATCTCGCTTTCTCTCAGTAGGATCTTCGTTTCGTCACTAGCCATCCCAGTCTATTCTCCTTTCTCCAGACTGCACTTCTAGAATCATCATGGCTTGCCTCTGGTCTCGCTGCACGGGGCAATATCCCATTTCTGCCTGGATGGGGAGTCTCCTTCTTTTCGTGAGGCCGGGAGGCGAACTGCGCGCAGACTCAGGCGGTCCAGAGCTGAATCTCAGTCATCTTTCTTCGGCGGAGAATGTATGCCGTCTCCATGGATGTAATGAGAGGGCTCTTTGCCGGTTCCGCCTTCAAACTCCGGACGGTGAGTCTCCACCTGCGCACAGCGCACCTTCTCCCCTATCACATCCCGCAGGAAGGCGACCGCCTCCTCTTTGTCTTCATCCATCAAGATCTCCTGAAGGCGAACCAGGTCATCTGCCCCCAGCGTTACCACTGTCTTGATCGCTTTGAAGGCCACTGTTACCACCTCCTGTCTCTCGGCAGCGCAGAGTATGCAGGAACCTTGCGCGGGCCGGGCGAACGCGGCTAATATTCTACTTGAAATAGGAGGTATCCTTGTGATTAAGGCCATCGAACACCTTGCCATAATGGCCGCAGATGCTGAGAAGATTGCCAGGTTCTATATTGATGTGCTTGGCTTTGAAAAGGCGGGACGATTGCAGGTGCCCGATGCGGGCACACTTGTTTTCGTTGAATTGAATGACACGAAACTCGAGTTCTTCAGCGGAGGGACACCTGCCAAGGAATCACAATGGGGCAATCAGCAGGTCGGCTATAAGCATATTTGCCTTCTGGTGGACAGTGTTGTTGAGGAGACTGACCGTCTCAAATCTCTGGGCATCAAATTTCTTCTGGACCCTACCGATGTCGCAGACCTGCGTGTATCTTTCTTCGAAGATCCAGAGGGTAATGTCATTGAGATGCTGGAACGGCTTGCGTAATGGGCTATATGATGTGCGGGATCCTGATATTGAGACAGCAAGCTAGAGTGAGGCCGGCGGCACTGGCGATGCTGCTGGCATTGCTGGCAGGACTGAACAGCATCGGCTGTGGCGAAGATCGAAAGGTTGAACAGGCAGAGAGGATTCTGGTCGTGGCCAGCATCTCTCCTCTCGCCGACTTTGCGCGCCGCGTAGGCGGCGATCGCGTGCAAGTCGAAGTGCTCGTATCGCCTGGTGAGAGCCCCCACACATTCGAACCAAAATCCGCGCAAATGAAGTCCGTGGCGCAGGCCTCTGTCTTAGTCCTGAACGGCGTCGGCCTGGAGTATTGGGCGGATGATGTCATCAAGGCACTTAACAATCCCGGTCTGGTCGTGGTGAAGACAGCGGAAGATCTGGAGATTATCCAGGGCAATGCTTCAAGCGACAAGCATCATCACGAGAGCGGCAATCCCCATGTTTGGCTGGACCCCCTTTATGCTGTCCGTCAGGTCGAGAACATCCGCGACGCGCTGATTGAGGCTGACCCCGAGGGAAAAGGCGTCTATCAGGCCGGCGCGGACGACTATGTCGAACAACTACGTGCGCTCGATGCGGACATAAGAATCACGGTGGCGACTTTCTCCAGCAAGAAGTTCATCGCGCAACATGCAGGATGGGACTATTTTGCCCGTCGTTATGGGTTGGTCCAGGCCGGGGTGGTGGAGACCACGCCGGGGCGTGAACCATCTCCCGCGGAAATCGCTGAAATCGTCCAGACAATCAGAGCCGCCAAAGCAAAAGCCATCTTCGCAGAGGCGCAGTTGTCAAAGAAGGTGGCCGAGGTGATTGCAGCGGAGAGCGGTGCTCAAGTATTGCACTTGAACCCATTGGGTGTGCCGCCGGCGTTTGACTACCTTGAGACTATGCGCTACAACTTAGCTCAACTTGAGAAGGGCCTGAAATAGGACCGCGGCTTGGAGCATCGAATGAGCGAGACGATGGCGGAAGCAAAGCCGATTATCGAACTGGAAGACATCAGCGTCACCTATCAGTCTCACGTTGCACTGAACAACATCAACCTGGGAGTGCCCGCGGGCAGCTTTCTGGCGGTAGTCGGTCCCAATGGGTCCGGCAAGACCACCTTGTTGAAGACAATCCTCGGTACTATTCGACCCAGTCGGGGTACCGTTCGGGTCTTCGGCAGGCCTCCATGGGACCTGGGAGAAGAGCGTCGGCGGATAGGCTATGTTCCTCAGGCGATGTCCGTTGACTTGAGATTCCCTATCCGAGCAGGAGAGGTGGTGTTGATGGGCCGTTACGGTCGCATCGGCCTGATGCGTCGCCCCTCCTCCACCGACCGCGAAGCCGCGCTACAGGCCATGCAGCGAGTAGGAATCACCGACCTTGCAAATGAGCCGATTGGCCGACTTTCCGGAGGCCAGCGCCAGCGTGTTTTCGTCGCACGCGCCCTGGCGAATGACCCCGACTTGCTGCTTCTGGATGAGCCCACCACTGGAGTGGATATCGCCACCAGCGGTTCTTTCTATGATTTGCTCTACAAATTACATAAAGAGGGGCTCACCGTTGTCGTTGTCTCACATGATATGGGAGTGGTGGCCAATTACGCCGACACGGTGGCCTGTATCAATCAGTGCATGGTGGTCCACGGTCGCCCGGGAGAAGTGGCTACAGGAGAAGTGCTGGCCTGTATGTATGGTCCCCGCGCGGCTTTTCTGGACCATGGCCCCATCCCCCATATGGTGGTCCCTGAACACGAAACTCTTGACACAGAGAAAGATAAGAATGAGTGATATCCTCCAGTACGGATTCATGCAGAGAGCGCTGATCGCCGGCGCAGTTATCGGGGTTATCTGCGCGGTGGTGGGAGTCTATGTAGTATTGAGAGGTATGGCCTTTATCGGGGCGGGAATCGCGCATGCATCTTTCGGGGGAGTGGCATTGGGTGTTTTGCTGGGAATCAATCCCGTGGTGGCGGCGCTCGTCTTCTGCCTGATCATTGCCTGGGGAATCGGCATACTCGCGCGCAAAGGGGAAGTAAGAGAGGATATCTCGATTGGTGTGTTCTTTGCCGCCACAATGGCTCTCGGGATTCTGGTGATTGGTCTGACAAAAGGCTATCAGGTGGATTTGTTCGGATATCTCTTCGGCAGTATCCTCGCAGTAACTCCGCAGGATTTGTGGATCTCGCTGATTTTGGGCGCGGTTGTATTGTCAGTAGTCGGGCTCTTCTTCAAGGACCTCCTTTTCATAACCTTCGACTCGGAAATGGCGGAAGTGGCCGGACTGCCGGCGGAAAGGCTGCATTTCGTGCTGCTCGGGCTTATCTCTCTTACGGTTGTGCTTTCAATGAAGGTGGTGGGCATTATACTTGTATCGGCCCTGATCATCACTCCCGCGGCCGCGGCCTATCAGTTGACCGAGGATTTCCGCAAGATGATGGCCCTTGCTGTGCTCATAGGTGTCCTGGCGGCCACGCTGGGGCTGCTCCTCTCCTACTGGCTGAATACCGCATCCGGCGCAACCATAGTGCTGCTTGCCACTTTCTTCTTCCTAGCATCGGTTGCGCTCTCTCCTCGTCGTCTCCGCTGGTTCTTCAAAGCACGATAGCGCGACTCTGCCAGCCTCCTTCCTCTCCTAGCATCAAGTGACTGATAACAGGAAAACTTGCCATCAAGCAAGAAACTACATCCTGGAAAACCAATTCCTTGAGGTGCTCACAGAATGCATTGGCTTATAAAGAACAAGGTGCGTCAGCGTCTGGAACTGCTGAAACCGCTTGCCGCTCAAATCATTGCTCCTGTTGACAGGATAGAATGGTTCACTACGCCTGAGTATCTATCCTTCGAACAGGCCTGGGCAGGGCCGTTTGAGCCTTTTCAGACAGGGACCTCCTGGGGCGCGGGTGGCGCCGAGGAGAAGGCTTATTTCAAACTCACTTTCTCATTGCCGACCGAGTGCAAGGGAAGGAAGACTCTGTTGCGTGTACGGAGTGGAGGCGAAGGTCTCTGCTACCGCCGAGATGGTACTCCCTGGCAGGGGCTGGATTGGATACGCAATGATCTAATGCTCGCGGAATCGGCGAAGGCCAATGAAACCTTTGAATTACTTTTGGAAGTAATCCCCTCCAAGAGTTACTGGGCGGATTTCAGTAGTCCTGTCATATTCGAACAGGCAGATATCGTTTGCGAGAACGCGGCTGTCGCTGAAGCAGTCTTCTTGGGGGTACTCTGTTTGGACTTGGTGGAGGCCCTTGATCAAGAAAGTCTCCGTGCGGAAAGACTGTGGCAGGCATTGGATGAGGCGCTGGATGCCTTCCCCTGGGGAAGCGAAGGCCCAGCCGATTATGACGATCCCGCGAAAAATGCGGTCTCACTGTTCCTGGCGCAATTGAAACAGCGTGGAGAGGAAGGTCGTCTGACACTTGACGCTATGCCAAACTCCCATATTGATACGGCCTGGTTGTGGCCCTATTCTGAGACAGTGCGTAAATGCGGCCGTACATTTTCAACAGTTCTAAACTACATGAAACAATATCCTCAATATCGCTTCATCCAAAGTCAGGCGGCGCTCTACCGATTCGTGCAAGAGAATTATCCGGCCCTGTATGAGGAAATCAAGGGACGAATAAAGGAGGGGCGCTGGGAGCCGACAGGCGCAATGTGGGTGGAGCCGGACATGAATGTTCCCAGCGGCGAATCCTTGATTCGGCAGATTCTGCTGGGTAATGGTTTCTTCGAACAGGAATTCGGAATACGCACGAAACTACTATGGCTCCCTGATGTATTCGGCTACTCGGCCGCTCTGCCCCAGATTCTTTCACGCGCAGATGTTCCCTATTTCATTACTCACAAGTTGGGCATGAATGAAGATAATCGGTTCCCCTACGGCTGGTTCCAATGGGAAGGAATTGACGGGACCCAGGTAGTTGCACACATTCAGCAATATGGCTATGGCTCAACCTTCACGCCCGGAGGATTGATTGCGGCCGAGAAGGCACGCAGGACTCCAGAAATTGATTTTGCCACCTATATGTTCGGGTGGGGTGACGGCGGCGGCGGCCCCACGGAGGCGGATGCGCGCGCGATGGGCCTGCTGGAAGACACAGCAGGAGTTCCCCGCGCCCGGATTCGGCCCGTGGCGGAGACCTTCCGGGAGGCGGCGCAAGCCAAACTTCCCATATGGAGAGGAGAGCTCTACTTCGAGAATCACCGCGGCACCTATACCACTCAGGCAATGATGAAGCGCCTCAATCGAGAATGTGAATTTGCGCTGCGAGATGCGGAGATGCTGGCCTCGTGGGACATTTATCAAGGCGGTGAGGCGAAAGCGGAGACATTCAGTCCTCTATGGGAAAAAGTGTGTGTCCACCAGTTTCATGATGTGCTGCCCGGCTCCAGCCGTCCCATGGTGTATGAGGAAGCAATACCTGTCTTGACAGATGTGAGAGAGCAGGCGAGGCGGCTGGCAAGTGAATCTCTCGAGCGCATGACGAAACCGGTCGCAGGCGAGACGACGATTGCCAACACGCTCTCATGGCCGCGCAAGGATATAATCCGGCTGCCGGAGGATTATAAGGGCGATTTGCAGACACAGACAGTGACGGGCGGCAAACTGGCTCTGGTGGAAACACCGGCGCTGGGGATTTTCAGCGCCGAAGAGGCTGCCGCGGAAGGATTGAAGGCGGGAAAGAATACCCTTTCCAATCGCTGGATACGGGCAACCTTCAACGAAAAAGGCCAGATTAACTCTCTGTATGATATTGAAAAGGAGCGAGAGGCGCTTGCCGAAGGCGAAATCGCCAATGAGTTGCGACTTCACGAAGACCGGCCCGCGCCCGGCCCGTACGGCGGTTGGAATGATGCCTGGGACCTGAATGTCTTCTATGAGAAGAAGTATCGGGTACTGGAGGCGCAACAGGTCGAGCTGGTGGAGACCGGACCCATACGCGCCACACTGCGATTCACCTATCGCTGGGAGCGTGGCGAAATCGTCCAGGATGTCTCACTATATTCGCACAGCCGCCGGCTGGAGTTCCGCACCCATGTCGTTTGGAATGAAGACCAGCGGGTCTTGCGCGCTTATTTCCCGGTTTCAGTGAATAGCGACCAGGCGACCTATGAGATTCAGTTCGGCCATCTCAAGCGTCCCACCCATCGCAACACTTCCTGGGAGGCGACAAAGTTCGAGGTGTGTGCCCAGAAGTGGGCTGATTTGAGCGAAGGCGGGTTCGGTGTTGCCCTTCTCAATGACTGCAAATATGGTTACTCCACGCTCGGTAATCGAATCTCTCTCACCCTGCTTCGGGCAACCACCTATCCTGACCCCAAAGCTGACCGCGGAGAACATGATTTTACCTATGCCCTGTTGCCTCATGGAGAAGGGTTGCTCGATGTTGTCCGCGAAGCCTACGCTCTGAACGTGCCGTTAATTGCCGCGGTAGGGCGCGCTCCAAAGCAGAGTGTGCAGATCCCGCTTTCCGCGGATCATGTCCTCCTGGAGACAATGAAACCCGCCGAAGACGGCAATGGAGTCATACTTCGCCTTTACGATGCCCTCAACCAGCGAGGCCCGGTGGAACTCACACTGCCCTCTGTCGGGAAAGTAATGGAAACCAATCTTGTGGAAGATAATGAGCACAGTCTGGAAGTAACCGAAGGCCGTATATGTTTCAGCATCAATCCCTTTGAGATCAAAACACTGCGAGTTGTCTCGTAGAACCTTTCTGTATGCGGCAGGCCTATGGAGAAAGCAGAACTGGCAAGACGCGTAAAGGCGGCCTCGTTCTTGACCGGAGAGTTTAGGCTACGGTCTGGAAAGACCAGTTCTTTCTATTTGGATAAATACCGCTTTGAGAGCGAGCCACTCCTACTGGCCGCGCTCGTGGATGAACTCCGGAAACTTCTGCCCGCCTCCTTTGACAAGCTGGCTGGTTTGGAATTGGGTGGTATCCCATTGGCGACGGGACTCTCTCTAAGGCTGAGAAAACCCTGCCTTTATGTTCGTAAAGCCGCCAAGACCTATGGTACCTGCAATTTAGTGGAGGGTGGTTTCAGCAGAGGGGAAAAGGCAGTGGTGGTCGAGGATGTAATCACTACTGCCGGCCAGGTATGCGCATCGATAAGAGAGATGCGAAAATTGGGGTTAGTAGTGGAACATGTCGTGTGTGTGATTGATCGGCAACAAGGCGGCAGTCAGAGCCTCAAGGAGATAGGGTGTTCACTTGGTTCGGCCTTTACCTTGGGCGAACTCCACCGTTTGGCAGGAGATTGAGGCCGACGACACTGCTCGAGGGTTTCGCCTTGACCTGCCGGGGTTTCCCGGATAGACTGATTCAAAACGCCCACATATGCCTTATGACTCGAGAGAGACTACTGTGAAGCCCAAATCCACTCGTTCACAGACCCCTGATAAAATCAGCCGGCGGGTGCAAGAACTCGCCCCGTCGGGGATTCGGCGCTTCTTTGACCTTGTGGAGTCCATGCCGGAAGTAATCTCGCTCGGCATCGGCGAGCCGGATTTCGTCACCCCCTGGGGAATATGTGAGGCGGGAATCTTCTCCTTGGAAAGAGGACATACTCAGTACACCCCAAATCTCGGACTGCGCGCGCTCCGTGTTGCTATCTCGGAATATCTGCAACAGCGCTTTGGGCTGAAATATGACCCGGATAAAGAAATTCTGGTTACTGTGGGTGGGAGCGAGGCAATTGACATCGGGTTGCGCGCCCTGCTGAATCCGGGCGAGGAAGTGATTATCCCTGAGCCCTGTTTCGTCGCCTACTCGCCCTGCACTTCACTTGCGGGCGGACAGCCCATCAGGGTTGTAACACAGGCGGAGGACGATTTCCGGCTCCTTTCCGAGCAAATAAAGAAGCCGGCCAAGAAGGCGAAGGTACTTCTTTACGGCTATCCGAACAATCCCACGGGTGCGGTGATGGGCCGCGAGGACTTGGAGCCCATTGCTGAGGTCGCGCTGCAGTCTGACCTCATCGTAATTTCGGATGAAATCTACGCGGAACTGACTTATGACGGAACTCATGCGTCGATTGCGGCCTTCGAGGGAATGAAAGAGAGAACTCTCCTGGTGAGCGGTTTTTCCAAGGCTTTCGCGATGACCGGCTGGAGGCTGGGATATGCCTGCGGACCTGCAGACATAATTTCCGCCATGCAGAAAGTGCACACCTACACAATCATGTGCACTCCCACCACCGCGCAGGAGGCGGCCATCGAGGGGCTCAAGACCGGTAGTGAAGATGTTCGCCGCATGGTAGAACAATATGACCAACGCCGTCGCGTGGTTCACTCACGCCTGCGGAAGATGGGACTTGACTGTTTTGAGCCCAAGGGCGCCTTCTACGCATTTCCCTGTATTCGCTCTACAGGGCTGAATTCCGAGACTTTCTGCCAGCGGCTCCTTGAAGAGGAAAAGGTGGCGATGGTACCTGGAACCGCTTTCGGCGCGTCCGGAGAGGGATTTGTACGAATCTCCTATGCCGCCTCTCTCGAGAACATCGAAGAAGCACTGGAACGTACAGCCCGCTTTGTCCGACACCATCGGTGAGTATCATGTCAGGCCGAGAAATAGTTGACGATCTCAACCAACTTCTAGATGTTCTTCCTCCACATCTTCGAGAGGCCTTATCAGTTGAGGACGGTCGGGAGGGGCTCCTCGAGATTATCCTGGATCTGGGCCGGCTCCCGGAGGCCCGCTATGTGAATAACATCGTCCACCTCTCGCAGCAGCCGGTAACTCATGACGACTTGGAGTATGTCGGCAGCCGCGTTGGGGAGTTCGGAGAAGACAACCGCGCGGGAATTCCCGCTACCCTGCATCGTATCTCCGCCATACTCAATCGGCGCAAGCAAGCGGTGGGCCTTACCTGCCGCATCGGCCGTGCGGTCTACGGCACCATTGACATTATTCGAGATATCGTCGAGACAGGCAAGAGCATTCTCCTGTTGGGCCGTCCGGGCATCGGCAAGACTACGAAACTCAGGGAAGTGGCTCGTGTGCTGGCAGATGAGTTCGGTAAGCGGGTAGTGATAGTTGACACCTCCAACGAGATTGCAGGCGACGGAGATGTTCCTCATCCCGCCATTGGACGAGCGCGCAGAATGCAGGTACGCCGGCCGGAACTTCAACACTCTGTCATGATTGAAGCGGTCGAAAACCACATGCCGGAGGTCATAGTAATTGACGAGATAGGCACAGAGGCGGAGGCCTTTGCGGCCCGCACCATCGCGGAAAGAGGAGTGCAGCTCATCGGTACCGCCCATGGAAACACTCTGGACAATCTCATCATGAACCCCACCCTCTCGGATCTGGTGGGAGGAGTACAAGCGGTGATTCTTTCGGATGAAGAGGCCGCCCGCCGCCGCACACAAAAGACCGTTCTGGAAAGGAAATCTCCGCCCAGTTTCGATACGGTGGTGGAGATAATGGAGATTGACCAGTTGGCCATCCATTTCGATATGGCGGAAACTGTGGATGCATTTCTTCGCGGTGAACGAATCTCTCCCGAGATTCGGCTGCGCAAGCCTGATGGCAGCGTGGAAGTAGTCTCATCTCAACAGGTTGGCTACGGGTGGGAGCAGAAGGAAAAAGCGCCGATGGGCCCTGAGATGGCGAAAGTCGGCCGGCCCCTACGCATCTTTCCCTATGGAGTCAATCGCAGCAAATTGGAAAAGGCCATTGTTGAACTCGGAGTCGGAGCAAAGATAGTGAGAAACAGTGATGAGGCTGACCTTGTCCTGGCACTCAAGGCACATCATCGCAAGCAGAAGACAAAATTGAAAGAAGCGGAGAGGCGAGCTCGGCTGCACGTTTTGCGCGCCAACACGTTACACCAAATACTGCTGGCGCTTAGAGAAGTTTTTCGGGTCAAACAACGTACACCCGAAGACATTGCCTTAAACGCCGCCGAGCAGGCCATCAGACAAGTCCTGGATACCTCACAAGCAGTAGAACTTCCGCCGGTGTCGGCGCCATTGCGCAGGCTTCAACACCGTCTCGCCGACCAGTATGGTCTTACCACCCAAAGCACGGGCGTGGACCCGAAGCGGAGAGTCAAGGTTTTGCCGAAGTAGCAAGATGTTAGATTATAGCCCCAAAGCCTCCCGCTCTCGCTCATAGGCATCTTTGCGCGCTTTCAGGTACATCCGATCCACTACCTTGTTCAAGAGGCCCCGGTCATCCGTCAAGGGCATCCCCGTCAGTCCCTCCGGGACCTCCAATTGCGGCGGCTGGTTGTCACCGAGTTCGTCGGCAATCTCCATCAGGCCCTGATGTCCTACGATTCTCGCATTCTCGATGATTCTGTCGGGAGACGCCTCCTCCCCTCCCGCCAACAACACGGCCCCCGACTGTCGAGAGATACCGGTTATAGCGCATACGGTGGGGAAGGCGGTCTTAACTGTCACTACCAGCCGCTGAAGCAGTTCTGTATCGCTCGGCTCCCACCAGGCGACATTGACGGACAGCACCCCATCTGAGGTCATTCGGCTCTTTAGAAGTCTGAAGAACTCTTTTGTTACCAGATGCGAAGGAATCTCAGAGCCCTGATAGGCGTCCACCACTACCCAGTCATACGGCTCTCGAGAGGCGGCAAGGAACGCTCGTCCATCGGTCTCATGAACGCGCAAGTTGGGCTCGTGCATGTCGAAGTAGGTCCGGCCCAACTCCACAATGGCAGGATCTATCTCCACACCATCAATTCCGATAGGGCCGTAAGCCTGGGTAGCCTGTTTCGAGATAGTTCCCGCGCCAAGGCCTATTACCAGTGCCCGATGCAGTGATTCGGTCGGCGCTTGTGCGCGCATGAGTGGGGCCAGCAGTAGATAATCATAGTACTGACCGGTGCGAAATTCACCAGGGGCGTAGAAAGAAAATGCTCCCCAGTCCACAATGAGTACCTTGGCGTTTCCTGCTTCCACCACCTGCAGATAGTTGTAGGCGGATTCACGCTCCGCTATCAGACCTTTCGTGGGAAGTATCGGTGTAAGCGGCACCGCCAGTAGCAGCATGACCGCAGTCGCGGGCGTATAGCGCAGCCGGCTCAAGAGGAGTATCGCAGCCACGATCAGCAGCGCTCCGAAGATCATCAGAGAACGCCGCACCCCAAATGCTTCAATGGTGACCAGCACAGGAAGAAAAGTGCCGATCACACTGCCTATCGCGGAAATCGCGTAGATGTTGCCGGAGGCTCTCCCCGTCCGGCCAAGGTCGAGAATACTGAGTTTCATCGCAAACGGGCAGATACAGCCAAGCAGAATGTTGGGTACCGACAGGAGGATGAAAGTGCCAACCAGAGAGCCGCCCAGCAGCCCCGCGCTTGGGGTGAGCTGCCAGGCCATTTGCAGAACCGGTACGCTAACCAACGGCATAACAATCATGGCTGCGCCGGCTGTCAACACGATCGTTCCCAGCAGGCCGCGGGAAGGGCGCCGGTCCGCCAGCGCGCCCCCCAAGTAGTAACCTGTCGTCAGGAACACCAGAACCAGACCGATGAGGCTGGTCCAGACCGATATGGTGCTGCCGAAATAGGGGGCGATCAGCTGGGAAGCGGTCATCTCCATGCCCATCACCGCTACTCCGCCGCAGAATACCAGCCAAAGCAGAGTGAATCGATGCCATCGTGAAGCGTTAGTTGAAACCGCCACTTGGAGAGTTTCCTGCGGGGCACCTTCTTTGAGGACCTTCATACTTACTCCTACGATGATAATGCATACTGCGTTGCCAATAAGCTAGCGTAAAGTTGATTTCCATACGGGGATTAGGTTTACCTTCTCTCAAGTACAATGCGCAGATTTGCGGTTGAGATTACCACAGCGTGAATACAGATGAAAGCGGTAGAGCCAGATTCGCGGCGGCCACTAATAGCAGGAGGCGGGTCAGATGACCCGCCTCCGCACGGAAAGAAGCGCCTTTCAGGCAAACGCTTATGTGCGTCTAGAATCTCTGGCGTAATCCGAAAGCAATTGACCGCGGCAGAGTGCTTGAGAACGGCACGTATTCGATATAGCCAAAGGGATAGGTCGCGTTTGCCGGTCTCAAGCCCAGAACGGCGCCGGTATCGGGGTGATACCATACCATGTTGGTCACATCACGCCGGTCAAGGATATTGTAGATGTCCAGGAACCATTCCGAATCCTTGTCCTTGTGGTAAGTCAGGTTCAGACTCAGCAGGAAGTTGTCTCCCAGCCGATAGGTATTCGGATCAGTTGCCTGTTGCGGTTGGCCGTTCAGAAGAATGGGAATCGGGTTCCCGCCGCCGTCGTTGATGTGGTCGAAGCCTCCCGTCGGATCAATATCCAATCCGCTTTGGAGATTGAAGGGGAAGCCGCTTCCCCACATCAACCAGGGAGAAACCTCCAGCCGGCCTTTCTTCCAACTTGCCGCGCAGACCAGCGTCTCTTCCTGATCCCAGTCAACGGGGTACATATCCTCCGCATCTCCGGTGGTGGAGAGACCTAGCGGGAACACATTCTCCGCGGAAGTTGTGGCCTTGGCATTGAGCTTGGTGTAGGAGATCCAGGCGCGGAGGTTATTCGCCAACTTCCGGTCAATTTTCAATTCCAGGCCCCGATATTTACCCCTGCCATTAGAGGCGAATCTGAACGGGCTGTCCCAGAAGACACCTGGATCATAATCATCCGGATCATCATTGGGCCCGGCCCAAAGCTGGAGCATATCTTCTGATTTTCGAACAAAGGCCGACGCAGAAATCAAGGTATTACCGTCGAGCTTATATTCCAGACCCAACTCTCTGTTGGTGTCTTTCTGCGGCTTGAGTTGAGAGCGACCCTCTTGGAACATATACCAGGAGGGAGGAGAGAACGGGTCTGAAGGATCACCCTCACGGAATAGAACGCCGGTTCTGCTGGCGGGCGGGAATTGGACATATTTCCCGGCCGAAGCACGCACCAGGAGTCGGCCAGGCACGAGTTCATAAGTTAGTCCTACCCTCGGGCTGACCTCGGAAAGGTTGAGGTCTCCGAATTCGGGCCGCTTGAATTTCATCTCTTCATAGCGCAATCCCAATCCCACATTGAGGCGTGGGGCAATGCGCCGCGTATCCTGCACATAGATCTGCAGATTACGGGTATCGTTGTTGGCCTCCTGATCAAAGGGACCGAATGAAGGAGGGAAGTCCATGGCGGTTCGCCAGCGGTTCTTGGAATCAATCTTCCAGATGCCGGCATAGAAGAGATGGTCGGGTGATTCCTGGCTTACATAATCCAGTTGCGCTCCGAACATCCTCTGCTGTCGCCGCTGGAAGATCACGAATATGTCGGAGCCGGCGTGAACGCTGATGAAATTGTTGTGCCGATAAAGGCGTGCCGTCCAATACGATTTTTCGCCGAGAGAGTGAGTATAGGTAAGTGCGTCCAAGTTGTAGGCTTGTGTCGAATTATCGATCTTCTCCGGCGCGTCCTCGAAGAGTCCGGTCGCGGCATTGAACTCTCGGGTATGCAGAAAATGAAAATGGTAGGCGGCATAGCCGTGATGCGCGAGAAGAGTCAATGAATCTTCGTCATTCAGCGGCATCACACCCTTGAAGATGCTGTCAAGGCAGAGTGGGGTCTTGCTGATGAAGTTATCTCCCGGGAATTGGCTGCCCCATGCATTGGCGGCGAAATACCAGCTGCTCCCCGGCTCCTTACCGACATCACCCGCTTCCAGTACGAATTGATGCAGATTCGTCGGGGTACCCGCGGCCACTTCGAACGATCCGCCGCGCACCTGGTCACCGCGCTTGACCACTTCATTGATGACTCCCCCCACCTGGCTTCCATACTGGGCATCCCAGCCGCCTGTAAAGAGTTCCATCCTGTTCAGGCCGACTGTAACCAGGTTTGTGGCGAAGACATTGTTGTTAGGCTCCACAATGGGAATGCCTTCAATCATGTAGCCCACCTGATTTTCCCGTGCACCGCGAATGTGCGGGAAGAAGGTGGAATCAGGCACCACGCCGGGTTGGGTGAACACCAGACCGGGAAACTGATAGCGGTCGTTGGGCTGGGAAAGAGTAGTGCGCTCATCTTCTGCGGTCTGTACATAGGTCGAGCCTGTCTGTTCAGGGCGTATATGCACCCTCGCCGCAACTACCACTGCTTCCGCTCCTACAGCCTCCACCACTGCCGGATCGAGAGTTATCTCAATCTGTGTGGTATGGTCCTGCGTAACCGCTACATCGGTCATACGGACCTCAGCATATCCAACCAGGTTGGCGGTCAGTGTGTAGTTCCCCGGCGGAACCGCGGTGAACAGCAACTCGCCTGCCTCATCGGTGACTGTCGAATATCCGATGGGAGACAGGATTACGTTCGCTCCGGAAAGCGCCTTTCCAGTCGCCGCATCCTCGACAGTTCCTGAGATGATGCCTGTCAAGGCGGCGTTCGCCGGCCCTGCCAAGCTCAACACGACTATTCCCGTCAGGCAACAGAGGAGAAAGATTAGTCCGGTGGCCCTCTTCATGTATTGTCCTCCTTAATTTGGTGACCCGAGAAAAAGGAAATATATGAGTCCTGAAACATCTTATTCATTCCAAACGAAAAGATACTTTTGCCTTGGTCCATACTTTGCGAGGCGTGCCGTCTTGCACCGCGGGCAAGTAGCACCATCTTCTAACCCATTCAGTTGCGGCGGCATCCAATCTCTTATCACCTGCGGAGGAGATGATTTTTGTGTCCGCCACTTGTCCCTTCTCATCTACCAACACCTCCAACACTACCTCTCCTTCCACTCCCTCATCGGCGGCCGAAGGAGGATAGTTGAGCCCGCCTCGATAGGTCACCTCCGGGATAGAACGGTCTGCCAGCCGGGAAACGAAACTCTCGCCCCCACCCTGTCCGTCTTCGCCCGAGTCCGTCACCGTACCCGAACCTGTGCCTGAACCGCTGCCAGTGCCACTGCCGGGCAACTCGCCCAACTCAGTATCGCCACCCGCGCCAACAGACACATCAGGTCCCGATGCTTGCGTTGTCCCAGTAGACGGAAGTTGCGGCCCGCTGCCCATGCCTCCAGGCAAGGGCGGTTCGTCCGGTTGGTCCAATTCTCCCGGCCGATGTGTGGAGAGGACTGTGTTTTCCGATGTGGTTACCTCGCTTGGGGTAGGCACAACGGGACTGTGTCTGGTCGGTTCAGGTTTACGAACGGTGACCTCCGCCGTGTCCGGCCGAGCAGGCGTGTCGCGGAGCAATTCCGTCGCCGAATCGCCGCCCAATGCGTCCAGGCTGATCATTTGAACCGGCTGTGCGAAGGAGGCCCCAGCACTCCTGAACAGGTTGATCTTGTGAATATCCAGGCCGTTCGCCTGCCACGATGGAATCAGGCCGAAGGCGGAAATCATGGCGAGATGGATGGCAACGGCCCCCGCGAATGCCCCGCGGAGAATCTGCCCGTCTCCCGACCGGGCGGCTGCAGGAGTGCCTTGGCTCTGTATGACTATCGTAGGCCTTCCTTTGTGCATGTCTGCGTTCTCTACGGTTCGATGACCTCTCCTATGCCTTGGTCGCCGTCGGTCGCAATAGCCATGTGCACGGCCCCTGCCTTCCTTGCCACATCCATCAACCAAACCACTTCGCGATGACGAATACTCTCATCTGCGTTTATCACAACCACCAGTTTCGGTTTCTCCTTCAATCGGGCATATAGATGGCTCGATAATTCGTCCCGCGCAAGGGGTGTTTTGTTAAGATATATCTCACCCTGCTCGGTTTCTGTGATCACTATTGACCTGTCCGCCCAAGTGGCCTTGGGGGCCGATTCCGCTCCGGGCAAGGCTACCGGCAAACCCTTCTGTGTTGACATGGCGAGCGAAGCAATCATGAAGAACACCAGCAGGAATACCATGGTGTCTATCATGGGCACGAGCTCGATCCTGGCTCTATAGGGCCTGGTAAGAAGCGACCTTAGCCTCATTCTCTTTCTCTATCTCTGCCTGATCCTTTTTCTCGATCTGCACCAGCCAGCTTGCCAGTTGAACCGCGCGTCTCTCCATGTCCGTGCCAATACTCCTCACCTTTTCCTGGCACCAGTTGAATCCAACAAGAGCGAATATTGCGATGATGAGACCGGTGGCGGTGGTGATGAGCGCCTCCGCTATCCCCGCGGTGATCCCGCCGGGATTCTCCGTGCCGGCAATTGCCAGGATATGAAAGGAGGCAATCATCCCTATGACAGTGCCTAACAGGCCCAGCAGTGGGGCAATTGCAACTACCGTGTCCAACACCACCAGGCGGCGCTGGAGGATGGGCAGTTGTGCAAGCCCCTCTTCATCCATCGCTTGCTGTGGATTGAGGCCCATGAGCGTTGCCCTTAGGCCATGCGCCAAAACGGAAGCCACGGGCCCTGAAGAGGCCTGCGCCTTCTCCAGCGCGCCGGGGAGATCCCCTTTCGCCACACACGCTCGAATGCTCGCCATAAGTGTCCCACTTTCAGCCGAGGAGCGGCGCAAGATGACGATCCGCTCAATCAAAACCGTAAGCGCGGCCAATGAGCAAATGCCAAGGGGGATCATCACAACCCCGCCCTTGGCGAGAGTGTTTAGAAATGCAAACATATTTCCATCTCAGTTAAGGTGCTTCTCCAAGCCCGTTTTCCATAGTTTCTATAAGACTTGAGATGAAATACGGACATTCCGACGCTTGGGAAGAATATGAATGTTTGCCTCATTCCCGGATGGATTCATGAATGTCGGGGATCCTTGTGGCAGCCATAGCCACGATCGCCTAAAAATAATGCGATTGATTGGTAATAAAGCAGGCATCTAACATTCAGTAAGCCTGCTCCCAGCTTGAGGTAGATGAATGAGGCTTGAACCCCTATACTACTCAATGAGTCTACGACGCATCTGAAACCAAGCGCGACCGGCAAGAGATTGCCAATCATGGGAAAGCGATGGCTTCAACACTTCTCTTCCTGATCGGCGGCACCCAAGACGACATACTCGACACGGTCGCCGACGAGTTCGTTGCCGCAGCCGGTGGTCGCGACGCCACCACTGCCTTGCTCATGATTGGGGGGCAAGGATGGGAGCGGTATCTGCCTCGGTATCTCCAGCCATGGGAAAAGCGAGGCGCCACGAAATACCATTTGATCGTGCCGCGCCACGACGGCTTCTTAGATCTTCCCGCGGCGACAAGTGATTTGCGCGCGGCGAGCGGGATATTCATCGCCGGGGGTCAGACATCCAGGTATCACCAACTCTATGCTTCGGAGCCGATCAGAAGCGTGATCCGCCAGCGCTGCTCCGACGGCGTTCCGTTCGCCGGCCTGTCCGCTGGTGCGTTGCTCGCCCCAGACGTCTGTCTATTGCGTGCCACTCCGAACACGCCCAACCAGGCCCTTGAGGTTGTGGAGGGACTGGGGCTCGTCAGTGACCTGATCGTGGAGGTTCACTTCACAGAGGGGCCAGGTACACTGCCAACCCTTCTTGACGGCATGAGCAGGACGAAGACGCGTCGCGGGTTGGGCATCGGAGAATCTGCCTGTGCAGTCCTTGACAACGGGCGGCTCAGGCGCGTGGTTGGCAGCGGCGTCTACGAGGTCACGATGACCGACTTCGAGGCCCAACGTTACGAAATGACGGAGGTCGCCCCCGGCTAATAAGGCGAGCATCAATGGACAACGTCAGATGCTATTACGATTCCTCGGCCTTCTACGAGTGCGAACGGCTGATTCAGGACGCCTATCACGGGCTGGAATTCCGCGGAACCTGTCCTTGAGATGCTGCCACAACTGAGCGCCGCGGTCGGTTACCAGTTGTCTAGCTCTTTTCGCAGATAGATGACCTGCTCGGTATGGCGCGTCCCGTGCTCGTCAGGCAGAAGCCATGTTGCCTCCACGACGCCGTGGCCCCAGTCTCTGTACCCCAACCGCTCGTAGAGGGAGCGCGCTCGCGCGTTTTCGATGTTCACCCCAAGGCAGGCTTCCCGGAACCCGCGCTCGCGGGCCATCTGCTCGGCGGCAGCGATCAGTCGCCTCCCAATGCCCTGGGATCGGTATTCGGAGAGAACGACGATACCGTTCAATTCAGCATGTTCGGCGAGGTGCTGTTGTGCTATCAGAGACTCCTCCGCCCCTTGCCACCTGAGATCCAGATGTCCCACAGGGACCTCTCCCAGCCAAGCGATGAGATA
Source organism: Armatimonadota bacterium (assembly GCA_011773575.1). Lineage (GTDB taxonomy): Bacteria > Armatimonadota > Hebobacteria > Hebobacterales > WVXJ01 > WVXJ01. Next base: position 26,545 of record WVXJ01000220.1, on the reverse strand, counting down.
AGTGCTGCGCCCGTCCTGCTGTCTCGTGTAGCGGAAGGCGTGGACACCACGATCACCTGATGAGAACTGACGCGCCAGCAGGACAATGTCGCGTTCGCTGCAGATTCCGATGCGTAGCTCGTCATGCATGCTGCGGCTCCGATCAGAGGATTCGTCTCGTCTGCGCTCTTTACCTGCTGGCTGGGCCGCGGCGCAGACCCTTGCATGGCAGTTCCCTCGATAAGACCTTGACAGATTGTCGGCAGAACCCAACAAACTGCCGGCTTTCGGGGAAGGGCATTGTTCTTTTCGCCGGAATTCTTCTCTCGATGAAGAATAGTGGGCAAATGAACCGACGCGAGTTCATGTGTTCATGCGGCCTGGGGCTGGCAATATTGGCTCTGGGAGATAAATGCATATCCCAAAACAGAGAAAAGGAGACGCGAAAGATGCCTCACGAATTGCCTCCGCTTCCCTATGATTATGCTGCATTGGAGCCTCACTATGATGAGCAGACTGTGCGTTTGCACCATGATGTGCACCACGCCGCCTATGTCAAAGGCCTGAACGCCGCAGAGGATAAGTTGGCCTCTATGATCAAGGCAGGTGATTACGCGGCCATCAAGCCGGTCTGCAAGGAACTTTCTTTTCACGGCTCCGGACACATCTTGCACTCCATCTTCTGGGCAAATATGACACCGGGAGGTGGTGGTGTGCCGGAGGGAGAACTGGCGCTGGCGATTGACGGCGCCTTCGGGAGTTACGATGCCTTCAAGGCCATGTTCCTGGCCGCGGCCAATGGCGTTGAAGGTTCAGGTTGGGGGGTACTTGCCTATCGCAGCATGGATGAAGCACTGGTGGTGCTCCAGGCGGAGAAACATGAGAACCTGACGCAATGGGGAGTCCAGCCGCTCCTGGTCCTGGATGTGTGGGAACATGCATACTACTTGAAGTATCAGAATCGCCGCCCGGAGTGGACAAAGGCCTTCATGGAGAACCTCGTAAACTGGAAGAATGTTGGGGAACGGATGGCCGCGGCTCCATAGCAAGCGGCCAAGGATCCTCGTAGAAAGGTGTGCCTGCTGAAAACTGCATCCACGGGAGGTAAGTGCGATGGCGGCGATGCTGGAGATTAGCCTGATACCCAGTGGAAAGGCGGATGCCAGTCTGGGGGAGGTGGTGGCGAATGCATTGAAGATAGCGCGAGATCACAACATACGCTTTCAACTCAATCCGATGGGCACAACCATGGAGGGCGATCTAGATACGCTCTTGCAGATAGCGCGGAAGATGCACGAAATGTGTTTTGCCATGGGCTATCCTCGAGTGCAAAGTGTCATCAAGATCGATGATCGCAGAGATAAAGATCTCACCATGGACTACAAGGTAGCATCTGTCATGAAGAAACTTGGCTGACACCCCAACAGTGCCTACCTGACCACTTCAGATGAACGCCACAATCAGGCTGAAAACAGAGCCTGTCGCAGACACTCGTCGTCTAGATTCGAGTTGCGCGTTGCTCCATGGTATAATCCTATGAGTTCGCTATTTTTGAAGGAGGCGGAGATGAACAAGAACCCTAAGAAGGCGGTAAGTTTCGCCATTGCAGTGGTGTCTGTCTTGCTTCTTGCGGCAGCGACGATCGCATCCATAGGCCAAGAGCCGGCCGCCGTAAGCGTCCAGGCTGCAGATACGACAGGTAGCTATTTCGCGGTGGCTCCGGACCTGGTAATAAACACCGCTACAGGCGAAGTAAAGAATGGCATGGGCCAGGTGATTTCACCGGCGATTGAGCCGCAAGGCTCCCTTGTCGGCAAATACGATGCCGCAGGTTTCATGACAACCCTCACGACGGCGGCCTCCATGTCTGCCCTGGGGCGATCAGATATCCAGAATCGTCTTATAAAGGGAATTACGGTTGTAGATACGACCACCGGGCAAATCGTCGTGAAACGCCGCATTTACTACAATCAGCCGCTGTCACCTGCGGACTTGCGCTGAACATTGTCGCCGCGTCATTCGCGGCCCCGTGCAGCATAAGTATCAAGCACGTGTCATTGGCTTAAGAACGGTTCCAGTCAATGGATTAGCTGTCCTGCAGGAATACAGCCTGCTTGCGGCGAATATCCACGCAGAGCCCTTCAGGTGTGACACTCTCTATGAAAGATAGCATCAAAGTATTCAGCGGAAATGGTAACCCTCATTTAGCACGGGCAATCTGTGACTACCTGGACCTCCCCCTCGGACAAGTAACCATCTCCCGCTTCTCCAATGAGAACATATTCATCCAGATTGAAGAGAATGTGCGGGAACGGGATGTCTTTGTAGTTCAGCCGCTTTGCAGTCCGGTGAGCGAGAATCTGATTGAATTACTGCTGATGTTGGACAGCCTCCGCCATGCCTCAGCACGCCGCATAACCGCTGTCATTCCCTACTTCTCCTACGCTCGCTCCGACAAGAAGGACATGCCGCGCATCTCCATTGCCGGGCGGCTGGTCGCCGACCTCTTGCAGTCAGCCGGCGCCGACCGCGCGCTTACAATGTCACTGCACTCAGACCAGGTTATGGGGTTCTTTCGCATTCCCATAGATCAACTAAACCCTATTCGTATTTTCTGTGACTACTTTCGCGAGCTGGGGTTGGAGGATACGGTGGCACTGGCCACCGATGCCGGCAGCGCTCGACGCGCCGGTGCCTATGCCATCCGCCTGAATCTACCCCTCGCCTTCATAGACAAGCGCCGAGTGAGTGATGAGGAGGTACATGCGCGCGCTGTGGTCGGCGATGTCAGCGGCAAAACCGTTATTATCTTCGATGATGAAATATGCAGAGGCACCTCGCTTCTTGAGGCAGTAAAGACTGTTCACGATATGGAGGTGCGAGAAGTCAGAGCCGCCGCCACACACGGCGTATTCGCCAATGATGCTTTGGAGAGAATCGAAGCATTGGATCCGCTCAAGCAGGTGATCGTCACTGACACCGTCCCTCGTCAACCGACAAAAGAAGGGAGCAAGATACGCACACTCTCCGTCGCCGGGCTTTTCGGCGAGGCTATCAAGAGAATCCATACGGGCGAGTCTGTGTCCGGCCTGTTCGAATAACGCGTTGACAGCCCCAGTTGCCTCTGCTAAGGTGCCCGCGTGAAGAAGTCTATCTTTCTACTCACAGGCGACTTTCATGGACGACTCACTGAGGAGGCTGCGGCCCGAATCAAGGCCCTTCGCCAAGAGGATGAGAATACACTCCTGCTCGATGCCGGGGATGCGGTGGAGGCCGGTAACCTCGACGCGCGGCGGCCGAAAGATCCGATTCTGACACGTATGAGCCGCTTGGGCTATGACGCCATGGCGATGGGGAATCGCGAATCCCACCCTTTTCGCGGATTACTGGAGCGCAAACTCGCCGGGGCCCAGTTTCCCATTCTTGCGGCGAACTTGTTGGTAAAGCGCCGGCCTGCACCTCCACAGATAAGAAGCCATATACTACGGCGTCTGCCCAATGGCGTTCGAGTGGCGGTTATCGGCCTGGCACCTCAGATGACCACGCCTGAGTCGTGGTGGAGCCGGGTGACACATTATGTCTTCGATCCTCCAGAGAAGACCGGCGCCGGACTGACGAAGAAACTGCGAAACGATGCCGATATAGTAGTCATTCTGTCTCACTGCGGGTTGGAAGAAGACCGCAGCCTCGCCAAGATAGAAGGCGTTGACTTAGTCTTGGGAGGGCACAGCCACACAGCAGTATATGAACGAGAAGAGGGTGCGCCTATCCTTCACAGCGG
>WVXJ01000220.1:21542-22763 GCA_011773575.1 Armatimonadota bacterium | reverse complement strand
GCCGGCTGGGTTATATTTGCACTGGCCTGGTACCACGCGCTCCAGACGAAATGGCTCCTGAGCATCCTCGACCAGGGAAGGTGACGATTTGCTCGCGATACTCCTCTGCGTGATTATCCTTCTCATCTGCTTCAGTACGGGAAGCAGGATTTTGCGTTGGATGCGGCTTTTTCAGCCTGCCGACTCGCCCCGCTCAAAGCCTCCTTCTTTGGCGGAAGAGTTCGTCTTTGCAAGTTCGCTTGGCCTGGGCGTGGTGTCCTACCTCATCCTCTTGTTAGGTCTTTGCGCAGCGCTTTATGTTTGGAGCCTCGGGGCACTCTTGCTTCTCCTGGCCCTGTTAAGCTGGAAAGACATGTTTCGACTGTTGGAAGGTGTTAGCACGGGATTCCAGAGGTCTCTCAGGACAGTCTTCCCATATGCCTCTGTTGCCCTTGGACTCTGGTCAGTTGGGATGACGATTCTACTCTTGGTGGGTGTCTTGGCGCCCTCCGCAGGTACCGGCTGGGACGGTCTCGCCTATCATTTGGCCGTGCCCAAGATATACCTTCAGCATCACCGTATTCTTGTACTCCCGTGGATGTCCCATTCCAATTTCCCCTTCGCCATGGAGATGTTGTACCTTCTTGGGCTCGCGCTCCAGGGTCAGGCGCTGGCGAAGCTCCTCAATTTCTCCTGCGGTGTGCTTATCGCCCTGGCCGTGTATTGCTGGGGCAACAAATCCATCGGAAAAGGAGCGGGCCTGCTGGGGATGGCGATTTTCATTTCCATTCCCCTCGTCTTTTGGGAAGCCACAGTCGCCTACAATGAACTTGCCTTCGCGCTCTTCTGTCTTCTGTCTATTTGGGCGTGGTGGAAGAAGGAGGAGGGCCCTGCTTCGCGTTGGATCATCTTATCCGGCATATTTGCCGGCCTCGCCCTTGCCACAAAGATGCTCGCCGGTTTCCTGGTGGTCTTCATGGTGTTAGCCATTCTGTGGCGGAAGATTGAACAGTCCGCGGATGACCTGTCCGTGAAACAGAAGACGAAGCCGGCATCCAAGCGCCCCTCAGAGAAAGCGGATGAAACGCCTTCCAACCCGCAAACAGGCATCGCCCGTCCCATCGCCCTGGCGCTTTGGCTGGTCCCCGCTCTCTTGGTAGCCGCCCCCTGGTACGTCAAGTCCTATCTATGGACCGGTAACCCGGTCTATCCCTTCTTCTACGACATCTTCGGCGGACGCTA
>WVXJ01000220.1:11656-21476 GCA_011773575.1 Armatimonadota bacterium | reverse complement strand
CTTCTATGACCAACCGGAATCACTGAAGACCTTCAATATCCTCATCGCTGTCATCGGCCCGCTGTTCCTGGCGCTCCTGCCTGCGATGCTCATACGAGCATGGCGGGATCCGTTGACACGCTTCTTGCTCGCCTTCTGCGGAGTCGCCGCTATTCTCTGGTTCTTGCTCTCGGCTCAGACGAATCGCTACCTTCTGCCGATCCTGCCGGTGTTGTCTTTGGCTGCCGCCGGTACCATCATAGGGATACAGAGATGGGCGCGAAGAATCGGGACGGTAACGGGTATCGCAGTAGGCGTGGAACTCGCTCTTGGGATGGCCGTATGCGTAATTCTTATCGGACCACAGGCATTACCGGTTTTCAACCTGGAAACGGATAAGGAATTTCTTTCACGCACACTCAACATCTATCCTATATACGACCAGGTCAATTCCCAATTGCCCAAAGACGCAAAGATAATGCTCTTGCACGACACTCGCGGGTTTTATCTCGACCGCGAATACCTCTGGGGCATCGGCCATCACAATCTCATTCAATCAAAAGAAGTCGCCACTCCAGAGAGCCTCGCTGCAGCATTCAGACGCTTGGGGGTGACCCATCTTCTCCTTTCACCCGATGTGCGCCGTTCTCTCACCGCAAGCCAAGACCCACTGCAGAAGTCGCTCCAAGGTCTCATCTCTCAAGGCGAACTGAACTCGGTTCTGGAGGATGCGAAGCGAGGATTCATCGTCTTCGCCTTGAATCCCGACTGAAGATGCCTTACAAGCAGCCCATGTATCGCCAGAAGAGCATGAATATGAAAGCCAATTGGCGTGCAAAACCCCTCGCAGCATTTTCCTTCTTCTTGCTTTTGGGCTGTGGAACGCCGAGAGAAGAGTCTCCGCGCACGGAAACGAAGCCGCAGGTGAGAGAGGCAAGGGTGGAAGTACGCGGCGGCAGGATTCATCTGGCGGATTCCGACGGCCGGCGGCTCTGGGAGGCCCAGGCGGATTCCATTGAAGGGGACTTCCTCAGCGGTGAGGGAAGGATGTACAAGGTAAAGTGCACTCTACTCGAAGCCGACAAACCCGCAGTTACCGCAGAGGCCGGCGAGGCCGCCTATCGGCCGGACGGTCANNCATTCACGCAAACCAGGTGACTTTCAACTTGGAAAAGCGGACAATAGAGGCCCGGGGAGATGTGCGGCTGAGTCACCGGGAAGAGCATTTGCAGGGTAGTCTCTTGAGGACAGATGTCGCACTGGGATCGGTAGAACTCACCAATAGCGGAGAAGAGAGATGAGGGGCGGCACCATTCTTTCAGCCACTGAGCGCCTCCTCAAGGTAATCATCGCAGGGCTGGTCTGTCTGGCGGGTGCTACAGGCGCCTGTGGCGCGCAATACACAATGCAGGATTATAAGATTCAGGCACCTCGCATTACGTTGACTATCGGCGAGAAGATGACGGCAAGTGAAGGCGCAACTCTCACCACCAAGGACCTCACTCTCCATGCGGACACTGTGACCTGCTTTTTCGATGCCGAGAGCAGAAGGATCCAGCGCCTCCAGGCAACCGGTCATGTTCGTTTCAGGGCCAAGCAGAAGCGGGAGGACGGGTCGCTCATGGAGGTGGATGGCGAAGGCGATTCCCTTGTTTATGAAATAGCGGAGGGGAAGGTCACTATACACGGGGCCCGCTCCGCGGGGCCGGACAAGAAGGCGCGTAAAGCCCATGCACATGCCGTGGAAACAATCCCCCCAAAGCCGCCGGCAAACGGCCAACCCGCGGCCCAGCCGACAACGAGAACTTATGACATTCACGCCTTCACCATCAATCTGGATTTGAAGAGGAGCACTTTGGAGGCCTCCGGCGAAGTAGAAATTGACGCCAGCCTACCCGAGACACCATCCAAGCAAAGCCCGGCAAAGTGACGAGCTCCGGTCACAAGAGGGTGAAATGAAGAACGTTCATCCTGAGCACAAGGGAGTTGCACCGCTCAAAATCAAGAAAGAGGCGGAGGAACTGCGCCGCCTCATTGAACGGCACAACTACCTCTATTATGTGCTGGATCAGCCGGAGATAGAAGACGCCGAATATGACGGCCTCTTTCGCAGACTCCTTCAGTTGGAAGAGGAGTACCCCGAACTCGCCACACCCGATTCTCCCACACAGCGCGTAGGCGCCCCCCCGCTTGAAGAATTCGGCACCATCACACATCACACCCCCATGCTCAGCCTGGGCAATGCTTTCACCCGCGAGGAACTTGAGGCCTTCGACGCGCGGATAAAGCGAATGCTGGGCATTTCCGCCGGAGAGAGTATCGAGTATGTATGTGAACTCAAGATAGATGGTCTGGCGGTGTCCTTCGTCTATGAGAACGGACGCTTTTCGGCCGGGGCCACGCGCGGGGACGGTTTGGCGGGTGAGGACATTACTCAGAATCTTCGCACAATACGCACCATTCCCCTCCGGCTGCAGGATGCGCAACCCCCTCCCCTCCTCGAGGCTAGAGGTGAGGTCTATCTCGACAAGGAAGAGTTTAAGCGCATTAACGCGGAGCGGGAGAAAAATGAGGAGCCGCTCTTTGCCAATCCCCGCAATGCAGCCGCCGGNNCAAGCGCCGCTTGAACAGCTTCATGTACGCCGTGGGAGTATGCGAAGGCCGCACTTTTTCCTGTCATTGGGAGGAATTGGAGTATCTTCAAAAGGCCGGGTTCCGCATCAATTCCACCTCCAAGCAATGCCGCGGCATCCAGGAGGTTACTGCCTATTGTGCAGAATGGGAGACCCGCCGCCATGATCTTACCTATGAGATTGACGGGGTCGTGGTGAAGGTCAATTCTGTGGCACTGCAGGCGGATTTGGGTCAGGTTTCCCGCAGCCCGCGCTGGGCCATCGCCTACAAGTATCCACCTGAACAGAAAACCACAAGAGTCAAAGACATCTTCGTTTCCGTGGGCCGCACAGGGGCGCTTACTCCGACTGCCCTGTTGGAGCCGACGCCGATAAGCGGCAGTGTGGTGAGCCGCGCCACACTCCACAATGAAGACGAGATTCGCCGCAAGGATGTGCGAATCGGCGATACCGTAGTAATCCAAAAAGCTGGAGAAGTGATCCCTGAGGTCGTTAGGGTCCTGAAGGAGAAACGCGGGGGCAAAGAGCGCAGATTCGTCATGCCCAAGAAGTGCGCGGTATGTGGCGCCGATGTGGTGCGCCCTGAAGGAGAAGCAGTGGCGCGCTGTACAGGAGTGGCTTGTCCGGCACAATTGAAAGAACACCTTTTTCACTTCGGCTCGCGCGGTGCCATGGATATCGAAGGCCTTGGCGAGTCCCTGGTGGATCAACTGGTCGAAGCGGACCTGGTGAAGGACGTGGGTGACCTTTATTATCTGGATAAGGAAACCCTGGCGGGGCTGGAACGCATGGCGGAGAAATCCGCTTCCAATGTCATCTCCGCGCTGGAGGAAAGCAAATCCCGCCCCTTGTCACGAGTCATCAACGCGCTGGGTATCCGCCACGTGGGGACACATATGGCGGAGGTGCTGGCAGAGCATTTCGGCAGTGTGGAAGCCCTTGGTAGGGCAACTGAAGACGAATTGAACGAGATTGCGGAAGTGGGCCCAAAGATAGCGCAAAGCGTGGCCGCCTTCTTCCGCCAGAAACAGACTCATACACTGCTTGAGAAACTGAGGCGGGCGGAAGTCCGGCTCGAGGAGAAGAAGAAGCGCGTCAAGCAAGGCTTCTTCACCGGCAAGAGCGTGGTCTTTACCGGCGAACTTTCCTCAATGAGCAGGCAGGAGGCCCAGGCATTAGTGAAAGATCAAGGCGGAAAGGCCTCCAGCAGTGTGAGCAAGAAGACCGATTTCGTAATCGTCGGCGCCTCCCCCGGCTCCAAATATGCCAAAGCGACCGAACTCGGCGTCCGTGTACTGAGCGAAGAAGAGTTTCTGCGCCATATCGGTAAATGAGGCTTTGATCCCACCTAGCCCTTCTACCCCTTCCGCACGAACCCGGAGAATAGCGCTCTCGCCACTAAGCCGGCGACAGGGGCAAAGAGAAAAGTGGACATGAAGCGCGCAAAGGCCAGGCGGGGCCCTACAAGGGCCACCTCCATGGGCATCCGTTGAAAGCCCCACAGTGACCAGGCTGTAATGAAGGCCACAATGGTGCCGACATCCGCACCCGCTCGGTAAATCGAAGCCACAACGGGAAAAGTGACAAAAGGCCCGCCTGGAGTAACAGACCCTACGAGACAACCGAAAACTATCCCCCGCCAGCCTGATTTGTCACCCAGCCAGATGGCAATGACCTCTTTGGGCACAAGCACCTGCACCAGTCCTGCGATTGCAAAGGCGAATAGCAGCAATGGCAGGATCTGAAGCAACATCTTCCCGCCGAGCAGCCAGCCCTCGACCGCGATGCTTCCCTCGCGATTCACCGCAAACACAGTCATCGCCAGGGCAATGGCTCCCATAATCCCGGCAACCCAGATCAAAGAGGTGGTGGAAATCATGTGCATCTCTCCTTACTAGCTCTGTCCCCACATGCTTTGCCATAAAGACCCCATCTTCCTCTTGGTAGCTCCGGGGTTTTCCACTGTTGCTGCGATGATGCGCTACCGAGAACGGCCGCGGCTCACCGCCTCTTAGATTAAGCGTACATATAGTCTAAAATTCTCGGAGGCAACCCGTATGTCCATAAGTACGTAAGAGCCCGAAGAGAGCACGATCCAGACAGACCTCGGCAGATACAATGCCATCCTTGCCGAGTTCATCGTCAAGGAGGTTTTTCCAGGCAGATATCGAACCACCCCCTCTTTCGGAAGGATCAGGCCGACAATCCCTGCCATCCAAGCAAGGACATACACCAAGAATGACGGGATCGCCAGCCAAATCATCCCGAGCGGCAGAGCGGGATGACGGATGCCCAAGATCAGCATGAGACTGGGGCGCCTAATCTACGCTCACCTCGACTTTCACCTTCTCCTCATCATTGCCACCAACATCCACATCAACCAGTTTTCCCTCGGCCCCTTCCTTCACCATCTGCATGACTCCGAAGAGGTCAACCCCACTCAGCTCCTTCAGGTACTCGCCCAGGACGATCGTCTCTCCGCGTCGTGAGATCTTCGCACCCTGGGCCAACTTGAGACCAAGCTCGGCCAATGCAATTGGCAAATTGAAATTCACATTCACGTCATCCTCCTTGTCCTTTACGTTCACGCGAACGCGGACAAAGCGCGGCCTTCCCTCGCCCGGTGTAGAGACGCTTTTTGAATGCGCCTCCAATGCCTGCAACATCTCACTTCCCTGCTCCGGAGTCAGTTTCCCATCTCTCACCATCTGAAGCACTTCTAATGCTTCCGATTCCATGTCATTCTCCTTTCTCCCCCCTCAGGGAGCGAATTGCCTGCTCGGGAGAGATATCTCCCGCCTTCAGGTTCCCCAATATCTCGCGGCGACGCTCCTGACGATCCACCGCGGGAAGCAGATCGACAGGATATTTCAGTGCACGCAACAGATCATCCAGTCTCGCCCGCACAGTCGGATAGGACAACCCCAATTCACGCTCCACCTCTCTCAAATTCCCCCGGCGAGAGACGAAGAGCCTCAAGAAGGTCAACTGCTCTTCAGGCAGATCGCAGAATTCACAACGATCGAACCTGCCTTTGACGGCAATGTCGCATTCAGGACACCAGAACTCGCGGGCTTCGAGCTTTCCCTCACAAGTCGGGCAAGATCGTACGTATTTTCTCATGTGTTAACTATAAACCGGCATTAGCTATTTGTCAAGTTATCTGGCTCATTTTCTCAACTTTCTTAAAGTTAACGGAACAGTATGTTTTCATGCAAATGGATGTGTCCGTCCCTGTCAGCCTCACCACTCCAATCCGAACTTGTGAGTCCTCATTTCACCCGAGGCAGAATGCTTGATGCCCTGTGACACCCAAAGGCTATGTCACTGTCTGAGCAGATTGGTGCTGCTCAAACCACCCGAGGAGCCCGTTCAGCCTACATCGACTGGGCGCAGCGCGCACTGGTCTGTGGCTCAAAAAAGTATTCAGCCATCCCCTCTTTGGCGCTGTCTCCTTCTTCGCACTCTGCCCCTCCTCTCGGCGTTCATGCGTGCCCGACTCACACATGAGTGGAAAAACCGCTTAGATGATATAATCTTGGTGTGAATACTATTGCTGAGATCGCAAAACGGCTAACCGAGAACATCGAACAGGTCATTGTGGGCAAGCGACAAGCCGTGCGCCTTGCCCTGGTGGCACTTCTTGCTGAGGGACACGTTCTCATTGAGGACGTCCCGGGTGTGGCAAAAACCATGCTGGCTCGCAGCCTCGCCCTTTCCATCGGCGGGACTTTCAAGCGGCTGCAGTGCACACCGGACCTTCTTCCCTCAGATATCACTGGAGTGACTGTCTTCAACCAGCTCAACAGTTCCTTCGAATTCGTCCCCGGGCCTGCAATGTCCAACGTGCTCCTGGCGGATGAGGTCAACCGCGCCACTCCTCGCACCCAGTCCGCTTTGTTGGAGTGTATGGCAGAACGCCAGATCAGCGTGGACGGCGTGACCCACCGGCTCCCAAGCCCGTTCATGGTCCTCGCCACACAGAACCCGATTGAATATGAAGGTACTTTTCCCCTACCGGAGGCGCAACTCGACCGCTTCCTGCTCAGACTGACCATCGGTTATCCTACCATTGAAGATGAGGACCGGATGCTGGCCAGGTTACAGTCAGGCCATCCGATAGAAGGGATTGAGACGGCAGTTTCCATAGAAGAGCTGAGCCGGGCTCAACAGCACGTGCGGGACATCTTTGTTCATCCTAAGGTACGGGATTATGTCGTTCGGATCGTGGCAGCGACTCGCACTCATCCTCACCTGGCGCTGGGGGCAAGCCCGCGAGGTTCACTGGCGCTCTTTCGCTGTGGTCAGGCGCTCGCGGCGATGGACGACCTCCAATTCGTTTTACCGGATCACATCAAGTGGATTGCAGGCCCCGCCCTCGCCCATCGAGTAATAGTGAAACCGGAAAGTCGGCTCCGCGGCATGAGCGCAGAGGGCATTCTCCAGGAAGTGGCGGAGGGAATCGCCGCGCCCGTGGGGAGAGAATTCGGTGAATAGGAACGGCAGGAATCGCAAATGCTGCCCTTAGCGCTGACCCAACAACTCACAACCATGGACTACAGCGGTGAATAATCTTCTTTGGATTCTCCTGGCCTTGCTTGCGCTTGTCCTGGCGTGGTTAGCCGAGAGTATTGTCCTTGCCTGGGTGTCATGTGTCTTCATGCTCATTCTCATAGCCTCTCGAATACTTGCTCAGTTGAGCCCCCCAATAGAGGCGAAGCGAGCTCTGTCCACGACCCATATTCAGCTTGGAGAAGAGGCAAGTGTTTCGATAAGCCTGCGCCAGCAGCGGCGATCCTGGGGTTGGCTGCAAGTGAGTGAGGCTGCTCCTTTTCTGCCCGTGCAGGGGGAGTGTGGCATCATGTTGTCCCCTGGTGCCCGCAAGGAACGCGAATTCACCTACAGCGTTAAGGGCACACGACGCGGTTATTTTCCGCTGGGCCCATTGAGACTCCGTTATGGAGATGGCTTCGGGTTCGCTGAAAAGCGGCAAACTCTGCTGGCGCCCGAAAGCATTACGGTTTTGCCGCGCATTGTTGACCTGGGGAGGGTGCGACTGCCTGTGGTGCGGGCTCCCGGAGAACTTCAGACAATGCGCCGGACATTCGAGGATTCAACACGCCCGGCAGGGATTCGCCCCTATCGACAGGGAGATCCACTGCGCCGCGTCCACTGGAGGGCTACTGCCCATTCCGGGCGTCCTCAATCGAAACTCTATGATGTCTGCACTACTCTGCAGGCCATGATCGTATTCAATCTCTACCGTCCTGACTATCCTTCCAATCCTGCCCAGGCGGAAGAGACAAGTGAAATCGCAGTCTCACTGACGGCCTCCCTGGCCGTGCATTTGCTATCTGCCAGCCAGCGGGTGGGAGTCATTTCAAACGGGCTCGACGTCCGAGAGAGAGACGAGTTTCTCAGAGATGCAGACGTGACTAAACTTCCTGACAACATGGCGGAGTTCTCAGACGAGTTTGCCGCTCAGCGCAGGGCGTTTCTTCCTCCAAGCCGTAAACCGGAACAGTCTTTGGAGATCCTGGCCCTTCTTGCCAGGCTTCAGCCTGTCAAGGGCCGGTCGTTGAAGCCTTTGTTGGAGGGTGTTCGCATTGAACTTTCCTGGGGAGAGATGCTGATCGTCATCACTCCTTCCATCGAGACCACTGCTGTGGAATCCCTCGTGGGTATCGCTCATGCGGGTTTTCCGGTGCTTGGCTTGGCGGTTGGAGACTCTCCTTCAGCGACCAGAGCGCATCTCCGTCTGGCCGCGGCCGGGATTCCATCGCGGAAGGTCACGAGCCAGGAGGATATTGGTGGCCTATTTGCCTGACAGCAATAGAGTACAGCGAAGGCCGCAACAGCCAGGGACTTGGGCAGCCGGACTCGTCCTCTGCTGGACGATTATTATGACTCCGGTAGGCGTTTTCCATCTCTATCTGGCAAGGCGGCTGGACGCCATCTCTCCCGGAGCGGCTCTGGTTGCACCGATCGGGTTTGTCTGTGTGGCGATATTCGCAGCACTGGCGGTGAACTCCGAATCCAATCTTATCTCTCAAAACGGCTCCGCCAAGGCACGGAGACTCGCTTATCGACTGCGGAAATCTGACAACCAATATCTTCAGCTCGCATTGGCGGCATTGGTTGTACCATTGGCGTTCTCTCTTTTGGGGGCAGTGATCACCTGGACCCGGCTGACGGTTGCAACTTCAGGAACTGCGCTCTTTGTCATCTCCGCAAGCATGGCGCTTTCAAGCGGTTTCTGTTGGGTCTTTTCTCATTTTCTGCTGAAAGAACTCATCGGTCGAAAAGAACGAACCCATGAAGGTGGTCTATACGCAGCCTTTCAAGTAGCGCGTTCTGTGAAATCTCGCAGTGAATACGCGCCGCCTGTCTATCCCCCGCTCGTTATCCTGGCCATGCTTTCTCTCTTTGTATTCGCCTTCACCATTCCCTCGACGCTGGGAGCGATGGATCGCTCTGAGAATTGGGATACCCCTGCTCTTGCGGCGGTGATCTTCGTCATCACCCTGTTGGCTCTCCTCGCTCTGGGCAGGTTCAACTCTCTGCTTTCTCTGGCAAAGAGGAGTCGGATGAACCTGCCGGGGCTCGGCAAGAGAGACGGCTCTGCAGAGTTTGGTTGGGCCGCGGTCATCGGCATACTCATTCTGCTGATATGCTTCCTCTCCGCGCTTCTGCCTCTCAACGCGCTCGTTGACTTCTTCCAGCGGTTTCGCGTCCAGCCTCCGCAAACGCGCCTTGAACTGCGAAGTTACTCATCCGCTGAAGGCTTGGGCGGCTCAATTATCCAATGGCTTCTCTCCGGCGTCGGCGGTTGGCTGTTGACGTTCATTATCCTCGCCCTGCTCGTTACAGCTGCGTGGCTGGTATGCCGTCGGATCAAACGAACTCGAACCTGGGAGAGATTCGTTGTATGGGCAGCGCGGCTCTGGAACAAACTCAAGACTTGGGTTAAACGCATTATCTACGGAGTTGCGCGTCCCTCCGAGTTGTCGAGAAGTCTGGCTGGACATAAGACAAAGAGGGACCATTTAGTAGATATCTTTGATGACCCGGAGGCGCTGAAGCAATTGTCCGCCGCTCAGGTAATAATGGCTACCTTTCATCTTCTATTGGAGTGTGCGGGCAAACGAGGCTGGCTCAAGAAGGCCCACCAACCGCCCTTCGAAGCTCTCCGGACTCTTCTGGCGGCA
>WVXJ01000220.1:6149-11633 GCA_011773575.1 Armatimonadota bacterium | reverse complement strand
GTCTTCTCCGTCGGCTGAAGAAGTTATTCTCGTACAGCAGGCGTGGGACCGGCTGAAGCCTAATCTGCTGCCGACGAGCAAGGAAGAGGTGCATTAACGACCTAAGTCTCCTTGGGGCTGTGAATGAAGAATCCGAGCAACGAGCATAAGATTACGCCTTGGCTGAAAGGAGCAATAGAGGTGGCAAACTCCTTTCGCCATTCGCGCATCCTGCTAACCGCGATTGAATTGGATGTCTTCAGCCAACTGGGAAAAGCGCGTATGTCTGCAAAGGAGATTGCCCTGCGCCTGAACACTAATCCCCGCGCTACTGCGATTCTCCTGAACGCGCTGGTTGGTTTGAGATTCCTGCGAAAACGGGGAGGCCTTTACAGCAATACCGCCTCCGGCCAGCGCTTCCTGGTGCGTGAGAGCGCGGAATATCGAGGCGCTTTTCTGGTCCATATCGCACGCTGCTGGCATCCCTGGCAGGAATTGACACGCGTGGTAAAGACCGGCGAAGCGGCCAAGTACGAGGGACCTACGGAGGCGGCGGCATTCGCCCGGGCGATGTATGATTGCGGGCTGGAACGGGCGGAAGAGGTTGCTTCTCTACTCGATTTGACGAATGTACGACACGCCCTGGATCTCGGCGGAGGCCCGGGGCACTACGCATTGGCAGTTGCCAAGCGAAATCCTTCGTGCCAGATTACTATCTTCGATCATCCTGATATCTTAAAAGTCACAGAAGAAATAGTATCACTTCATCGGGATTTGAAATCACGCATAGCAATAATGCCCGGTGACTTCCTGGTGGATGACATCGGCTACCCTTATGACTTGATAATCGGGTCAAATATTATCCACTCCTATGGGGAAGAGAATGTGCGCGAAATCATTCGCAAAGCCGCCGATTCACTAAGCCCAGGGGGCCGATTGGCGATCCACGATTTCTTTCTGGACGATTCCTTGACCCGTCCAACCGAAGCAGCCGTTTTCGCGGTTCACATGCTGGTCGTTACCGGAGTTGGACGGTCCTACTCTGTGTCCGAGGTTGCCAAGTGGATGGAGGAGGCGCGTTTGCGCGATTGTCAGAATCTCTCCCTGCGCTCAGGACCTACCTCACTGCTTGTCGGCAGGCGAAGCTCTTAATCAAGGGGTGTTGAGACCATCAAATGAAGATTCTTTTCGTAACACCATATGTTCCATCTCCAGTCAGAGTTAGGCCCTATCACTTCGTTCGTTGTCTGGCCCAAGAAGGGCATACAGTTGACGTTCTCTCTCATGTCTCGACAGAGAGAGAATGGGAAGATCTGCACACTCTCTCCGAACATGAGCGCGTGAGCGCATCGGGAATTCGTTTGCCTTCGTGGCGCCCGTGGCTGAATTGTAGTCTGGCTCTGCTGAAGGGAGAGTCATTATGGGCGGCTCACGGACGAAGCCCGCGTTTCTCGGAAGCAATAAGGCAGAACCTATATGAAGGTGACTATGATGTCCTTCATGTCGAGCATATACGCTCACTATTCATCTCTCCTCTACTCTCCCAACTCAGAAGCGAGTCCCCCAGACCCAAGATGATTTTCGATGCCGTTGACTGTATAAGCGCACTTCTCTCTCAGTATGCCGAACGTCCTGGGAGCCTCCTGCGCAGGGCGATCTATCGTCGGGAAGCAGTAAAGATGCGGCGCACCGAACCAGCTTGCGCAATGCTATTTGACCGCGTGATTGTTACCTCTGAGACAGAGAGGCAGGCTCTAGCCGCGCTCATGGGAGATACGGGTGATTGTCTGGAGGTTGTCCCCAATGGGGTCGACCTGGATTACTTTCGTCCCTCGGACACGACTCCGCAGGAGGACACGATCCTGTTTTCGGGGCGGATGAGTTTCTACAATAACGCCGAGGCTGCCAGATACTTCGCCACGGATATCTTCCCCCTCATCAAAGCACAGAGACCGAAGACAAGACTGATCCTGGCGGGAGCGGACCCACCTTCATATTTGCTGAACTTGGATAGAAGACCAGATATTGAGGTAACAGGATATGTTGAAGACCTGCGACCCTATCTGCGGAGGGCCTCGGTGATTGCCTGCCCAATCCTTACCGCCGTGGGAGTGCAGAACAAAGTGCTGGAGGCGATGGCCATGGGGAAACCCGTGGTAGGAACGCCTCTGGTATCTCGGGCGCTTTCCGCTCAGCAAGGAAAAGAGATAGTCATAGCAGAGCCGGAGAAAGGGGCTTTTGCCAAGGCCGTATTATCGCTCTTGGCCGAACCTGAGTCCTGCCGAAAGTTAGGTCTGAGCGCACGCGCCTATGTAGAACGAGTTCATCACTGGGCAAACAGCGCGAAGCGGCTGACAGAAATCTATCAGGCTGGCTCGGCTGAGGTGTGAGAGCGATATTCGCTGATGAGGAATTGTATGGCGGCCAGGATAGGCACCGCGATAAACATACCAATGAGCCCGAGGAATTCCGCCCCCACGAGCAGGGCGAAAATGATGAGCACAGGATGCAGCCCCAATTGGCGCCCTAGGACGGCGGGCATGAGGTACTTGCTCTCGAAGAGATGCAGAAAGGTAAAGAACACCGTCACCCAGAGGCCGAATCCGATTGACTGGGTCTGAGCCAATGCCGCCGCCACCACCGGAATCCCTCCGAGCAGCGGGCCGATTACAGGGACGGCGCGGGTGATACCGGCGAACAAACCCAGCGCCAGCCAGAATTTTATCTTGAGCGCCCAGAGCGCCGTACTCACCACCGCGAATGCCACGAAGCAAAGAATCAACTGAGCGACGACATAGCGGTACATGATATCGCTCAAGCCTTCCATGGAACGAGCGAAGCCCGGTCGAAGGTGCCTTGGCACGAAGAAAAGCATCTGGCGGCGCAACGCTTCAGCGTCGGCCAGGAAATAGAAGGCCAGAATGGGAACCAGGAAGAGCTCCGCGACAAACCCGATCCCTCGGAATGTGCCCGACAAGACCTTGGAACTGAAATCGGTGAGACGGGTACGCATCTCAGCAAAGGAAACGTCGAACGCCTCTCTTACGCTTTCGGGAAGGTGCTGCTCATAGAAGTCACGCGCCGAGCTCCATACATTACTGAACCGTTCTCGCTGTTCGGGGAATTTCGTCTTCAGTTCTGCGATTTCTTGGCCCAGCGGAGGAACCAAGGATACCGTGAAGATCCAGAGGAAACCGATCAATACAGCAAAGGCAAGCGCCACAGCGAGCCCTCGAGGAAGCTTCCATCCGCCTATTCTCGCCTTCTCAAACGCAATCACTAACGGTCGCAGCGCATATGCCAACAGCATCCCGAGCAGGAGGATGATCAGTACGAGACGCACCTGCCAGACGATATAGACCAACACCACGGCAAGCGCAATTTGCACAAGGTAACGAAGCCAAGATTCACGCGGCAAGGAGAAGATTTCGCTCATGTCACCCTTCCTCCGCCTCTAGTCTGACTTTCTCCTGACAACACCTTTGAATTCCATCGGGCGCCGCTTTCGCATCCCCAGATAATGTAGTATCGCTTCTCGCACCCGCTTCGCAGCCCGGCCGTCTCCGAATGGGTTCCGCGCCCGCGCCATGGACGCATACGCCTTTTCATCACAAAGCAGCCGTCGAACCTCCGATACGATCTTGGCTGTGTTCGTCCCGACAAGCTTGGAGGTACCGGCGACAAGTCCTTCGGGTCTTTCCGTATTCTCTCTCAAAACTAACACCGGCTTATCCAAGGAGGGTGCCTCCTCTTGAATGCCTCCGGAATCGCTCAAGATGATGTAAGATTTCTTCATCATATGTACGAAGGACATATAATCCATAGGCTTGACAAGATGGATCCGCTGCCTTCCCTTGAGCACTTCTTTGACTATTCCCTTTACCTTAGGGTTGGGATGAACGGGGAAAACGATTTCAGTATCAGAGAATCGACGCGCGATTTCCGCCAGCGTTTCACAGATGCGTTTGAGTGGCTCCCCCCAGCTCTCTCGCCGATGGGTAGTGACAAGAATAACCTTTGCACCATGCGAAGTCTTGGGCAGATCAGGAGGTGGTTGAGATGCACACCATAAGACCGCATCAACAGCAGTATTGCCGGTCACATAGATCGATCCCTCTACATGCCCTTCTTTAAGCAGATTGTTTTTGGCCCCGGGGGTCGGGGCAAGATGCAGCGAAGCCAGGACCGAGGTAAGACGGCGGTTCATCTCCTCTGGAAACGGGTTATAGCGTTCCTCAGTGCGCAGGCCCGCCTCCAGATGGGCGACCGCCACATGATGATAAAAGGCAGCCAGGGCTGCGGCGAGAACGGTAGTCGCGTCACCTTCCACCAAAACTAGGTCAGGCCGCTCACAACCGAGGATGGGGTCCAATCGGCTCAAGGCCGCGGAAGTGATGTGCTCCAGAGACTGTTCCCGCCTCATTATGTCGCAGTTGATGTCCGGCTTGAGGCCGAATACCCCCAAGGCCTGAGAAAGCATTTCGCGATGTTGGCCGGTGGCTATGATTTTCACGTTAAACTGTTTCGCCGGCCGGCGCAGTTCCAGGATGACGGGAGCAAGTTTGGTGGCTTCCGGGCGAGTGCCCAGTATGACCATGATATTCGCAGTTTTGGATTTGCCGTTCCGCATGATACCCCGACCCTACGGCGTGACCTTACACCTGTTTGTCCCGGATATTGATTGCCCTATTGAGGGCGAGAAATCCAAACGGCGATTATACAGCACACTGCAGTAACACAATACATAAGAACGGCGATAGCACGCTGCGACAAACCCATTTCAAGTAGGCGATGGTGGATATGTTCTCGGTCTGCACTAAAGACCGGCTGTCCTCGCAGGGATCTTCGCAGAGTTGAGAGCCCTGCCTCCAGCAAGGGAACCACAAGTACCAACAAAGGGATGAAGATGGAAATGGAGGCAGCCATCTTAAATGCCGCCAGAACGGTTATGCCTCCGATCATGAAGCCGAGAAAATAGGCCCCCGTATCACCCATAAAGATCTTTGCAGGATTGAAGTTCCAGCCCACAAATCCGGCGGCGCTTCCTGCAAGAGCTGCCGCCACCAAAGCGACTCCCGGCTGACCGAGCATAAGCCCTAAGCATGCCAAGGCAGTGCAGGCGATGGCCGACACCCCTGCAGCCAGCCCGTCTATCCCATCAATCAGATTGATGGCATTCGTAACAGCCACAACCCATACCACTGTTAGAACCCACGCCACCCATGACGGAGGCGCCAGCCAACCCTGGCCCATAGGATTGGAGATAACCGTGATGCCGATCCCGAAGATAGGCAAGATGGATGCGGCCAAGACCTGTACCGCGAGTTTGAAGCGGGCGGCAAGGTGGAAGCGATCATCCACCGCTCCTATCAGTGTCACCAGGCCGGCCCCCAGGAGGAGACCGGAGAATTGGCGAGCAGGTAGTTGCTCCGCGAAGAAGGCCAGCCTTGTCACAAACATCGCAAGGATGAAGCCGGCCACAATGGCGATACCTCCCCATGAAGC
>WVXJ01000220.1:2959-6137 GCA_011773575.1 Armatimonadota bacterium | reverse complement strand
CGAGTGGCGTAAGAAGAGCAACCGCCGCTCCACTGAGGAGAAAACAGAATCCGAGGGTCGTTGGTACGGAAGACATGGGCAAGAATGTTGGTTCTATGGAGTCTGGGATTTAGCCTCTATTCTGACAGGTCTGCTGTTTGCGAGAGAGCTTCCACTCCTGGCGCCTTTGGAGAAGGCGATTCCGTCGATAGGGGCAAACGCACCAGTTCGACCTTCGCCTGAGAAAAGAAATCAATTGCCATGGGATCTGGATAGTCGTCCAAGATGACCACTCTCCGCACCCCCGCATTGATCAGCATCTTCGCACAAACACTGCACGGTTGATGGGTACAGTAAAGTGTCGCTCCGGCAACGGCAACGCCATGGAGAGCGGCTTGAATGATTGCGTTCTGCTCTGCATGCAATGCACGGCAGAGTTCATGCCGTTCACCGGAGGGCACTCCCAACTCCTCCCGCAGACAGCCTGTCTCCGCACAGTGTGCCAGGCCCGCCGGTGCGCCATTATACCCTGTGGCGAGAATGCGGCGATCTTTCACCAGCAGGGCCCCCATCTTGCGCCTCAAACAGGTACCTCGTTTGGCTACAATACGCGCTATCTCAATGAAGTAGGAGTCCCAATCTGGTCTTTCATCCTTCTTCAAGGCTTCTCTCCCGTCTCCTGGAAGGCGCTGCCATCTCCCAATGGACATGCTATCGCGCTTCGCGGGCTTCCCCTTCCATCTCAGATATCTTCTTTATGCGACGCCGGTGGCGTTCATCGCCTGAGAAAGCGGTATCTAACCAGACATTGACGACGTGCTGAGCCAGCGGTTCCCCGATCACGCGTGCTCCGAGACAGAGGACATTTGCATCATTGTGCTGGCGGGAGGCGATTGCGCTGAAGGTTTCGTGGCAAAGTGCGGCGCGAACACCAGGAACTTTGTTCGCGGCCATACAGGAGCCGATACCGGTCCCGCAAATGACGATACCACGGTCCGCTTCCCCCTTTGCCACGGCGAAAGCCACGGCCTTGGCGAAGTCCGTATAGTCCGTCTCTGCGGCAGAATCGCAACCGAGGTCCTGATAGGACAGGCCCTTTTTCTCCAGGAATCGCTTGAGGGATTCTTTGAAATGGAAGCCGGCGTGGTCTGCGCCCAGCGCCACCTTCATTCGGTGGAGCCCTCCTGCTCGGGTTGCGTCTTGGGGAGGGTGAACTTGAAGGTAGATCCCTTCCCTACTTCACTTGTTACTTCCATACTGCCGCGATGGGCATCCACCAAGTGCTTGACCAGATAGAGGCCGATACCCGTGCCTCCGGCCTGACGAGTATCCATGCTGTCAACTCGGTGGAAGCGGAGAAACACTTTGTCCAGATGCTCCGGAGGAATACCGATGCCTTCATCGGAGATGCTTACGGAGACCGTGTCTCCACAATCACGCGCATCGACCGTAACCTTGCCTCCCTCCGGACTGTACTTGACCGCGTTGGAGAGCAAATTCGTGAGGATCTGATCTACCTTGTCTTCATCCGCCACCAGCTCCGGGAAGCCGTCATCACAGTGCACCACGAACTCGTGTCTGCTGGTATAGGAACGCTGACTCTCGACACGTCGTTCAATCAGCTCAGGCAGGTTGACGCGTTTGAGAGACAGCTCCAGTGACCGTCCACTCTCGATACGGGAGACATTGAGTAGATCAGAAATAAGCCTCACGAGCCGGTCACACTCGCTGTCGATGATGCCGAGGAACTCTCGCTGCATATCCCGTTCGTAGTAGCCCTCACTGTCATCCAACATCGTGCGCACGAAACCTTTAATGGAGGTCAAGGGTGTGCGCAACTCGTGAGAAACACTGGAAACGAACTCCGTCTTCATTCTCTCTACATTACGCAGTTCGGTTATGTCATTGAAGGTGGTTACAACTCCGGAGACCTGCTGGTCATCATCTCTCAGCAAGGCGGTCTGCACCTGGAAGACACGCTCCTCAGGGGTGAAGATGGAGAGTTCTCGGATATTCTCAATGCCGCTCGTCAAAGCGTTATTGACGAGGTCTTCCACGTCTGAGTTGAAGATTACCTCTTGCAGTCGGCCGCCCAATCGATCTCCTCTTGGGACACCAAAAATCTGCCTCGCCGCGGCATTCATGAGTCTCAGCTTGCCTTCCCCGCTTACCACCATGACACCGGAGACCATGCTCTGGAAGGTGTGTTCCAGTTCCCGCTTCTCATCCGCGACAGCGATGTACGTCTTTGCAGTGGAGATGACGGCCGCGGCGTTGCGCGCCAGGGACTTCAGCAAGGCAACATCCTCTTCTCCGAAACCTTCCGCGAAACGCTTATTGTAGGCGTGGAATATGCCGATTGTCTTCCGCTCCACAACCATGTCTTCAGCGTTCTTGCGCTCAGCCACCAGAGGCACGGTGATGGAGTTCCGCACTTTCAGTAGAGCGGACATCTCGTTTACTGTGCGCGGATCGGACATGGCATCATGGCAAAGAACCGGTTTCATCTCCCGGAAGACCTGACCGGAAATGCCTTGGGTGGCGGGAATGCGAAACTTCGCCACCTCCTCATCGCTGATGCCCAGGGCCGGGCTGGTTGCCACCAGATCACCGGTCTCCTCGTCGTACAGCATGATGACGCACTTTTCCGCTTGGACGATGAGGCCTACTTGCTTGAGGAAACGACGAAGAGTCGCCTGTAATTCAGCAGATGTGGTGATGGGGGCTGAAGGCGCGACTGAGCCGGCCAGTTGGGCCTCTAATGCTCGGCGCGCCTGTTCGAGACGCCCAATGTCGGCACGAAGCCGCTGGAGTTCTGCCTGCAATTCAGCTGTGGAAGGAGAATATGCGTGTGCCAAGTTACTGGTTCGACCCCCTGACCGTTGTTATTTGCTTCACTACCCCATTCTAGAGCGGCTGTGCGCCTCCGTCAAGGGGACTAATCGGGTGCGAAACCACGGGGTGTTCATTCACCCAGATGCCGCATGACTTCAAGAAAATAGTGGTAGCCTCGAAACTCGATTAATTGCCTGACTACGAAAGTATCCGCCAGCTCCGTCGCAAATGCAGTGCCCTCAGACATCAGAACCATCATTCGCAGCAATATGTGTGTGGTAATGCAGCCACAGACAATTCCCAGAACAGCCCCCAAGATGGGGTCCAGCACATCCATAGAAAGCAAGGTAGTCTGGTAGATGGC
>WVXJ01000220.1:0-2891 GCA_011773575.1 Armatimonadota bacterium | reverse complement strand
GCCACTATCGCCCCGATCGTGTCAAATAGTGCCAACCCGAAGCCGCGATGACTTTCAAGAAATGCGATCCCCACTATGATTGCCAGCGCCAAGATATCTACCCAACTCATGTCGGACCTCCTAAGGAGAGGAATACCAATTATTTCTCCACAACAACAGAGCCGTAACCCACCACTTTGTCCAAGTCTCCGGTGATATCCCCGGAGGTATAATAGGTCAGCAGCCTGCCCTGCGCAGCACCCAGGCGTCGGCACGTCGCTAACATGATTGCCACCGGGGCCACGCCGCACATCGTTATTCCCTTCTCCTCCACTGCAGAAAGGAGCCCGTCCGGATCGAGAGCGAGAACTTGCTCCAGCGCCACGCGATCCAGCTCGCTTGCCGCATCATGTGGAACATAGTGAGAGAAGTCGCTGCTGGCAATTATCAGTACATCTCGAGAAAAGAGCGCCTCCGTCAGCGCTTCAGACAAGGAATGGAGGGCTCGATGACACAGATGCCCCAAAGAGACCGGGCAGATTGGAACCGTATCACCATAAAGAAACTGCAGCCATGGAAGCTGCACTTCGATGGAATGCTCATACTCATGCGCGGAATCATCCTCCTCGAACAACCGAGATGAACGAAGTGAATCGCGCAGTGCAGCATTGACCGGAACACGTCCTAGCGGGGTCGCCCAGCAATCGGCGGTTTCGATGGCGGCGGGCGCTCCCGCAAGGCGGTGGTTTGTTCCCAATAAGATGACAATCTTGGGTCTGCCGTCAGCCGCAAGGGCATCATAGGCCCAGGCGGCGGCCGCCCCTGAATACTGAAAGCCCGCGTGCGGACAAATCATTCCCAGGATCTTGCGTGGGCCGTTATCTGCAACCGTCGGCAGGTGCCCCGGACCAAGGCGATGGACAAAAGACTCCTTCATGGAGGCTTTCAGCCGTTCCGGCACACTCTCATAAAACGCCCCCGCTACCGCAGGAAACCGGACTGCTGGCATTTCGCTCTCTGTTGACCCCTCTTCTCTGGCCGTGTTAAGGTAAACCGACTCAGGTCGTCCTATATGAGGATCGCCCTATTCAGTGAATGCTATTCTCCCATAGTAAACGGCGTAGTGGTAGCAGTCTCTACCCTGCGCCAAGAACTTCTCCGGCTGGGTCATCAGGTCTATCTGTTCGCCCCACGCTATCCGGGGTATCAAGAGACTGAGCCCAATATTTTCCGTTTTCCTTCAATTTCCCTGCCCACAAATCCTCGCTATCCTCTCGGAATCCCCCTTTTCTCGAGGGACCTTTCCACACACCTCAGGGACTTCGCTCCTGAGGTGGTGCATTCTCATTCACTTTTCGGCATGGGCCGTGCAGCAAAGAAAGCGGCCCATAGGCAGCAAGCCCGCCTGGTATTTACATACCACACCCTGCTGGAAGACTATTCTCATTATGTACCCCTGCCTCAGCCCCTGGTACGCTGGCTTGCTCGCAGGGTAAGTCGCAGCTTCGCAGACCGCGCGGACTTCATTATTGCCCCCGGCCCCGCCGCGCAGCAGGCACTGCGTTCTTACGGGGTGGTCAATCCCGTGGAAATCATTCCTACCGGAGCGGACCTGTCTCTGGCGGAAGAATCCTTCTCCTCCCCTATCAGGCAGCGCTGGGGGATCCCGGAAGAGGCGCCCCTCGTCGCTTTTGCCGGTCGTATCGCAAAAGAGAAGAACCTGGAACTCTTGCTCACTGCATTCAAAGAGATACTCAGCCGATTACCCGCCGCCCATCTACTCCTCATTGGAGGCGGGCCGTGGGAGGATGAGATTCAACGGCTCGCAAGCCGATTGAACCTGTCGAAGGCGGTTCACATCAGCGGTTTTCTGCCCCGTCGAGAGGTGTTTCACGCCTTGAAGCATGCCCAGCTATTCGCTTTTCCTTCTCTCACCGACACCCAGGGAATCGTGGTAATAGAGGCGATGGCCTGCGGCCTGCCTGTGGTTGCAACAGAATCCGGCGCGGTGGCGGAGATTCTTCGTAATGGTGAAGAGGGGCTGGTGGTGGAGGCGACGGCTGAGCGCTTTGCCCAAGCGCTCAGCCGGGTATTGCAGGATACAAAGGAACGCAGAGAAATGGGAGAAAAGGCCAGGCAGCGCGCCCAGCAATTCTCCTCTGCCAGGTGTGCGGAGCAGGTGCTCGAAGTGTATCGACGCGCGATAGCTTGATAACCCAGAGCCGCCGACAGGGATTGCGGGCAGTGGGGTCGAACTCTTTTATACGGCTTGAGGTTGCTACACTTATGTCTTCCGAATACCAGTCCCTATACCGGAAATATCGCCCTGCCGCCTTCTCGGAAATAATCGGCCAACGCCATGTCACCCAAACGCTGGCGAATGCAATCAAGGCCGCTCGTATTTCCCATGCATACCTTTTCTGCGGACCAAGAGGAACGGGTAAGACTACCACCGCACGTGTTCTTGCCATGGCGCTCAACTGCGTCAAAGGCACCACCGCCGAGCCGTGCGGCGATTGTGAAGCCTGTCTTGAAATCAAGCGTGGGGCGAGCCTGGATGTAATCGAATTCGACGCCGCCAGCCATCGCGGTGTGGACGATATCGAGGAACTGAGGCGCCGCTTTCAGTTCGCTCCAGGTCAAACTCGTTATAAGATTTATATCATCGATGAGGTACACCAACTCTCCGATGCGGCCTTCGACATGCTCCTGAAGGTGCTCGAGGAGCCGCCTGCACAGGTGGTCTTTGTTCTCGCCACGACTGAAGTTCATAAGATAAAACCCACTATCCTGTCTCGCTGCCAGAGATTCGATTTTCACCGCATCAGTCCCAAGGAACTCCAGGAACGGCTTCAAGCAGTCTGCAAACAAGAGAAGCTTCAGGCCGAAGACGCCGCGCTCTCTCTGTTGGC
>WVXJ01000192.1:3720-4003 GCA_011773575.1 Armatimonadota bacterium | reverse complement strand
CCTCACCCATGGCTGAGTGCGGAGAAGATGCTCAAGGTAAGTTTCAACATTGATGGCGTAGAGAAGTTCTTTAAGTACGACAAGGCGGGTACATATCGTGTTCGCTTGGACTTCCCCGAGCGAAAGGAACGCCAGGAAATCTACCTGGAGGTTTCCGAGACCTACTGTCCCAAAGCCGAGGGTGCATCATCCGACGGCAGACAGCTGGGCTTGGGGATTCAAGAATTCGTTTTGTTCTGAGAGAGCGTTGGATGACGAAGGGCCCAACAGCAAAATCCGCCGA
>WVXJ01000192.1:2303-3635 GCA_011773575.1 Armatimonadota bacterium | reverse complement strand
CAGGTTCGTCGAATTCTCAGCGACTACGATTCCTCCCGATACACCATCCTGGAAAATGACGAGAACCTGGGGTATCTGCGGACTGTGAACCGCGGCATCCGGGCGGGGAGCAGCCCTTATGTTGTGCTTCTGAATTCCGATACGGTTGTAACTCCTTCATGGCTCGGCGGGCTGCTGCGCTGTTTCGCCACAGATCCCAAGATTGCGGTTGTAAACCCGGTATCCAACTGGGCGAATTGGACGAGGATAGACCCGCCTGACGGATTCACCACAGACGAGATTGCGGCTCTGGTCCGTAGAGTCGCCAAGGATGATATTCGAGACATCTACAATGCCTCCGGTTTCTGTTTTGCGGTGCGGCGCAGCGTTTTTGATGATTTGGGTCTGTTCGATGAAGTCTATGGGACCGGCTACTGGGAAGAAACTGATTTCTGTATGAAGGCCATCAGCCGCGGGTTTCGGGTAGTGGTGGATTTGGGCACTTTCATCTATCACTACGGGTGGGGTTCTCACGGAAGTGTTACGCGCAATGTGATGATGGAGCGCAATAAATCCATCTTCCTGTCCCGCTGGCAGGAACTCTATGAGCAGGTGCGGGCGAAGTGGCTGCAGCAGCGGCCTGAAAAAATCTTGGAGGAGGCGGTCATTAAAGCCGCCGGAATCCGTTCGGGGCATTCACCGGAGACGCCGGCGCCGAGAAGTAAGTTTGCAGAGACGATACGAGAATATGGTGTGGGCGTAACGGCTAAAGGAGGCATGGCCTGGGTCTGTAACAAGATTTTGGGAACCGATCTTGAAACCCGCCCCTACTCCATCCTGGCGCGGCAGTTCGGGGCTTTCGAGGAAGACCCCGCGAAGGCTGCCACAGAAGTCGGCACCAGTGGCTGGCTGAAGATGCGTTACGGAAACGAGAAGCATCTAGTTGAGATGGCTGCTGCCGGCCGCAAGCGCCTGCAGGAGAATCCCCCGCGCTCCACCGACGGACTGCGAGTAATCTACATTGTTCCTGACCTGAAACTCTATGGCGGGATCGTCTCAGTTGTGCAGATTGTCAACAACCTCGTGGAAAGGGGCATAAAGGCGAATGTGGCTACCTATGGAGAAGGTGACGAGGCTTTCATGCGCGGGATGCCGCTCTATTTTGCGCCGCACCGCTTCCCGGACCGGCGCGCAATGCTGGAGAACTTTCCGGATTGCGACCTGATTGTCGCCACCTGGTGGGAGACCGTTTTCGATGCACTGGTAATCCAGAAAGCCAGGCCGCAGGTGCGGCTGGCCTATTTCGTACAGGACTATGAGCCGGAGTTCTACCCTCCGGATTCAGAGAGGGCG
>WVXJ01000192.1:2075-2258 GCA_011773575.1 Armatimonadota bacterium | reverse complement strand
TGGCTGGGTAGGAAACTGGAACGGTTCCCAGGCCACATCGAGCAGATTCCGCTGGGTTTGAACCATGACATCTTTTACGATAGAAAGAATCCGGTACGACAGCAGCAAATCCGGGTAGTCTCCATGGCGCGGCCCAGTTCACCGCGCCGCAATTTTGAAGGGACACTGGAGATTCTGGGAGAG
>WVXJ01000192.1:1420-1941 GCA_011773575.1 Armatimonadota bacterium | reverse complement strand
TTGCTGGATTGTTCCTTCTTCCAGGGGTTTGGACGCCCTGGGCTGGAGGCCATGGCGTGCGGGGTGGCGACCGTCCTTACCTGTAATGGCGGCATAACTGAATACGCGAAACATATGCACAACTGCTTGTTGGCCGACCCGCTGGATGTTGAGGACAATGTGAATAAGATAATTCGGCTGCTGGAAGATGAAGCCCTGCGTACGAGGCTTGTGGCTGAAGGATTCAAAACCGCCCATTACTATGACTGTCAACACGAAGGAGAGAACACCCTGAATTTCCTGAGCGAAGTAATGCGCTCCTGATTAAGTTATGACGCAGACATTCTGTCCGTGTTATCATATCAACTCGAAATACACTCGCCGGAGTGATAAAGGCTGAAGTGAAGACNNGAGTGTGAAAGCCACGGCCGGCTTTATCAGATGGGGGATGTTGCCGCGCTGCTTAATAAGTCAACTCTTTTGCTGGATTGTTCCTTCTTCCAGGGGTTTGGACGCCCTGGGCTGGAGGCCATGGCGTGCGG
>WVXJ01000192.1:0-1258 GCA_011773575.1 Armatimonadota bacterium | reverse complement strand
GTCCGTGTTATCATATCAACTCGAAATACACTCGCCGGAGTGATAAAGGCTGAAGTGAAGACCTTTACCGACCTTTGGGCATATAGGCAGGCGTTGATCAGTTTCGTTGTGCGCAATCTGACAGTGCGCTACAAACGCTCTTTGCTGGGCTTCGTCTGGTCCTTTATTAATCCTCTCCTGATGGTTATCACTTATCTCATCGTCTTCAAATATATTTTCCCTCGGGGTGAAGAAAACTACTCGGTCAAACTGTTTTGCACACTCCTGGCCTGGCGTTTCTTCAACGCAACTGTGATGGACGGTTCCGCCACCATCAGCAAGCGGCTGGCCTTGATAAAGCGGGTGAGTTTCCCGCGCATTATTCTGCCCACGGCCTCGCTTATCTCCAATTTCATTGATTACCTACTCTCGCTGACTATTCTCGTGATCGTCTTCCTGGCGGTGCGAGTTACCGTGAACTGGCCCTATCTGGCGCTGGCGATATCAGCACTGATGCTGCAAATGCTTTTCGCCTTCGGTCTGAGCCTGATACTCGCCTCACTCAGCGTCTTCTTTGACGATATCCAGTTCTTGGTGGGCAGTCTCTTTCAGATGTGGTTTTTCCTGAGCCCGGTGCTATATCCGGCGGTTTGGGTCACAGACAGGGACCTCCCCCAGATATATAAGACGATTTTCTTCTCTAATCCAATGGCACCCTTATTAATGGCCTACCGGAGCATTGTGCCCAACGAAGAACCGACCACGATACTGCCGGAGTACTACACATTCTTGGGTATCAGCGCGGTCGTGGCGATAGTCACATTCAGCGTCGGCCTTTTCGTGTTCAAACGCTACGAGTCGACATTTGCAAAACAGGTATAGAGTTCCGCGATGGATAGTGTGCGAAACAATAATGCTGTAATCCAAGTAGAGTCGGTCTCGCTCTGTTTTCATATAAACCCGGACCGGCCCACATCGGTAAAAGAAGCCGTTGTGCGCAGACTGCTGGGCAGGCAAACTCACGCAGACCTCTTTTGGGCGCTCCAGGACATTTCCTTCACCGTCAAAGAAGGCGAACGATTGGGGGTTGTAGGGCTTAATGGGTCAGGCAAGACGACCTTGCTGAGCCTGATTGCGGGGATCTATCGTCCTGACAAGGGCCGTGTCACCACTGACGGCCGTGTTGTGGGATTACTCGGTTTGGGGGTGGGCTTCGATCAGCAAATGACGGGGCTTGAGAATATAGCCTTCAATGCTTCACTGTATGGGCTTTCCCGCA
>WVXJ01000043.1:45921-48291 GCA_011773575.1 Armatimonadota bacterium | reverse complement strand
CCCTTATGACCAGGATAAACCGCGCGGAGGCACGGGGACTCTGCCGCCCCAAAGCGGTTCAGCACCGGGTTCCGCGTGGCCGCATTCCGACTCTGGAAACGGAGGCAATGGAAGCGGCTCTTCCCAAGCCTTCTATTATGACAGCTTGAGCGGCGCACAGGTCGCAGGGTCGATTGGAGACTGTGCGCTCGCAGACGTTCCGCTTGGCCTGCCAACTGAGGAAACCCAAATCAACGGAGAAGGCACCTCCGTTCAAATGGCCATTCGACAGAATGGTATGCATGGATGGCGCGCATTGATGAAGAGGCTGATGGATATGAGCATGTCCGCAGGCTGCCTGTTAGTCCTCTCTCCGCTGCTGGCCGTGGTGGCTCTGGCCATCAAGATTACCTCACGAGGGCCGGTCTTTTTCCGGCAGCAGCGTGTGGGTAAAGGAGGCCGGCTCTTTTGGATGTACAAATTCCGTTCCATGTATGCCGACGCGGAGGAACGGCTCAAGAGCGTGTTGCCCCTCAATCAAGCCAGTGGCCCTATCTTCAAGATACGCAATGACCCTCGCATTACTCCTTTGGGCAATATTTTGCGGAGGGCGAGTATAGACGAATTGCCCCAACTCTGGAATGTATTAAAGGGAGAAATGAGCCTGGTGGGGCCGCGGCCCCCTCTTTCCAGGGAAGTGCGCGAATACGGACCGCGGGAGTGCCGTCGCCTGGAGGTGAAACCCGGGATCACGTGTCTGTGGCAAGTTTCGGGCAGAAGCGAACTCTCTTTTCAGAGATGGGTAGAGTTAGACCTGCGCTATATAGAGCATCAGTCACTCCTTCTCGATATGGCGATTCTCGCCAGGACCCCTCTGGCGGTTATCAGCACAAAAGGAGCCTACTGAAAGAGTTCGGTCTGTATCCTCTGCGCACGACAAACGTGTTCTCGTAACCCACAGGTGATAACATCTCTCCAAATGGAAGGCGAACCCTGTGTGCGTTCGGGGAGAAGACGAACTTGACTGAGGTTGTTGAGACGCAAAGAGAACTCGGTGAGGCTCCGACGAAGTCCCCCTGGGGAACACTGCTTCGAAACACAGGTTACACCTTTTTGGCGCGAGTGGTGGCCGCGGCCATCGCCCTGCTCGTTCTCCCCTTCGTGGTAAAGACCCTTGGCAAGGACATGTATGGAGTATGGGTCCTGGTCTTCTTGCTTACCAATTATGTAGGGCTGGCCGACCTTGGGATAGGAGCGGCTTTCGTCCGTCACATCGCGGAGGATCACGCTAAACGAGATTTTCCTGCACTCAACCAAGTCGTCAATACCGGCATAGTCTTCTATGTGTTTTTCTGGATCATCGCGGCGAGCCTCGTCTGTTTCTTCTTGGCGTCTCCGCTGCTTTCCCTCTTCAAGGTTTCCTCGACGATTTGGGAAGAGGCACACTTCGCGCTAATTGGAGCCGTCCTCATCTTCGCCGCTACTAACTGTATGAGCGTCTTTCCTGCGGTACTCAACGGCCTTCAGCGAATGGATATTTCCAATAGAATCGTCATCGGACATTCTCTCTTTACGGCCGCGGGCATGGTCTTCGTTCTGCGGCAGGGATTGGGAATTCGCGGTCTCATCTTCAATGCAGCCGTTATGTTTCTTCTCGCCGCCATCGCCAATGTCATATGCGCCCACCGCGTTCTCCCGCAGCTGCGCATCAATCCTTTGCTTGCCACCCGAAAGAGTTTCCGCCGCCTCTTCTCTTTCGGCATCAAGATGCAGGGCATATCGGCCTTGGCCGTCTTTTCCAGGCAATTCGACAGAGCCTTGACCGGCTACGCTCTCTCCCTTCGTTACCTGGGAATGTATCAGATCGGCTGTCGCGCCGCGGAGATGATTACGAATCTCTGTGTCTCCATCTACCAACCGGTCATACCGGCAGCCTCCGATTTAGCCGCCAGAGGAAGGCACAAAGAGCTCCAGCAGCTACATCGTCGGGG
Source organism: Armatimonadota bacterium (assembly GCA_011773575.1). GTDB lineage: Bacteria > Armatimonadota > Hebobacteria > Hebobacterales > WVXJ01 > WVXJ01. The sequence goes on along the minus strand of WVXJ01000043.1, from coordinate 46,321 downwards.
AACCCGCTGGCTCGTTTTTGCAACCATGCCGGTGCTGGCGGCGGGTCTGGTGAATGCGCCTGAGGCCCTTCATGTCTGGATGGGGCCCGGCTTTGGCGTTTCCGCAATCGCCCTCCAATGTCTGCTGCTGGCCTATTCCTCCAACATAGTCCTCACCGGAATGGGCACCTCTCTACTGCGGGGCATGGGCAAACTCGAAGCCGAAATCAAGAGCAGCCTCCTGTTGACGGCGCTGACGGTGGGGCTGGGAATCCCCCTCGCTCTCAGATTCGGGCTGCCCGGCATTCTTTTCACGGTTCTCTTTGCCTACATCGTTGGTCCGCTCTATTTTGTTTGCATCTTCCACCGGCTGACCAGATGGTCGTTGCGGGAGTTCCTGATCAGCATAATTCTGCCGCCG
>WVXJ01000043.1:40991-45915 GCA_011773575.1 Armatimonadota bacterium | reverse complement strand
CTCCCCCTCCAAGCCCATCCTCTTGATCGTGATGCTCGGCAATGCCTTCTTCACAGCCGCGGTGTGTCTGGGCCTGTTGGCAATGATGCGCTACTTTCTACAAGAAGACTATGCTATGCTACAGAGGGGTGTTCAGAAGATAAGAGACGGACTATTCCATCGGCGACAAGCGCTTCGTCGGGAATTGCCTGAAGAGGTGGCCCCTGCGGAGAAGACTTGCCCGGCCTCACCCGTTGCCCGGGAAATGTCTCGGAGCCAGGAGACTGAGTCATGAGGGCGGTTTCTGTACTTAAGGACAGATTGAAAGTCTCAACCGCTGACCCAAGGTGGGTTGCTGTCGCAGTTGGAGGGGCAATATTCTTCGGAACCTTGATTCTCGCACAAGCCGTCATCAGCCTCTTCCTTTTCGTATGGCTGGCTTTCTTCCTCTTTGCCTCTTTCCGTCCGAAGGCTGCCTTATTCGCGTATACCTTTGCTCTACCATTTATGCCGCTGTATTTTGGCTATCATCGCTTTATCTATCCATGGGGATGGATAACAGTTGCTGAACTCGGTATCACCGCTCTGGCCGCCGGAACTCTGCTCAATGTGTGGGCCACCAAGACAAGGCCGGCGAAGGCAAGTCCTCTGTCTATCTATGTTCTTCTCTTCCTGTTCCTCATTCTTGCCCCCTCTTTGGTGTTCGTCAATCTGCTGCGATTTCCACTTGCTGTTACGCACTATTTGGTCGGATCAGGCGCCCTTCTCTATTTCGTTACCACCCGCCTTCTAACCAACTCCGGCGAGGTCCGAGGCCTGGTACGGCTCTTGTTGATTTCCGGAGCGCTGGCGGGCATTCTTGCTGTGGTGGAATCAGCGGCAGGGAAAGGTTTGTTCCGCCAGATACTCCCCAGCCCCTTCACTATCTGGTATTCCGTGGAAGGGCAATCTCTTGGCGGAACGTGGGGTCAAGATATTACTCGGATGGGAAGACTGCGAGTGCATCTGGGCATGAACCAGCCTCTTGCCCTTGGCGGCTGGCTGGCAATGCTCTTGCCTCTCGCCTTGGCCTGGTATGCCTTGGCGCGCCTTACCGGCAACTCGCCTGTCAAACTAAACACAAGATCGTTCGCCCTTGTGAGCATGGTGCTGATTGCCATAGGTATCCTGCTCACTCTGTCCTATAGTGTTTGGGCAGCGACGGCTTTCGCCTGTGTAGCGATCCTGCTGCATGCGGACGTCAGAAGACACCTTCTCCCACTGGCCTTGCTGGCCGGGTTAGTTATCTCATTGGCGGCTTTCTTGTTCATCTCCGCGCGGGGAGGGATCGCTCTGGGAGAGCCGGTAACGACGGAGGCAGTATTACATTCGCAGCATCGCGTGAAGATACTTCAAGCGACCTGGGTGGGCCTTTCAGCCAACCCTCTTTTCGGAGAAGGACTGGAGGCGGAGAAGATAAAGGGGGTCACTGGAACGGTCGGTGAGCAACTCATCTACAGGGAGGATATGTGCAACGCCTACGCCAACCTCCTGTTGCGCCACGGATTGGTGGGACTGGCGGCCTTCATGTTATTGGCCTTTGCCATCCTGTGGCATCTCTGCCGAGTTTCTATTACAAGCGCTTCGCCGGAATCCAGGATTCTCGCCTGGGCACTGGTCGCCATGTTCGCCGGACAATTCATTGCCCTGTGGGCGATCCCATGGTTTATCGGTCAACATGGACACTTCTTCTGGATCATGGTGGCAATCGCCAACCGCATGGGTTCTTTCGAGGAAGATACCTCTCCCTATTCTCCTGCCGGAGGAGACCGTTGATCTCAGTGGTCATCGTGAATTTCAAAGCCCGGGACTTCCTCCGAAGCTGCCTTCGCTCTTTCTTCGCCGAAGCGCAAGGCCTGGAGACTGAAGTCTTTGTGGTGGACAACGCTTCTCACGACGGCAGCTTGGAAATGGTGGAGGGAGAATTTCCTGCAGTCCATCTTATAGAGGCGCGCGAGAATCTCGGTTTCTCCAGAGCAAATAACCTCGCCCTGCGCAAATGCTCAGGGGAAAAGGTGCTGTTGCTCAATCCCGATACTGAAATCCAGCCTGGGGCGCTCCAGGAAATGGCAGCATTTCTGGATTCCCACTTCGAGGCCGGCGCGGTGGGACCAAGGCTGGTGGACGAAAACGGCAAGGAACAGCCATCCGGGAGACCCTTCCCAACTCCCTGGGGATGGTTTCTCATGCAGACCGGAATCGATGCCAGGTTCGCAAGAAATGAGATATCGAAGGAAGGCGGCGATCCTCAGCAAATGTCTGGTGGCGAAGCGGTGGATTGGATCTCCGGCGCTTGCCTGATGCTTCGCAAGGACGCTCTACAAAACGTGGGACTGCTGGATGAGCGTTTTCGCCTCTACTCCGAGGAAGTTGATCTCTGCTATCGGTTGAAACAAGCGGGCTTGGAGGTCTATTATCTTCCCACCGCGGAAGTAGTCCATTATGGCAGCATCAGTGCCGCGGCAAGCCAAGGGAAGGACTTTTCCCGCGGGCTTCTCTATTCCTCTTATCTGACCAGCAAACTCGCCTTTTTCAGAAAGCATTATGGCTTCTGGCAGGCATTTCTTGCCCGCTGCCTGATGTTCCTCGCATTCGGGTACTCTCTGGCGAAACTTCCCTTTTCGATTCTGTGTCGCAGAAGAGGAAGTAACTGGTATAGGCAGGAGTTGAGACTTGCCTTAATCGGACTCTGTACCATATTATGTCGCTCTCAAGTAATGCCTAAAGAAACCAAGGACAGCCAACCGGACAAAGACGCGGCGCAGTGACACGAATCTCTTTTGTCGTGATTGGTAAGAACGAAGGGAAGATGCTGGGGAAGTGCCTTGAGTCCCTCAAGGCGGCCGATTATCCGCGTCACCTCGCCGAGGTAACAGAAGTCATCTATGTGGACAGCAGGTCGACTGACCGGAGTGTGGAGATCGCGAGAGAGCACGGTGCCACCGTCCATCTGTTAAGCGCAGGACGCACAAGTTCCGCTCGTGCGAGAAACGCCGGTCTTCAACTCTGCCAAGGTGACTTGGTTCAGTTTCTCGATGCGGACATGGTGCTTGCGAAGGATTGGCTGCAGCGGGCAGTCCCAATTCTACTGGAAGAAGGGGTTATAGGAGTTGCCGGTAGGATAGACGACTACCAGCGAAAGCCAAGTTGGTATGATCGCGTCCACACCGCACAACAGATGTTTCACCGTCCGGAGATAGGCGGAATGGGAAGTGGCGGCGGGCTCTTTCGCGCGGAAGAGTTCCGTAAATTGGGCGGCTACAATGATAAGATGCCTTTCGGAGAGGAGGCAGAACTTGGTGAATACCTGCGATCCTCGGGCCGGGGCATCCTGCGGATTGTCGACCTCATGGCCTATCATGACTACGGTTTCGATACTTTCCGGGCATATTGCAGGAGGTTGGTGCGAGACGGAATGGTGCAGGCACTCGCCTGGCGTCGAGGCGCACAAGGGCGCTGGAGGACTCTGCTGCGAAGCGTAATCACTCCCCTCTTCTGGCTTCTGGCTCCACTTGCCTCTCTGCTGCTGCGCAATCCCCTTCCTGTTGTGCTTGCTTTATGTTGGGCCGCCTACGTCTTCTTCCGCACGGCAACACACATCTTTCTCAGGGAAAGAACTCTGAAGTTAGCCCTGACCTGTGGCGCACATATCTGCTTTGCCAAGTTCCCCCACTTGTGGGGTTGGTGTCGAGTGATGCTGATGCGGGAATTCTCCGGTCAAAGACCGGCGCGCAGTTCTCCGAGAGCCCCGCGAATAGGCTTCTTCATGAAGGAGTTCCCGGCTCTCTCCGAGACGCTAGTCTATCGGGAGATACTTGAACTGCGCCGCCTGGGCATGGATCTGCGCGCCCTTGCCGTCAGACGGCCGCCGCCGAGAGCCGTTCTTTCCCAGGAATCACTCATACTCATTGATGAGACACTCTATCTTACGCCTTTGCCCTGGGGCCGTATCATCCTGGCGGGGTTGCGCCACCTGTTCTGCCGTCCTCGCGTCGTGCTGCGGTTCTTCGCACGATATCAGATTCGTCGCCTGGGGCTGCGTGATCGCCTCAAGGCCTGCTTCCATTTCCTGCAGGGCCTCAGGCTGGCTGCATTCATCCACGAAGAGAACATAGACCATATACATTGCCACTTCGCCACCACCGCTCTTGCGGCCCAAGTCGGCTGCGCGCTCAGCGGCATTCGATACAGTTTCACTGCTCATCATCATGATATTGATGAATCCTCAAGCACAGCAGACATACTTCTTACCGCGGAAAAGGTGAAAGGCGCGCGTTTCATTGTCGCCATCTCTGAGTATATGAAACGCCTCATTCTTGACCGCGCACCCGGCACGGATCCTGACCGCATCAAAGTCCTGCACATGGGAGTTGATGTTGAGCGCTTTCAGCCGTCTGATAAGGCACGCGAGAACGAAGTCCCTCATTTCCTCTCTGTGGGCAGACTTGTTGAAGACAAAGATTATCCCACATTAATCGAGGCCTGCCGCATCTTGAAGCAGCGCGGAGAATCTTTCTCCTGGTCGGTTGTTGGAGAAGGCGCTGACCGTGAGAAACTCGAAGCTCTTTGTAAAGAGAAGGGAGTTGATACGTTTCTCCACTTCCTGGGGGCCCTACCGCAAGAACGGCTTGCAGATTATTATGAGAGAACAAACATCTTTGTTCTCTCCAGCCTTGCCGAGGGAGTTCCGGGTGTGTTGATGGAGGCGATGGCAAAAGGCATTCCGCTGGTTGCCACCTCTGTGGGAGGTGTGCCGGAACTCGTAATACATAATCAAAACGGACTCTTGGTCCCACCTGCTGACCCGGCCGCTCTTGCCGATGCTATCATGCGGCTCATGCATGATGTCTCTCTGAGCCAACGCATCGGGCGAGAGGCGAGGAATCGTGTAATGGAGGATTTCAAC
>WVXJ01000043.1:33284-40981 GCA_011773575.1 Armatimonadota bacterium | reverse complement strand
GGCCGCACAGGAGGAGAAAACGGAAACGGAAGGCAGCACTCAAATCGTTCTCTCGGAGGCTGACCGATGATCATTTCTCGCACCCCCTTGCGGATAAGTTTTGCCGGAGGGGGTACTGATTTCGCGGATTTCTATCTCCAGCACGAGGGCGCGGTGGTGAGCACTGCGATTGATCACTATGTCTATGTGGTGGTGAAGCACCGCTTTGACAAGAAGATTCGCGTGGCCTACACGCGCACTGAAATGGTTGACCACCCCGATGAACTAGCCCACGATCTCGTGAGAGAAAGCCTCAAGAGAGCCGGCATAGACCAGGGTATTGAGATTTGCACAATGGCGGATGTCCCCTCTCAGGGTAGCGGGCTGGGCTCATCCTCAAGCCTCACTGTGGGTCTTCTGAACGCCTTCTACGCCTATACCAGCAAACCTCACACCCCTGAAATTCTCGCCCGAGATGCATGTGAAATTGAAATGGACATTCTCCGCCGGCCCATGGGCAAGCAAGATGCTTATATTGCCGCATATGGAGGGCTAAGGATGTTTCGTTTCCTGAAATCCGGAGCAGTGGAAATCGAGACCATTCCGCTTTCTCCGGATTCTCGCCGCTGGCTGAAGGAGAATCTCCTTCTCTTTTTCACCGGCCGTACCCGGCAGGCGGAGACCATCCTCTGCCAGCAAAAAAAGAACATCCCTCAGCGAGTGGAGTCCCTCTGCACCCTGCGAAACCTCGCCTGGGAGTTGCGGGATTGTCTCTTGAACGGGATGGGGCCGGACTTCGGCCTCCTCCTGCACCGCGGATGGGAGATGAAAAAGGGCCTCGCCGATGGAATCAGTGACGCGGAACTGGACGAACTTTACACTCGCGCAATCAGTGCCGGAGCCGTGGGCGGGAAGATTCTGGGCGCCGGAGGCGGAGGCTTCATGCTTCTGCATTGTCCCTTCGAACACCACGCGCGGCTGAGGGCCGCTTTCCGCGATTTCGTGGAATTGCCGTTTGAGCCGGTGGACAGATGCAGCGAGATCCTTCTGGATGTCAGTAATGGCGCAGTCGGACGCGAGAGCCGTCTTTCTGGATAGGGACGGAGTCATCAACCTTGACCGCCCTGACTACGTGAAACACCTGGGCGAGTTCTCTCTTCTGCCCGGCGCGGCCGAAGCCGTTGCCCGCCTTACCACTGCCGGCTGGCGAGTTGTCATTACCACCAACCAGGCCGCCATCGGAAAAGGGTTGATGGGAGACAGAGAACTTGCCCGCATCCATGAGCACATGCTCACGGAGATTGAGAAGATGGGGGGAAGAATCTCCGCGATTTATCATTGTCCACATCGGCCTGATGAAAACTGCCCTTGCCGCAAACCCAAGCCCGGCCTGCTTGAGCGAGCCGCGCGCGAAATGGGATTACATCTTCCCGCGTGCTATCTGGTGGGAGACCGAATGCGTGACATCCAAGCAGGCGCCGCGGTTGGATGTACCACACTGTTGATAAAGCCCCCCGGCACGAAGGAGGAGTTGACAGACTCTTCCCCGGACGCAGTAGTGAAAGATCTCTCAGAGGCGGTTGACTGGCTCTTGGCGCGAGAATGCGAACAGGAGAACATTTCTTCCGCAGAGACGAAATAGATGGCCGATAATCACTCCTCCGCCCATGGACTACTTCCGAAAGGCGACAAAGCATACAAGATGCTCGTCGCCGCGGTCTGTATTGGAGCGGCGGCGCTGGGATTGCGTGTTGTCGGGCTGACCCTCCTGCCTCATCACGATGAACACCATGTTGTCAATGTGGCACTTGGCTTCGGCAGTGGTGATCTGAACCCTCACCAGTTCTGGTATGGCACCCTCATGATGTACTTGGTGTTCATCATCTATGGGATGATGTTCGTCTTCCTAAGGCTCACGGGTGCGGTGGGGTCGGTTGACGACTTTGCGGTCTCCTTTTTCCAAGATCCCATTCCTTTTTATACCGCGGCAAGGATAGTAAGTGTGGCCGCGGGATTGGGGACGGTTGCTCTCGTTTACCTGATGGCGCGGAGAGCAGCGGGGAAGAATGCGGGACTGGTGGCCGCGGGCCTGGCTGGGGTGATTCCAGCCCTTGTCGTGCGTAATCGAGTGGCATTGCCGGACTCGCTGCTGGTCTTCTTTGTTGCCGCCTGTCTTCTATCTCTACAATCAGTCGCAGAGACCGGCTCTCTCAAAGCCAGCGCAAAGGCGGGCCTCTTCTATGGCCTTTCTTTAGCCACCAAGATTCTGGGAGGACTGCTGATAGTGCCGATAATACTTGCACATTTCTTGGCCTCCCGCTCGAAGACACTGCAAGGGCGCTCTCCTCTTGCGGGTATTGGGCTGGCACTCCTCTTTATGGCTCTGGGTTTTTTTGTGGGATGTCCGTTCGGGGTCATTGATTATAAGAAGTTTTTTGCTGACCTTTTCGTCTTTCAGTTGAGTTACAACCTGGCGGCGGGGAAATCAGCCTGGGAGATAATTGCGGCCATGGGGAGGTCCCTTTGCTGGGAGAACATGCTGCTTCCTTCGGGATGCGCTCTAGGCCTGTTGGGAGCAGTGGTCCTCCTGAAGAAGCGTATAGCTCATGGCGTGATTTTCGTCTCATTCACCGCTGCCTTCGTCGCATTTCTCGCTTTTCAGGGAAGATTCTACTCCCACTGGCTTCTTCCGGTCTTCCCTGCCATCCTCGTCATGCTCGGTGTTGGATTCGGGTGGATTGCGGACTCGCTGAAGAGCGGATGTAAAAGAGTATGGGTAATGGTTGTGCTGGCCGCGCTCATAATAATCCCTCCTGGTCTGCAGACCGCAGGTGAATTGAGGCTTCTTCTCGCCAAACCTGACCCAAGGTTGATGGCGAAGCAGTGGGTGGAGAGTCACGTTCCTCCTGGCTCGGTGATCTTGATGGATGGCGGAGTGAATGTATTACCCCCCCTGATGGAAAGTGAAGAATGTCTTCAGGAGTCGCTTGTCGCCGTGGAGAAACAGCCGCCCTCCGGCTTCTACAAGCATCTTGGTGAGTATCTCCACTACCGGATGAAAGCCGCCGGCAGGTATACGGGGCCTACTTACTGGCTGCTGAGAAGGAGGCGAGAATGGTGGAAGGCTGAGGAGGACAAGAGCACTCCAAACGCGCCCACATTCACTCTCCACGAGGACCAACGCCGGGATCTAGAGTGGTATCTGGAGCAAGGGGCGGAGTATGTCATCATCCTGGGACATATCCGTGACTCTTTTGTCACTTCAAAAGGGCGCGAACGATGGCCTGCGGAGTGGGAATTCTACTCCGGCTTGGAGAAGAGCGCCAAGGCAGTTGCCACCTTCTGCGGCGAAACTCTCGGGGGGCCGATGAGCATTGTCATCTATCGTGTGGAAGATATCTCACGAGATTCTTGAGAGCAAGCGGCCTATGGAAGGCAGGTCGTTTGCTGGAGTACTGCTCATCTCGAATCTGAAGTGCAAATGCGAACCTGACGTTTCAGCAAGAAGATGACTGTCCATTTCTCTTTGTTACTGCTGCGAATATTCTTCTGTGTCGTCGCTTGCGGACTGGCCTTTTTCGGCCTCTATCTCTTTTTCCTCTCCCTTCTCGCGGCATTCGGCCAGAAAAGGCTGAGCCAGCCAGGCGGTGAAGGTTATGAGCCCGCAAAACTCGCCATTGTCATACCCGCTCATAACGAATCGGATGTCATTGAACGTTCGTTGCAAAGCCTAACTGGACTGGAATATCGAAAGGAGGCATTTCAGGTCTTCGTAATAGCCGACAACTGCACAGATGAAACCGCGACGCTGGCGCGGGAAAATGGTGCAACGGTTTTCGAGCGCAATGTTCCAGATCTGCGGGGAAAAGGATATGCGATTGCCTGGTTCCTGGAGAGGATGACAGATCTGGAAGAATGGGAAGCACTGGTATTCATTGATGCCGACAGCATCGTTTCTCCCAACTTGCTGACCGCGTTTTCGAATCGCCTGCGAGCAGGGGCAACGGCACTGCAAGCGCGTTACTCTGTTGTCAGCAAGAGGCGGTCTCCTCTGGAAGCCCTGATGTATCTCGCTTTTTCCCTGAAATGCTACCTTCGACCTCTGGCGCGCAGCCGGCTGGGATGGTCGGTGGGGCTTCACGGCAACGGAATGTGTCTGAGCACAAGTTTGCTGAAGGCACTGCCCTGGGAGGCCTTTTGTTTGACCGAAGACGTAGAATACGGCTTGAGATTGTTGGAGATGGGCCACAGAGTAGAGTTTGCACCGGAAGCGACCGTGTGGTCGGAGATGCCAAGTCGACCGCAAAGAGCACGGGGCCAGCACCTCCGCTGGGAGTCGGGCCGCTTACAACTCGCCCGGCGACTGCTGCCAAGGCTTATTGCTCTAAGCATACGTAGAAGAGACCCGGCATTTCTTGACGCGGCGATTGAGTTGGCTATGCCTCCACTCGCCTCTCTGGTGGTCGGGCAAGTGGCGCTCGCTGTGATTGCGTTCTTCTTGCCTTCATTGCGTGCGCTCGTGTGGATACCTCTCATCGGGCTGGTGGGAGAAGCCGTTCACATCCTCGTCGGCCTGCTGCTTATCAAGGCGCCTCTCGCTCTCTGGCTCGCCCTATTTTGGGGACCTCTCTATGCAGTCTGGCAGACTTCTATATATGCGGCAGCTGCGGTGAAAGGCAAGACACTGGGCTGGATTTCGACCCCGCGGCAAGATAGCAATTGAGGTAGTTACAATGAAGCGCTGGATAGGTATTACAACGAGCCTTGTGGCTCTTGTTGTATTGATCGGTCTCCCCGGGGCGAAGATTCTGATCAAAGGGCGGCAGGTTGATTTCCCCTGCTATTACAGCGCCACTCGTCTTATGGTTAAACGCCAGGATCCGAACAATCTGGATTTCTTGAGAGAAGAGGCTCGAGCACACGGTATGGAGATGCCGGGACCGGCGCCACAACTTGCATTCCCCGCATTTGCTCTGACTCTTCCGATTGCATTCTTCCGACCCCAAATTGCGATGTGGGTGTGGCTTGCCATGGGAGCTCTGTGTCTTATTGGGGGCGTCGCAATCACACTTGCTGCCACATCGCGCGTGACGCTTGCTCAGTTCGGACCCGCGCTTCTCCTGACTGCTACATTCGCTCCTGCAATATGGTCTTTGTATTTGGGGCAGTCAAGCCAACTGGTAGTGCTCTTTGTAGGGCTGGCTTTCTTCGCCTATGTACGCGGGCGACCCGGCGTGGCCGGTTTTGCAGTAGGCATGGCCGGCGCCGTGAAACCTTTTCCTTTACTGCTCATCATACACTTCATACTGCGCCGGCAATGGCGAGCGGTCGCAACATTTGCCGCCACCATAGTGGTCGCTTTGCTGATAAGCATGGCCTGGCTCGGTCCTGGCTACCCGATTCGCTGGTGGCATTATCTCGGCTATTATAAGGGCGCGCTAATGCCTCTTAACCAGTCGTTGTATGCCGGTATTCAGCGCGCAACGCGCGTCGGCATAGTATCCCATGCAGGCGAACTCCTGTCTCCAGTAGCACCGCAGTTCTCCGCTACCATCTTGCTGGTCATCGTCGCCATTGGCGTCCTCTCTTGCTGGTTGTTTGCCACTGCCAGAATGGCGGCCCGAAAGGTTACTACAGAGACAGCCTGCCTCGAGTTTGCAATGACCCTGTCAATTGCCTTTCTTCTTTCCCCCTTTTCGGAAGAACATCATGCTTCTGCCTTTGTGGTTCCCATTGTCGCTTGCCTGTTCGCTTTGCAGAGCAAGCGGCGGTTAGTTCCGCTTGCCGTCATTGGCAGCATTGCCGTCTACGTCATTATGAATATTGCCAGGCCCCTGATATGGTACCTGGAGTACTATCGTCCGCAGCTACTCGTAGGAAGGGCGATTGAGTCGCCTTTGCTTGCCTTTATGATCTTTCTCTTATTCTCCCTTCCCCTTATTGGTGTGGGGCTTTACTGGCTAAGCAATACCCTCCAGTGTTTCCGGCAGCGATCTGGCGAGTCTCTTACCGGCAGCGTCAGCACTCCCATTTGACACTCCAGGCTCACATTACCGGATTTCGTAAGATGAAGAAGAGGGATGTTCCTCTGCTCGGGGCCAAGTCGGATGAATAAGATGCGGAATCAGCGGGGCAATAGGCAGGTAAGGAGGCCGGACTGGCACTGAGCAAGGCCCCTCCTGGCTGTTTGGCTTGCCATTCTATGGGCACCCATATATGCTGTCTGGCGAACATCCACCTGCGACATCGCCATAATTAAGGGCGCGGGATTGGCGGGAGCGCGCACCGAACGCCAAGAGGGTGAAAACACAGCGCTTTCCGAACACAGCGAAACACCGAGATGAAGAGTTCTTCACAACAGAGTGAGACATGTGAAAGTGGCTCCGGCTCCATTAGAAGAGTCAATGTCTGCGGGCTGTGGATCCACGACTTGACTCTCCCCGAGACGATTGAGGAGATACATCGTCTTGCCGGAAGCGGACAGCCACATGCGGTCTTCACGCCGAATGTAGACCATGTGGTTCTCTATCATAGATGCCACGACCTGCGACGCGCATACACGCGCGCCAGTCTGGTGCTTCCGGATAGTTTTTATGTCGTCCTCGCGTCAAGGCTGCTGGGGAAACCCTTGCGCGGCCGCGTGATGGGCTCTGCTCTCTTTCCCGCATTTTGCCGTGAAGCGGCTACCAGCGGGTTGAGACCCTTTATTCTGGGAGGCGCACCGGGGTCTGCCGAGCGCGCCGTGCAAGTTCTCAATGAACGTTTCCCCGGCCTGCAATTCGCCGGTACTTGCCTTGCGCCGGCGGTGTCATTGGATGATGACGAAAGAAACCGCGCTATCGCGCAAGAGGTCAAAGACGCCGGCGCGGATGTCGTCTTCGTGGCCTTCGGTGCTCCCAAACAGGAGATCTGGATTGCCCGCTACCTGGAATTCATGGGCGGCGTAGTTGCCGTGGGGATTGGTGCCGCAATTGACTTTGTTGCAGGGCTCCAACATGCCCCGCCGGACTGGGTCCAGCGCATGGGCCTGGGTTGGCTGGACCGGCTAATTCACAATCCCAGGCGGCTGGCTCGAAGATACCTGTTCCGCGATCCTCTCTTCCTTTGGCTGCTCCTGCGTCAGAGAATATTCGGAGAAACCTTCGAGAGATAGGGACAACCCCGGCTTTCGCGGCTCAGTCAACAGTAGCCTGAAAAGTCACAGTAGCCGGCTCTGAGTGTGCTGGAACACTGACCGTCCATACCACTTCCCTGCTGACCGGATCGTACTGCCCGCCGTCAGACGCAGACCCATTGACATAGGTCAGATACTGAGGCACGGGAATCCTCAGGGATTTCGAACTTATTGGTTGGTCGGATGAATTCTCGTACGTAATGCTGTAGGTGACTGCCGCGTTGGGCCCCGGCCCCGACGGAGATACAGTCATCGTAACAGCAGGCAATGTTTGCGAAACTCCACCTGCCGTCACCTGCAGGATGTAGGCCGAGAAAGGAGGCACATCCAGAGTGTAGGGGTTTGTGAGACCGGAGATGGTGTCCTTCTGAATGCGAACCACAGGGCCGGCATTGTTATTGTCATTGATATTCGGAGAAGTGAAGCGTACGAGAGTGGCATTGCTGCCAAAATCACGGCTGGGCAACCGCACGCTGATCTGCTGCGGGTCGGTGCGGTGGCGGTTGACGATCAATACACTGTAGGCATTCTCGCCCTCCCGGTA
>WVXJ01000043.1:9082-33251 GCA_011773575.1 Armatimonadota bacterium | reverse complement strand
TTGTTGAGCAGCACATGGGCAAGGAAGTCCACCCGGGGCTGAAAATCAGGATAAGAGATGAGCGCGCCCATGATATCCTTTGAGACCGCCTGATACCAGCAATAGTACTTTACGCCGAGCGAGCCGATCTTGGCGAAGAGATCAAGTGTCGCCGTACCGGCTCCAATGCTGTGGTTTTTTGAGAAGAACGGGTCCTGGCCCTCTCTCCACCATCCCCATTCATTCGTCGCGTGGATTTCGGTATTGGCCTCGTAGATGATCATTTCCAGAGCTTTTCCCGCGGCCGATTTGACGGCTTGCTGACGCAGCGGGATAGCATTGTATCGCTCCAGCGGTGTTGCGAAGAGCGCGCTGTAGACTATCTCGTCGGAGTCAGCCACAGTGAAACCTGAATAGGTAGGTGTCCACGGATAATAGACAGTCTCGGTGAAGAAATCTATGTGCTGCCCACACCCGGCAGCCACTGTTGCATCAAAGCCCCATTGAGTGTTCGAACTGGCCCAATGTCCCCCGAAGCCGAGCCGATAGTTCGGCTTCCAGGTGGAATGGCTTCTCATCGCCTGACTGCGCCTGTTGCAGTAGTCCCCGTAGTCACTCCCGCCCATGTTGAAAGGACGGGACATGCTGTTCCATATCTCATTTCCGAGTTCGAAGTAGATCTTCTGAATCCGCGTATCCCAAGGCTCGAGACCTTGATTGGCGCGCACTCCTCCCCAGGTGGTAGTGGTGTCTCCACCGACATAGTCCAACAGGTCGAGGTGTTCCTGATAATAATTCGCCAAACCCTGCGAATAGCTCAGGTCCCGATGCGCGTCATCGGAGAAGTTGGGAGGCACTGTAATCATCGCATCTGCTCCAACATCAACACACAGATCGAGAAACTCCGGTATTCCGAATTTTGCCGGCGGACCGTACTCCATTCCCCAGGGGTGAAAAGTCGATCCAGACAAGGTAAGTGGGTTTACATACAGGCTGCCCCAGCGCAGCATGGATGACTTCACTTCCTTCAATCTATTCACCAGCGTCTGGGGGAATCCGTTGGCACTCACATTGTCCGCGTCCCACGCTATGAAATCATCCACCCAGACCGTGCCTGTTCCGTAGAAACAGAGAGCGACATCATAGATTCTGTCTTGGGTCGAGGGAGTCCAAGTCCAACTATAGTCGGACCAGTCCGTGGTAATGCTGAAGTAAGGGCTATAGATGCACCCCGATTTCTCCGTGCGAACCCGAAATCTGACATCTGCAGAGTAATTCGCCGCCCTCTTCAGTTGAGCCTTGAGCGTATGGCGGTGATTCTGAGGTGCGCCTGCGCCCGACCAAGTCTCAAGCCGCACTTCACCTGAATAAGCGGCGATATCTATTCGCTGGCTGTGGGTCCCGGAAACGCTGGTGGTGCTGTCTATGCTGGGAGCCAACTGAAAGCCGTCTATCCAACAATCAACATGCCAGCCTTTGGAACAGCCTTTGAAGATGCGATGTGCAGTGTTCTCACTGGTATTGGGACCATCTTCAAAAGCAGAGTCATCAACAATGTTGGCGGTGACAAGATTGCCGTCCCACGGCGTATTGTAGGGCCCCACGTTGTAGCCCATGCCGGTCTTGGAGGCGATCACCTCATCGTCAACCTGAACAACGACCTCAGCTCCGGCGCTTGTCGTCCACCACACTCCCAGTAACATCACGAGAAGAAAGCATACGCCCTGCCTGGATACCACTTCAATCTCCTTTGCCCAATTAGGACGGTTGCTAGCGCGTGATTGTCCAGAATCCCTCAAGGCTCTCGCAATCACACAGAGGGGGCCAAAGGAAACGCATTTCAAGAGGATTCCTCTTGAAAGCACGGTCGTTTGGCAGCCCGGCTGACCGCGTGGGTCCCGTGGCTTTGCGTCCCACCCTTGCGAGAGGTTTGCCTTGTCACTGCACCGTCTGCAATTTAAGGGGCTTTTTTGCTCCAAGTTCTATATTCCATGAGCATTAAGGCAAAATGAGCAACGACCGTTTAGACACAGAAAGGGGGGATTCGTGGCTCAACGAAGGGCTCAGGAGGGGCTATTCTCGAGTAAATTGGCGAAAATCGGGGTGGGCAGATCTGAAATGCCAACCTTACAGTCTCGAATCGGCGCGACAGGGAGTACAGAAGCGTTGTCTAAGTAGATAGTGTGCGGTGCTTTCGACTTCCCTCTGGCCTTACCGAGACAGAGAACAAATGGAAAAGCGAGGAGACTGCCATGAAGACAATATGCCGCGTCTTTGCAAACAATAGTCTGGTTCTTTTCCTCATTCTGGTCTCTGTGTTGGCGACAGCTGTCAGTGCGCCTCCCCTTCTCGCCGACGGCGAGCCGCTGGCCTGGGTAGGCGACAGCCTGCAGCCGGTTGACAACGACTCCATCCGCATGGTGTGGGAGAGGGTGATCATCACCCTCTCACCCATGTCGGCCGAAGTCGGCGCAGACTTCATCTTCCGGAATGATGGCGAGACATGCGAGCAAGTCATGGGCTTTCCGGCCCACCGTTTTGGGCGATCGCCCATGCGTGACTTCGAGGCCTGGGTGGAGGGCAACAAGGTCGAAGTACAGCGCCAAACGGAAGCGTTTGCAGAACACCTCTATTACTGGAAGGTTGCCTTTCCCAAAGGCAGCCAGCGCAGAGTGCGGGTTAGATATAGAACCCAACGAGACCTTTCGATGCCCTCGCCATCGCTCTATAAAGACACCTTCATTTATGTCTTGAGAACGGGAGCGCACTGGAAGGGTTCCATCGGGCACGCGGAGATTGATGTCAATCTTGTGGACATGGAGCCCGATCAGGTGATTTCTCTGGAGCCGGCGGGATTCGAGAGGACGCCTTCAGGCTATAGGCTGGTGCTGGAGAACTTCGAGCCAGATGAGGATGTCAGAATCACTTTCAACCCCTCTGGGCTGAAAGTCGTTTACAGGGACCCGCTGGGCAGAGACAGGGAGTACCATGGTCATCCTCCGTTGGTGCGCGGTAAAACTGCCCTGATTTCGTCGAAGACGTTCTACTACGGACGGGTCTGCAAGCCCGAATGGGACGCGGCCGCTGGAACCTTCACCGTGAAGCGGGGCCCGCTGACAATCCGCTGCCAGGTAGGCAGCCGTAAAGCCTTCTTGGGAGAGCGCGAGATAACACTCTCGGCCGCGCCGGAAGCGAAAGGCGATGAAGTCATGCTTCCTGCCGAAATCACCGAGCCTCTGGGCATCAATGTCCTCTTTAAGCCTCACACCAAAGAGCTATTCCTGCGTGGCAATCATCTGAACTGGGACATACACATGGATCCGCCTGAGTATCAGTCATTCCACCTCGCGCCGAGGCGCTATCTGGCGATCGAGTACCGCGCGGATCTAAGAACCCTGGACCGCGAGATTGCTGCGGCTTCCTCCCCTGCCGCCAAATACGATGCCTTATTCAAGCGTGGGGACATCTACTACTACCAGGGAGACTGGGAAAAGGCAGAAAAGGCTTACGCTTCCGCACATGAGTGGAAGGCAAAGACAGACGTGACCGTGCCCGATTGGGCACGCTGGTGGCAGGGAAAGTCACTGCGGTGGTTGCGCCACCGTGAAGAGGCGCTGGAAGTGTTCGCCAATTTGGCCATCGCGGGCTGCCGCGATAATGCGATGATACATGAAACCCTGGTAACTCTTGCCGCGCTGGAGGCAACCTATTCTGTTGGTAAATACGCCCGTCACGGTTGGCGGCCCACCGATGATGACAGACAGTTGGCGCTGCGTGCGGCGCGCGCAGCGGAAAGATTCGCCGCCAAGGAACTTGGCACCCAACTGCGCGTGGAAATGATTAAGCAAATGATAATGCTCGGCGAACATGAAGAGGCCGAAACCGTCATGGAGCGGCTTCTGGCATCAGGCGACAAGAACGACGATGAATTCCTCGCTGCACTCAAGCCACTATACAATGATTGGGTCTTCCGCGGGAAGGGAAGGACACTGGGCTACAGCCTTGTGAAGAACCTGCAGGGAACTCCCGCTGAAGAGCGATTCTTGTATAGGCTTGCGAAGGCAGAGAAAGCCGATGGCAGATTGCAGGAGTCGCTGGAACTACATGAGCGTCTGGTAGCCAGTTTCCCCGCCAGCCAGGGTCTTGGCCGATATCTTGGTGACATCGCCTCTCTCACCAAGCGGATGCATGGAGAAGAAGCCTTCGAGGAGAAATGCTGGAGCCTGATTCAGCAGTACCCCATTTCCGCTGCCGGTTACCTCGATTATGCTTGTAAAGGAGAGGAACAACTGCGCTGGATAGTGGAGAATGTGCCGCGCCCATCAAGAGTAGTGCTCATGAGACTGGCAGACATCGAGTACTGGCGAGGCGACTATGCCTCCGCCTTGGATCTCTGCAAAGCCAGCGGCATCGGCGGAGACCTGCGCACCGCCTTGCCCAAGTGGGCCACTCTGCTGAGCGCATTTTGCAGCATGCAGTTGGGCGATATGGAGAAGGCTGACAAGATCCTGGATTACTACTTTCCTTCTCTTTTCAGTAGAACGGGCGATGAATTGTTGGAGAAGGGGCCCGATTGCGAGACTGCCTATATTGAGCTTTCTCAAATCTTTTCAGTCAGCGAGCAAGAACGCGAGATACTCCGTCGCGGCCTTGAAAAATACCCTCACAGCGCGCGTCTGCATCACACTCTCGGTCGAAGTTTCCTGCGTGAACAACGGCGTCTATCTCAAGAAAAGGACGCCAAACGCGCGATACTGTTGAAGGCAGTTGAAAAATTGGCCATTGCGGTTGAACTCGCCCCCGACAACAACGACTATCGCACCGACCTTTCCAATGCCAATGCTGAACTGGCGAGATTATAACAGAATAAGATCAAGCCTTAAACGCAGCGAAGTGTCCTGCCAGGCCGGGGAGGCAAATAAGAGGGGGTACCCTCGCGAGGAATAGGAGAGAACAGAATCGGGGTGGGCAGATTTGAACTGCCGACCTCACGGTCCCGAACCGTGCGCTCTAACCAAACTGAGCTACACCCCGATTTTCTCAGTGTTCCAGTCTATCCAACCAGATTCTAGTATATCCAGTCAACAAGGTCAATGGAAGAAGCCTCTTTGGACTCTGGACGAAGCTCCGAATAGAGGGACTGATTGACTTGGCCCGAGGCTGGGAGTATAATCCACGTTGTTGCTTTCCTGTTCTCGGGACGTGGCGCAGCTTGGTTAGCGCACCGGCATGGGGGGCCGGGGGTCGCCGGTTCGAATCCGGCCGTCCCGATTTAGCCGCTGTAACCGCGACGGCGCTGTTTCCCATGTCCCTGACCCATAACACGAGCGGTAGAAATCCACTCCGAAGAAGATGGCTGCGCCAAACACACAACCCTTCCATGGCTGGCTGAATGTCCTGAAGCCACCGGACATGACCTCCCACGATGTCGTGGACTTCGTCAGGAGGCTTGTCGGGCGGCGGCCCTCCACCAAAGTCGGGCACATCGGCACACTGGACCCAGGCGCCTCAGGAGTATTGCCCCTTTGTCTGGGAAAGGCGACCAGGCTTTCTCGCTTCGCGGGGAAGAACCACAAGACCTATGTGTGTGAGATAGTCCTGGGAATAGAGACAGATACACTCGATGCGGAGGGCGCCATAGTCGGACAGAGTGACGCCGCGCCGTCTCTCGCCGACTTGGAACAGATACTCCCCCGGTTCACCGGTAGGATTGAGCAAAGACCGCCGAAGTTCTCGGCCGTCCACTATCAGGGAAAACGCGCCTACAGGTTGGCGCAACGGAAAGAAGATTTCGACCTGCCTGCGCGGCAGGTGGATATCCATGAACTCCGACTGCTGGACTACCGAAGCGGACCACCGGTTACTGCGCTGTTGGAGGTATCGTGCTCAGGAGGGACCTACATCCGCTCTCTCTGCGCTGATATAGGAAAAGCGCTCGGATGCGGCGCACATGTGGGTCTTCTGATAAGAAAGGAAGTACACCCTTTTCGGCTCGAGGATACTCATACACTGGAGGAACTCCAGGCTGACTTTGCTTCAGCCTTGCTTCCAATTGACTGGCCGCTGGGTCATCTCCCTGAGATCCGGCTGAATACCGAGCAGGCCGCGCGGTTTTGCCAGGGCTCCACAGTGGCGGAAATACCCTCAGCGGAGCAGGAGTTCTTCCGTGTCTACGGCGAAGAGATGATTGGAATCGGCAAGAAAGCGGGGCTGTCTCTGGCACCGGAAATCGTGCTGTGCGGTTGAGGAAGCCATGAAGTCATTCTTTGATCTTCAATCCTTAGATATCAAGGAGGAATGCTGCCTTACTTTGGGCGTCTTCGATGGCGTGCATGTGGGGCATCAACGCCTCTTGCGTTCTGTTGTAGATATCTCCCGCGCACGGGGATTGACATCTCTGGTCTTAACATTCGATCCTCATCCTGAAGTAATCCTCTCCCCCAAGGGCGGCCCCCCACTCCTCACCTGCACTGAAGAGAAACTGGCACTGTTCAAAGAACTTGGCCTAAGGATCGCAGTGGTGGCGCGCTTTGAACAGGCGCTGGCGAATATGTCCGCGCGCGATTTTGTAAAGCATATCCTCGTAGGTAAGTTACGCGCGAAACATATTGTGGCAGGGCCGGAACTCGCCTTTGGAAAAGGCCGCCAAGGCAATGCCTGCTTTCTCATGATGCTCAGAGAGGAGATGGGTTTTGATGTCGAAGTGATGGAGGAGATTGAGCGGGAAGGCGAGATAGTCAGCAGTACCGCAATAAGGCAGGCGGTGCTTTCCGGCGACATGGGAAAGGCAGCAAAGATGCTGGGCCGGCCCTACCAACTATCAGGACCGGTGGTCACCGGAACCGGCCGCGGCCGGAAACTGGGCTTTCCCACCGGCAACTTGCGGCCTCCGGCGGATAAGGCTCTGCCGCCGGATGGGGTGTATGCATGTGTAGTAAGTATAGGTGATGATAAGATGCAGGCCGGGGAGAGTATGTTGAATCATCCCCAGGGTCACACGGCCGTCGTCTATATCGGAAGCAGGCCGACCTTCGGCCCGGGAGAGCGTCTCATCGAGGCCCACATCTGCGATAAGAAGATGCAACTAGACGAAAAGAATCTGGGCATCCACTTCTTCATCCGCCTGCGCGGAGATATCACGTTTTCCAGTTCCAAAGAACTCGTCCGGCAGATGGCCCAGGATACCAAGCAAGCCCTCGAGGTAATGGGAAAACACTTTTCAAGCGAATAGCACTTGAATACTCCCGTATTGAGACCGCAACTTCCTGAGGGGGAAGCCACCGGTTTCCCCCTCAGACTCCCCTCCCGGTTTTCTCGGTACTGACGTATACGCTGCGAACAATCCGCCCTTGTTTCTTGGTTTTCATATTTACCTACTGCGCATCATCCCTTCACCTCCTACTCACGCTGCGGAGTTCTAGTGCAAACATTAATCTTCTTCAGTAACTATGAAACGCGGGTAAGGGGGGCCTACTTCGCCGTGGTAGCCCTCGGCTACGAAGGCTGAATCTGGGGGACGAGCCGCTGGCTCGTCCCCCAGAAGCTCTTCAGTCGCATTCCTTAAATCAGCGCTAGGTTCCGAAACTGCCGATGCGGCGGAATTTTTCGTAGCGGCGCTGGAGGAGTTCTTCAGTATCCAGTTGGCAAAGGCCGTCCAGGCGCTCGATGAGTGTTTCCTTGATGATAGAGGCCATCGCATCAGGATTGCGGTGAGCCCCTCCGAGTGGTTCATCCAAAACCTCGTCCACCACACCCAGTTCCTGTGTCTGCCGGGCGCTCAGCCGAAGGGCCGCTGCGGCCTCCGGCCCGCGGCTGGCATCTCTGTCAAAAGCGGAAAGGATGACGGCACAGGATTCAGGGGGAATCACAGAATAGACCGAGTGTTCCAGCATCATTATCCAGTCACCCAGTGCCAACGCAATGGCGCCTCCGCTGCCGCCCTCGCCGATGATTACGACCAGAACGGGGGTGCGAAGTGTTGACATCTCTGCGAGATTCCGTCCGATGGATTCACAGATCCCTCTCTCTTCAGATTCGGGGCGGCTGTCGGCCGCGGGTGTGTCCACAAAACTGATAACCGGATAGCCCAATTTCTCGCCCAGTTTCATCGCCCGCAGGGCCTTTCGATAGCCCTCAGGCCGGGCGGAGCCGAAGTTGCGCGCTTGGCGCTCCTTGAGATCACGCCCTTTCTGATGACCCACCACGACGACCGGACGCTCCTCCAACAGGCCCATCCCGGCAATTACGGCAGGATCGTCTCCAAAGCGGCGATCACCGTGGATTTCTACGAAATCCGCCAGCACCGCGGAGACATAGTCGAGAGCATAAGGTCTCTCAGGGTGGCGGGCCAACTGCACATTGTCCCAAGGTGAGAGGCGGGAGAAAATCTCCCGGGTGAGTTCTTCCTGGCGAGTACGAAGGGCTGCGATTTCCCGGGAGCGGTTCATACCCTTGGCAGCGGTATAACGCTCCAGTTCCACGATCTGTTCCTCCAGTTCACGCAGAGGTTCTTCAAATGGGAGCCAGCGATTCATGATCCTCCGAGGTCTTCGAGGGTTCCTGCGTTCATCTAAGTATGTTCATCAGACGGACAAGCATGGGCCTTATCTCCCTCCGGGCCAGCACCATGTCCACCATACCGTGAGCCAAATGAAATTCCGCGGTCATACTGCCGGGAGGGAGTTTGATTCGATAGGCCTGTTCAACTACGCGCGGGCCGGCAAAACCGACTATGGCGCCGGGCTCGGCGATGATGATATCAGCAATAAAAGCGAAGGAGGCGGCAATGCCCGCCAACATGGGATCCGCGAAGATGGCGATGTAAGGAACTTTGGCATCGGCTAGGCGTGCCATTGCGGCTGTGGTTCTTGCCATCTGCATCAGTGAAATTATCCCTTCATGCATCCTGGCTCCACCGCCGGAACATACAAGAACCAGCGGCTGCCGCTTGATGGCGGCCTCCTCGGCCGCGCGAACGACCTTCTCACCCATGACCGAGCCCATGCTTCCGCCCATGAAGCCGAACTCACTGACACCCAGAATGATCGCCCTCTCGCCAATGGTCGCCTCTCCCCAAACCATGGAGTCGGCGCACCCGGTCTGTTTCCGGTAGCGCGCGATATCCTTCTTGTAGGAGGGAAAAGACAGAGGGTCCTGGGTAGTAAGGTCAGTGTCGCGTTCCTGGAAACTTCCCTCATCCACGAGCAGCCTGATACGCTCCTCCGCGGAAAGCCTGAGATGGTATCCACACTTCTGGCACACCTTTAGACTCTGCTCCAGTTCCTTGCTGTAGAGCATTGTGGAGCAGCCTGTGCACTTCACCCACAGGTCATCGGGCACACCCTTCATCACACGCTCTCGAAGGGGCGCCTTGGCGGTTTTGCGTGCACTTGCTTTCTTGGCCTTGCTTGGCATTTTGCATTAACCCCCGCTGGCAGGAGATTACACTATTTCGGCGAAAACTTCATCAGTTCCTCTTGGAGAAGCAGATGAATCTCGACCAATTGCGGGCACAAATAGACCTTTTAGACGAAAAGATCCTCTCCTTGCTGTCTGAGCGGGGCCGTCTTGCCGCCTCTATCGGCAAGGTGAAACAGAAGGACAATGCCGCTCAATTCGTGCCCTCAAGAGAGAAACAGATCCTGGAGAGGATGACCTCCAGCAACCCAGGCCCGCTTTCCGCTGAGTCCGTTGCCGCCGTTTACGAACAAATAATCGCTGCCTGCCGGGTGTTGGAAATCCCTCTTGGAATAGCCTACCTGGGGCCTCCCGGCACTTTCTGTCATCTGGCGGCAAAGCGCAAATTTGGACCTGACGCGGCGATGCTGCCTTTCAGCAATATTGACGATGTATTCATGACCGTGGAGAAAAGAGAGGCGAGTTTCGGGATGGTGCCGGTGGAGAATTCAATCGCAGGGGTGGAACGAACCACTCTCGACCGCTTCGTAGGATCCACCGTGCATATCTGCGCGGAATGTTATGTGGACATTCAGCACAATCTTCTCAGCAAGGGCACCCGGGAAGAGATTAAGCGGGTTTATTCCCATCCCCAGGCTCTGCATCAGTGCCGCAACTGGCTGAGGACGAACTTGCCGGAGGCGGAGACCATCGAAGTCTCAAGCACCGCGCGGGCGGCACAGATGGCGGCCGCGGAGGCGGGTTCCGCCGCCATCGGCACAGAACTCGCCGCCTCGCTTTATGATCTTCCCATATTAACTGCAGAGATTCAGGACCGGCCCGATAATCGCACCCGATTTCTCGTCATAGGCCAGGAAGACGCGCAGCCCTCCGGCAAGGATAAGACCTCGCTGATGTTTGCGGTGAAACACCGGGCGGGAAGCCTGTGGGAGGCCCTCGGTGTTTTGCACCGTTACAAGATCAATATGACCATGATTGAGTCTCGCCCCACCCAGGAGACACCCTGGGAATATGTCTTCTTCGCGGATGTGCAGGGCCACAGCCGGGAAGAGCCGCTGCCCGAAGCCCTGGAGGCCCTCGCCGGTCAGACTTTGTTCGTAAGGGTTTTGGGGTCTTATCCGGAGGCGGAGTAGTCTCGCCGGTTGAGAGTTGAGGGTTCAGCATTGAGAGCAAGGATTGGTTTCAGTCTCGACTCACAACCCTGAACTCGGAACTGTCGTTACGACCGGCGGATGACGGACAGTCTGTTGAGGTGCGGGCCGGCCAGGTCGTCTACCGCCACACAGTGGCGTTTGGAAGAGGCGTGGATGAACTGACCTGAGCCGATGTAGATGCCGGTGTGGTCTATTCTGCCTCTTTTGTTGGCGAAGTAAAGCCGGTCTCCAGGCTGCACATGACTCAGCGAGATCTTCTTTCCTATGTAGGCTTGGGTTGCAGCGGTGCGCGGCAGTTTGACTCCCCTCGCTCGAAACACCTGTTGGACGAGCAGTGAACAGTCTGTGCTGTAGGGGAAATCTCCACCGTAGCGATAGGGGACGCCCAGATAGCGAAAGGCCTCTTGCACGATATCGTTCCGCGCCCCGGAAAGCAGGCCTTCCAGCCACTCATCCTCGACAGGGCCTTTTACGGAAAGGGCGGACTTCTCCATCCAGCCGGTGGAGCGGTCCGCCATCATCACCCCGTAGTGGGTATCCGTCTCTTCAACGACAACCACCTTTGAGCCCTCTCTGGGGCGAAACAGGGAGTCACCCTTTCCCGCTTCTGAACGAATATCCACGCGGTCGCGAACCACATTGGCCACCCGGGGAGCACCGGGATCGTCAGCAGCCTGTTCGGAAGCGGAATCGGCCGGCTCAGAGGATTCCTTTGGCAGGGCCACACGCTTCCCCGCCTGCCAGGGGCCGTCATCAACCTCTATGATTTCATGTGGCTGGAGTCCGTTGCGGCGCGCGAGATTCTCTCGAGTGTCACCGGGCAAGAGGGTGTAAACCTCATAGACGATAGTCGGCGCCGCCGTTATGGGCGCGGCGACCAAAAACAGGAGAAAGGCGGTTGGGATAATCGCTTTTCTGAGGGTATGAAAGGACATCATCATATCACCCGCGAAGCACTGCCCGCTCCTTGCCGCGGCAGCGAGCCTCGTGTCTTAATCTTCCTTAGTCTATATACCATAGTGAGGGCCTTTTCGGCTTACTGGTCCTTGTTTCAAAGAGGCCCGCTTGAATGAGGCAGTGCAGCTCTCGTCTTCACGCCGAGCCAGCAGTCCAGGTCAATGTACAGGAGAAACGAACTGGCTGGTGTGCTATAATCCCAACAAGAGGTAGATATGAGTTTTCTTGCTTCATTGTGGGATTCCACCAAGAAGGACCTGAACCGCGCCGCTCCTATTGTGGAGCGCATCAATGCTCTGGAACCGGAGATACAGACACTCTCCGATGAGGCCTTGCGCGCCAAGACCGAGGAGTTCCGCCAGCGCCTGGCGCAGGCCCGCCAGGAGGTCATCTCCGGGGAGCGGCTCCAGGAGGGCACAGAGGAATACGAGCGCCGCGTGGATGAGGTCGAAGAGGCCTGTCTTGAAGAGATTCTGCCTGAGGCCTTTGCCGTGGTGAGAGAGGCTGCTCGGCGCAGTATCGGCATGCGGCCCTTTGACGTCCAACTCATCGGCGGCTGTGTGCTCCACTGGGGCAAGATTGCGGAGATGAAAACCGGTGAGGGTAAGACCCTGGTGGCGACCATGCCGCTGTATCTCAATGCCCTGCGGGGCCGGGGCGCTCACCTTGTCACCCACAACGATTATCTGGCGATGCGTGACGCGGAGTGGATGCGGCCTGTCTATGAATTCCTGGGGATGACTGTCGGCATCATCCAGCATGACATAGATTTCGATTCACGCAAGGCCGCCTATCGCTGTGATATCACCTATGCCACCAACTCGGAGATCGGCTTCGATTACCTTAGGGATAACACGGTTGACCACATTGACTGGGTTGTGCACCGGGAGATGTTCTACGCCATCGTGGATGAGGTTGACTCCCTGCTGGTGGATGAGGCGAGAACCCCTCTAATCCTGGCCGGCGCGGGCACCAAACCGACCGACCTCTATCATAAGGTGGACAAGGCGATCAGGCGGCTGGTGAAAGAGATTGATTACAGTGTGGACGAGAAGTCCAGGACCGCCGCTCTCACGGACGAGGGCGCCCAGAAGATGGAGGCCGCCCTTGGCGTCGGGAATCTCTCTGATCCGGAGAACATAGAGTACTTTCAGCATGCCAACGCGGCACTGCGCGCACATGCTTGTTACCAGCGGGATGTCCACTATGTGGTGAAGGACGGGCAGGTCATAATAGTTGATGAGTTCACCGGGCGCTTGATGGAGGGCCGGCGCTACGCGGAAGGCTTGCACCAGGCGATAGAGGCTAAAGAGGGAGTCAAGATAGAGCGGGAATCGGTCACCACCGCCACCATCACCTATCAGAACCTCTTCAGGTTATATCATAAACTCGCCGGAATGACCGGTACCGCCAAGACCGAGGAACAGGAATTTATCAAGGTGTACGGCCTGCCAGTAACAGTGGTGCCCACGAACCGCCCCATGATCCGCAAAGATCATTCGGATATTATCTACAAGACCGTGGAGGCAAAGTTCCACGGTATTGTTGCAGAGATACTGCAATTGGAGAGCCTGGGCCGGCCTGTGCTTGTGGGAACCCGTTCCATCGAAGTCAGCGAACATCTATCCGAACGCCTGCGGCCGGATAAACTGCAACTCTTCGCTCAGAACCTTTTGCTGGAAGATTACCTTGCCCGGCGAGATTCACTTGCCGAAAAGGAGCGTATCGAGTTCCGCCGCGCGCTTTCGGAGCGGCTCCAGCAGACCAGACAGGAGGCGTCACGGCTGGAGAAAGCGGTGGAACGTTTTGAAACCGGAAAACTGCGGGTTGTGCAGCCGGAAGAGAACCGCCGCCTCGAGCTGCGCCTCCAGAAGATAAGCCAACTCGCCGCGGAACTCCAGGATCTCACGAATAAACTGGGTTCCTCCAATGGCTCAATTTCCGGCAAAGAAATCGCTCGCATGGGGGAAATAGTCTGCTATCAGAGACTGGAGGAAATCCTGGCCGGACGCATACCGGCCTTGCTGCGCGCCTGCGGAATGGAGGCTGATCCGCGCGCCTCCAGCAATATCACCCGCTTGGCGGAAATCATCGGCTTGGGACACGATCCGGGACGACTCTCCGACTTGCTGGACAAGGGCATACCCCATCAAGTGTTGAACGCCAAGTATCACGCGCAGGAGGGAGAGATTATCGCCCAGGCAGGCCGCTCCGGCAAGGTAACCATCGCCACCAATATGGCGGGCCGCGGTGTAGATATTCTGCTGGGCGGCAATCCGGAGAAACTCGCCCGCGATCTCCTCGTCGAACGGGAAATAGACCCTGAAACGGCCGGCGAAGAGGACAAAGCGCGGGCAAAGGATGAAGCCGAGAGGATCTGTGCCGCGGACAAGGAGAAGGTGCTTTCTCTGGGTGGGCTGCATATTCTTGGCACCGAGCGCCATGAGAGCCGCCGCATAGACAACCAGCTGCGGGGCCGCTCCGGCCGCCAGGGAGATCCCGGTTCCTCTCGCTTTTATATTTCTTTCGAGGATGAATTGATGCGGCTGTTCGGGCCGGAGAGGTTTTCATTTCTCCTCGACCGAGTGCCGGAATCTGAGCCCATTGAAGCCCGGCTGACCACTAAGACTATCGAGAACGCGCAGAAGAAGGTCGAAGCCCATAACTTCGACATTCGAAAACATCGCCTGCAATATGATGAGGTGATGAACCGGCAGAGAGAGGTCATCTACGCCCAGCGTTACAAGGTGCTGGAAGGCGCAGATATGAAAGAGGTGATCCTCGATCACCTCAAGGACCTTGTCTCCCAGCGCTGCGCGGAGCACATCCCCGCGGAAGTCCCCCCTATTGAGTGGAAACTGGATACCTTGTATGAGTCATTAAACGAAGTCTTCCCGCTTGAACTCTACGCCTCCCCTGAAGACCTGGAGGGCAAGAAGCGGGATGAGCTGGAGGAGTTTCTCCAGAGCATGATCTTGCAGGCCTATGCCGACCGGGAGGCTGAAACCGGCGCGGAGATGATGCGAGAATTGGAGAGAATGGTTACCTTACGGGTGATCAACACCCGCTGGACCGACCATCTCGCATATATCGAATATCTGGAGGAGGGCATTCACCTCCAGGGCTACTCCGGAATTGACCCTCTCATCATATATCGCAAAGAGACCTTTCAAGCCTGGCAGTCTCTGCTGCAAGCCATCAGAGAGGATATTGCTCATTACATGTTCCGGGTCCAGATAGCCAAACAGACGGAGGCAAAACCTGCGCGACGCCCGGTACATGCGGCCGCGCCGCAAGCCTCCGAACCCGCTGCAAAAGGAGCAAGCCGCAGCGCTCCCGCGTCACGATCAGGCCGCGCGGGCCGCGCCCCTAAACCCAAGAAAGTGGGCCGCAATGCTCCCTGCCCATGTGGAAGCGGCAGGAAGTATAAGCACTGTTGCGGCATGTCCTAGTGAACAAGAAACACGGTGCGCCTAGTGTTCTCTGCCCGCAGAGCCGGATTATCTTTGGAACATTTTCAGCCTCGATTGTCTCCTTTTCGCCCTAGGCCTGACGCATAGTGTGGAATACATGCCCAAAACAGGGTAACACTTTAGCTCCCTTGGTTGTCTAAGTTATGGGAAAGGGATAGAATACTATTAGTGGAGTGATAGAAGTATGAGCCGAATGTTCAAGGTTATGATGTGGTTTGCCATCATCGCCATGGTGCTGTTGCTTGTCTACAAGTCTCAGCAGCTGCGAGAGCAGACTGTTGATCTCAAATATGACGCATTCATGGATATGGTAAGGCGAGATGCCATTGCCCCCGGGCTTACCATTCACCGGGATACAGTAAAAGGGAAACTGGCGACCACCAATCAGCAGTTTCGGGTGCAACTGCCGGATGACAAGGCACTCATCGCCCCTGATTTTCAAGAAATCATGCAGCACGCCGAAGGGGTACAATTTGAGGGTCCCTCCGCCGCTGAGAACTGGACACCTCATCTCTTGATCTTCCTCTTCACCGGACTGCTCTTTGTAGGCTTCTGGGTGTTCATGCTTCGCCAGTCACAGAGCGCCGGCGGGCAAGCATTCGCATTCGGGCGCAGTCGCGCAAAACGCTTTGGCGAGGGAAGTGAAAAGGTCACCTTTGAGGACGTTGCGGGTGCTGAAGAGGCGAAAGAGGAATTGGAGGAAGTAGTAGATTTCCTCAAGAACCCCAAGAAGTTCCAGGCGCTCGGCGCAAAAATCCCCAAAGGCGTTCTCCTCACCGGTCCCCCCGGATGCGGCAAGACCCTGCTGGCAAGGGCCGTTGCGGGCGAGGCCGGGGTTCCGTTTTTCCATATCTCAGGCTCCGATTTCGTGGAGATGTTTGTTGGAGTCGGCGCCTCCCGCGTGAGAGACCTATTTGAACAGGCGAAGGCGAATCCGCCTTGTATAGTGTTCATTGATGAAATAGACGCGGTTGGGCGGCGCCGCTTCGCTGGAGTGGGCGGCGGCCACGATGAGCGAGAGCAAACTCTCAACCAACTGCTCGTGGAGATGGATGGTTTTGAGCCCAATTCTGGAGTGATCCTGGTGGCAGCTACCAACCGGGAGGATGTGTTGGATCCGGCGCTCACCCGGCCCGGCCGCTTTGACCGCAGGATCGTGGTGGATGCTCCGGATCTGCGGGGCCGAGAGGCAATCTTGAAAGTCCATGCGAAGGAGAAACCGCTGGCTGAGGATGTGGATATGAACGTGCTGGCCCGCCACACCCCCGGCTTCAATGGCGCTGATCTTGCCAATCTGATAAATGAAGCAGCCCTGCTTGCCGCCAGGCGAGACCTTCCGAAGATTGCCATGAATGAACTCCAGGATTCTGTGGAGCGGGTGATCGCAGGCCCGGAAAGAAGAGCACGTATCCTCTCTGACAAGGAGAAGGAGATTACGGCATACCACGAGGTCGGGCACGCCATCCTGGCGGAACTTCTGCCTCTCGCCGATCCTGTACATAAGGTATCCATTCTCTCCCGCGGGCCCGCTCTGGGCTACACCATTCAGTTGCCCCTGGATGATCGCTATCTGGTGTCTCGCCGCGAACTACTTGACAAGATTACGGGGCTGATGGGAGGCAGAGTGGCGGAACAACTTCGCTTCCAGGAAACCACCACCGGCGCCGCCACCGACCTGGAGCAGGCCACCGAGATCGCCAGGAACATGGTCCTCCGATTGGGCATGAGCGAGAAACTGGGGCCTTTGGCCTTCGGCCGGCGCAATCAGCAAGTTTTCCTGGGCCAGGAACTCGGCGAACTCCATGAGCGCCGCTACTCTGAAGACGTAGCCAGGCTGGTCGATGAGGAAATCACCAGCATTGTAGAGGAATGCTATACCAAGGCAAAGGAACTCCTCAGCGAGAATTCCGAGAAGGCGGCAATGATCGTAGAAATCCTCTTGGAGAGAGAAACCCTTACCGGTGAAGAAATCCGCGCCCTCATGCGAGGGGAGACTTTGCCGCCCCTTGTTCGGCCTGAGCCCAAACCGGAGCCGGCAAAACCCTCCGCGGAGCCGGAACGACCTGCCGCGGCTCCAAAACCAAAACCCGCGCCTGAACAGCCCCAGACGGCCTGAGGGTCCCGGGGTCAAGCGTCCAGAGTCGAGAGTCAAGGGTCGAGGCAATTCGAACGCCTCGACCTTTTCTCGGCCGGACCGCTTACTTGCGACGGCGGCGCGGAACGGCTACCATTAGGGCGCAATGCAAAGGCAGGCACGACTACTTGAAGCGGAAACAGTCGCTGTCGGCTACGACGAGCGACCGGTAATCTCGAATCTCTCCCTATCTGTGCAGGAGGGAGAATTCATCGGCTTGGTGGGTCCCAATGGCTCCGGCAAATCCACTCTTATTCGCCTCTTTAGCCGCGTTCTGCATCCCCTAGCCGGAGAAGTCAGAGTCGAGGGAGAGGACATCCGGAAAAAGGGAGCGTCCTGGCTGGCGCGCAAGATTGCGGTCGTCCCGCAAGACTCTCCAGTCGCATTCGATTTCAGCGTTCTGGAAATGGTGTTGATGGGCCGCTCCCCTCACCTCGGCCGCTTCACAGTGGAAGGGAAAGAGGACTTGGGCGTCGCCTGGGAATGTCTCAGGCTCACCAATATGGAGGGTCTTGCCCACCGTCCCGCCACAGCGATCTCCGGCGGTGAACGCCAGCGAGCAGTGATTGCGCGGGCACTTGCCCAACAGCCCAAGATACTGCTCGCGGATGAGCCCATTGCCCATCTGGACATCAATCATCAGATTCAGGTGCTCGATTTACTCCAACGACTCATACGCCAAAAAGCCTTGACCGTGATTACCGCGCTACACGATCTGAACCTTGCCTCCATGTATTGTGACCGCCTCGTCATGCTCGCCGGAGGCCGTGCCATA
Organism: Armatimonadota bacterium; assembly: GCA_011773575.1. GTDB lineage: Bacteria > Armatimonadota > Hebobacteria > Hebobacterales > WVXJ01 > WVXJ01. The sequence continues at coordinate 15,362 of WVXJ01000043.1, read as the reverse complement.
GCAAGCGGCTCTCCGAACGAAGTTATTACTGAAGATAGCATCAGGCACGCTTATGGAGTGCATGCGCGCGTTAAAGCACATCCTGCCACCGGCCGTCCCTACATTACGCTGGCACACCGTCCCATTTCCGCTCCAGTGGAAAAGCCATCCCTCGAAGCCGTCGCGCAGGCTGGCAAAGAGGGTCGGAGAGTGCATGTCATCTGTGGAGCAGGCACCGGAGCCGGACTCTTGTCCGAACTCGCGACGGAAGGCTATGAGGTCTCGGTTGGTGTGGTGAACGTAACAGATTCGGATCAACAGACCGCGGAGAACCTTGATCTTGAGCGGGTAGAAGAGGCGCCTTTTTCGCCCATCTCCGAAGAGGCGCATCAACAGAACTGCGCCCTGGCAAAGGCCGCGGAGATCGTTGTAGTGTGTGCGGTTCCATTTGGAGAGGGCAATCTCGCCAATCTGGAGGCCGCCGGGGAAGCCTTGCGCGCAGGCCGTGAGGTGCTGCTGGGAAATGCGCCTCCTATTGAAGAGCGCGATTTTTCCGACGGAAAAGCGAGCAGGCTCTTCCAGGAGTTGGTGTCACTTGGGGCGATAGCGATTCCAAGCACTGCCCCACATCCTCAAGCCTCACTGACCGAATCCACTCGCGCGGAACCCAAAGATGTGGCGTCTGATTAACAGCGGCCCCGGCACCGGCTCCTGGAACATGGCCGTGGATGAGGCAATCCTCGAAGCCTGCATTCGGGGCGAAGTCGCTCCCACGCTGAGGATCTACTCCTGGCAGCCGCCGGCAATATCTCTGGGGCATTTTCAGCGTCCGGAAAGGGCCCTGAATCTCGACGCCTGCCGAGCCAAGGGGTTGGAAGTTGCGCGCCGTCCCACTGGAGGCCGCGCCATCTTGCACGATAAGGAGATTACCTTCAGTATCATCGCTCCCCTTTCTTCTTTGGGCACTCAAGGTGTGATGGAGTCCTACCGCTATCTCGCCCAGGGCATCATTGCCGGTCTGCACAAAGTGGGCGTACCCGCGGAACTGATGGAACGCTCCGCGCAAAGCCCACAGGCCGCCGTCAAACCGACACAGAAAGGCTCACCGGCGGCCTGTTTCGCGGTCAAAGCCCGCTGTGATCTAATGGTCGCGGGCCGTAAAATCGTAGGCTCCGCCCAGGTGCATCGAGGCCAGACTTTACTTCAGCAGAACTCGCTTCCTTTCCTGATAGAGTCGGATAAATGGCGGGAATTCTTCCAGGGCATGGACGGCAACTCAGAGGGCTCAGCCGCCATGGGACTGTGGGAAGCGGCCGGGCGCAGTGTCGGGCCTGAGGAGGCGGCAGAGGCACTGCGGCAAGGCTTTGAAGAGGCCCTGGGAGTAGCATTCACTTCAAGCGAACTTACGGAAGCAGAGAAGGAGCGCGCAGTAGAACTGCTTCCGCTCTGTCGAGTCGCGGCACCTGGCTCGAAAAAAGGACATTCGACATGTCATTAAGAGAGCGAGGCCGAGCTTCCGGCGGAGGCAATTTCGCCGAGCAGAGTGATTCCTTGAAGATCTCCTATTCGGGGGTCAGAGGTATAGTCGGCTCCTCACTCACTCCCGACGTGGCGCGCAGGTTCGGGGCGGCGTTTCGTCTTCTGCTCTCCGGGAAGAAGCCCGTAGTCGTCTTAACGCGAGATACAAGGCCCTCCGGGGAATGGCTGCTGCTCGAGGTTCTGGCAGGCGTGTGTTCGCAGCCGACCGAACTCGTGTACCTGGGGATTGTTCCGACGCCCACGGCTCAGGTTATGATGCATAGACTTAAAGCCGACGGAGGAATTGCCATCACGGCCAGCCACAACCCCCCGGAATGGAACGGTTTCAAGTTCCTGCTGGGCCCTCACGCGATCGTCGCGGATGCGAAACAGATTCAAAGGATGTTCGAACTTTCAGAGGACATCAGGGCAGGCCAAATCCATCCCGATCCCGTCTCCTGCCCGATGGACCGAAACACCCAGGCGATTGAGACGCATCTGGGAGAAGTGCTTGCCCAGATTGACGCGAAGGCGATAAGACGAAGAGGCTTTCGTGTAGCACTCGACACCGCCTGTGGTACCGGAGAGCGAGTGGCACCTCGACTTCTGGAGTCTCTTGGGTGTGAAGTTGATATGGTGCGTGTGAAGAGGGATTCCGAGCCCGCTCCGCAGAATCTGGCAATGCTTGCAGAGACCGTGCGAGCCAAAGGATTCGACTTGGGTTTGGCTCAGGACGAAGACGCTGACCGGCTCGCTCTGGTATCGGAAAGCGGGAAACCTATTGGTGAAGAATACACGCTGGCGGTTGTAGTAAGACACTTGCTGAAGCGCCACGGGCAAAGCCGGCCGGTTGTCGTAAAGAACACCTCCACCAGTCAGATGATAGATGATTTGGCGAATGCTGCGGGCGCGGAATTGGCAGAGGTGAGAGTGGGCGAGATAAACCTCTCCCGTGCGCTTATCGAAATACATAACCAGGGCCGCGTTGGCTTTGGCGGGGAAGGAAACGGAGGCGTAATCTATCCGCCGGTATGTTACGGCAGAGACAGCCATATTGCGATGGCACTCGTTTTGGAACATCTGGCTCTACAGCGTGAAACCCTCTCTCAGGTCGCAAGAAGACTGCCTCGCTATTACATGCTCAAACGCAAGATACGCTATGAGAGCGAAGCAGAAGCGCAAGGGCTGATGGAGCGTACCCGGCAAGTCTTTGCGGAAGGGGATATCGTTCAGCCGGACGGGCTCAAGATCAGGTTCGCCGACCGCTCCTGGCTCCAAGTGAGACCCTCCAATACGGAACCGGTCATAAGAATAATAGTTGAAGCGCCAAAACGGGCGCGAGCAGATGAACTCATGGCGAGAATAACCGCCCTCACCGGTTGAATCAGGGCGTATCGCGCCCAATCCAAGACGGCTTGCCCGATGGCTTCAGGCCGTGCTATAATCTGCGGGCATTTCTGAGAGGAGAATACAGTTGCCGAAAAAGAAGATTTCCTTACAGGCGAAGCACTTGCGGCAATCCCGCAAGCGCCAGTTGCGCAATATGTCGATAAAGTCCACCGTGAAGACCGCGGTAGGGGCGGCCCGTTCAGCAATCGACTCCGCGCCCGAGGATGCGGCTGCGGCGGTAAAGGCGGCTTCCCGCGCATTGGACAAAGCAGCAACAAAGGGGGTAGTCCATAAGCGCGCCGCTGCAAGAAAGAAATCTCGCCTCGCGCGCCGCCTTAATAAAGCAGTCGCCCCCGCCCAGTCCACTGAAGCCTAGGGCGCTCTCAGATAGGCTCTCTTATCAATGCCACGCCAAAGGCCCCTCATCGGCGTCTCTGCGGAAAGCAATACCCAGCCAGCCTGGGAGTCTTTTGCAAGTGCTGTTCATGCCGCCGGAGGGGAACCGCTTCTGCTCACCCCGGAGTCCAGCGGCTCACTCGATCCCTCAAATCTGCCGGGCGTCATCCTAACCGGTGGTGGTGATATTCAACCTTCATTCTATGGTGAAGCAGAACGGGTGGCACCTCGCCGGCTTTCTCGCGCGAGGGACGAATTCGAACTGCTCCTTTGTCAGAAGGCCCTGCAGCACAGCCTTCCATTGCTCGCGATTTGCCGGGGGATGCAAGTGCTTGTGGTAGCCGCCGGCGGCAAACTCCTTCAGCACATCCCTGACGACCTGCCCGGCGCGCTGGTTCACGATGCTCCCTCACCTGGAGACGCTCTCGGTCACCTTGTGGAAATCCGAGCCAACTCCAGGCTGGCGGGCTTTCTGGGAGAAGGTCCTTGTTTCGTCAATACTTCCCACCACCAAGCACCAAGCAGATTGGGAACAGGATTGGCCGCTTGTGCTTTTTCGACAGATGGGCTGATCGAGGCTGTCGAGAAGCCTTCGGCGCCTTTTCTCATTGGCATTGAGTGGCATCCGGAAAGGATGTGGGCTTGCTGTCCGATACAGAGGCGACTCATTGAAGGATTGGTGGAAGCCGCGGGCAGAAGGGTACAGGCGTGACTTGAGAGTTGAGAGGCTCTGTTGGATACCGGAGGGCAGGCCTCAGTCAATAGGAGGACAGAGAAGCAAGGGGGCTGACTGAGGCGGCTTATCGCCGATGACATAAGTGGCTTCAACTTTGGCGCGACCCTCATCCAGTTCTTCGGATGCATCAGACAGCAGGAGCGCCATAGTATCCCCTTCAACTACTTGCTCTCCCACTTTGTGTTTCAGAAGAATGCCACCGGTGTGATTACTCACCAGACTGCGCGCCACCTCGGCGATGACGCGGGCATCAATCTCTTGAATATATCCGCTTGCTGAGGCCCTTGCTTCGACCCGATGGCGCGCCTGGGCCAATGAATCGGGCTCCTCCAGTATCTCCGCGGCACCTCCTTGAGCGGCCACCATTTGGCGAAACTTCTCCCTGGCGCCGCCGCTTCTCAGCAGCCTCTCCAGCAAATCCCTGGCCGTCTCGGGGGATTTCCCCTTTCCACCCAGATGCACCATATGAGAACCCACCAACAGGCATAATTCCAGGAAATCCTCAGGCCCCTCGCCCTGTAGGGTGTGGATCGCCTCCCACATCTCCAGCCCCTCCCCCACTGCATTTCCCAAGGGCTGATTCATAGCTGTCACCAGAGCGCGCGTATGCTGGCCTGCTGCCCTTCCGATCTGAACCATAGTCTCAGCAAGTTGCTTCGCCTGGCTCAGGTCTCTGACAAAGGCTCCTTGTCCGCATTTCACATCCAGCAGAATATTCGCCGCGCCGCCGGCCAGCTTCTTGCTCATGACTGAGGCCGCAATCAATGGGATAACATCAACCGTCGCAGTCTTATCTCGCAAGGCATACATCCTCTTGTCGGCGGGTACAAGTCGGGCCGTCTGTCCGCCAATGGCGACACCAATCTCCTTCACCTGTGCTATGAATTCGTCTGTCTCCAGGTCGGTTCGCAGCCCTCGGATGGATTCCAGCCGGTCTATGGTGCCGCTGGTATGCCCGAGGGCGCGGCCTGAAAGCTTGGGCACCGGCACTCCGGCGGCGGCAACCAGGGGCGCGACTACCAAAGTGGTCTTGTCCCCCACTCCGCCGGTAGAGTGTTTGTCAACCGTGTCCGGAATGGAGGAAAGATCGAGCATGTCGCCCGATTCCGCCATTGCCAGAGCGAGAGCGCTCGTCTCTTCATTGGACAGACCTCGAAGACAAGCGGCCATCAGAAAAGCGCCGACTTGAGAATCCTCCACCGCGCGATTCGCGATACCCCGCACCAGAAAACCCACCTCGGCGCTTGAGAGTGTGCCACCGTCACGCTTCTTGCGAATGATTTCGATGATGTTCATTGACCCGATTTTCTGGATTGCAGCGCACGGCGCGCCTCCAGTACATGTGCTTTAATCTCGCCGTTCCTGGACAACCGCTCTGCCTCTTCCAGAATAGGGAGCGCCTGCTCAACCCGCCCTTGTCTGAAATAGGCCCATCCCAGCGAATCCAGGACTACTCCATTGCCAGGGGCCTGCTTCACGGCTTTTTCCAGCACCACTATGACTTCGTCAAGAAGCAGGCCGGCATCGGCCATGACGTAAGTTACATTGTTGAGCATGTAGGCGTCATCCGGCATATTTGAATGCGCGTCCTGCATCAACCGGATCCCTATTTCAGGCTGGCCGGAGGCTGCATATCCGGCGGCGCGTGCGACGTGCACAGACCAGGGTTGATCACTGCGGAACTTGAAGGCCTTTTCCAACCAGGGCAGCGCTTGTTCAAAGCGGCCGTCGAAATGATAAGCCAGCCCGATGCGCGCCACTACGTCACCGCTTGGCTTCAGTGAAGCGGCCTGGCGAAAAGCCGTCTCAGCCTTGGCGTCATCTCCTAATTTAAGGGCTTCCAGACCTTCCGCGAGCAGCCTCTCTGAACTTTTTGAGGCGGCATATTCTTCCACCGGCCCACAGCCGGTTAGGGCGAAAAGAGAGAGTGCCAACCATGCCGCGAAAAGAGGTCTAACCATGCTAGTTTGACTTCTGCGAAACTGAGGAAAAAGCCTGCCTTGGGACATCGAAAAAGGCGCCATATTTGCCCTCCGAAACGCTTGATGTGCCCCCCTCAAACATGGTATTATTACAGGGCAGAAAAACCTTGATTTTGAGCGGGTTTTTCGCCCCCCTTAGAGACCCAAGAAACGGGCTGTTTTGGCCCTTTTCGTGACTTAGAAAGGAGACATCTGTGTCCAGTGCCCCTGCTTCAGCAACAGCTAAATACGACGCCCGAAGCATCCGCGTCCTCAAGGGACTGGAGGCGGTGCGCAGGCG
>WVXJ01000043.1:8621-9064 GCA_011773575.1 Armatimonadota bacterium | reverse complement strand
GACAACTGCATAGACGAGGTGCTCGCCGGCTACTGCACACAGATAGACTGCACGCTACACAAGGACGGCTCCGTCTCCGTAGAGGACAATGGCCGGGGCTATCCGATTGACAAACACCCGGAGGTAAAGAAGCCCGGCGTCGAGGTTGCGCTGACGATGCTTCACGCCGGTTCCAAGTTCGGTGGAGGCGGCTACAAAGTTGCCGGCGGGCTGCACGGTGTAGGAGTCTCGGTAGTAAATGCCCTTTCCGAATGGCTTGAGGTGGAGGTCAAGCGGGGCGGCAAGAAGCATCAGATTCGCTTCAAGCGCGGCCGTACTGTCTCTCCCTTGAAAGTCGTCGGTAAGGCGCGTGGAACAGGCTCACTTGTACGCTACAAACCCGACCCGAAAGTCTTCGAAACCACAGACCTCAATTTCGAGCAATGCGCCCACCGGCTGCGCGA
>WVXJ01000043.1:2293-8598 GCA_011773575.1 Armatimonadota bacterium | reverse complement strand
TACAAAGGAGGCATTTCCGCCTTCGTGGAACATCTTGACCGCGCCAAGACTCCTGTCCATCGGCCCATCTACTTCAAGGGCAGCCGAGACGGCACGGAAGTTGAAATCGCCCTTCAATACAATGCAAGTTATCTGGAGAATATCCTCTCCTATGCCAATAACATCCACACCTCCGAGGGCGGCACCCATGTGTCCGGCTTCAAGACCGCCCTTACCCGGGTGATCAATGCTTATGCCCGTAAATCGGGCGCGCTCAAGGAAAAGGACTCGAACTTCTCCGGTGATGATGTCCGGGAGGGGCTTACCGCGGTAATAAGCGTGAAACTCCTCTCTCCGCAGTTTGAAGGTCAAACCAAGACCAAACTGGGCAATAGTGAAATCGAAGGGCTCATTAACTCGGTCGTGGGAGAGAAACTCTCCTCTTATCTCGAGGAGCATCCATCAGTGGCAAGAAAAATCGCCAATAAGGCGATTACCGCCTCTCGAGCGAGGGAAGCCGCGCGCAAGGCGGCGGAACTGATAAAGCGCAAGAGCGCCTTGGAGTCAACGAATCTGCCTGGAAAACTCTGGGACTGCCAGGAGCGGGATCCCGCCAAGTGCGAACTCTTCTTGGTAGAGGGCCAATCCGCAGGCGGCAGCGCCAAACAGAGCCGGGACAGCCGCAACCAGGCTGTGCTGCCTCTGCGAGGGGTTGTTCTGAATGTTGAGAAGGCCCGCCTCGACCGCATCCTCGCCAACAACGAGATTGCGACTCTCATCTCCGCTTTGGGGGCCGGCATCCAGGAACACTCCGCCGCCAGCAATGGCACTGATGCTGACGAGGAATCCAATGGAGAAGTCGTCAGTCGCTTCGATCTCTCCCGGCTGCGCTATCATAAGGTAATCATCATGGCGGATGCGGACGTAGACGGCGCTCATATTCGCACCCTTCTCCTGACCTTCTTCTATCGCTACATGAGGCCCTTGATTGAGCGCGGACATCTCTTCATCGCCCTGCCGCCTCTCTACGGGGTGAAGAACGGCAAGGAGATTATCTACGCCCATTCAGATAAGGACCTGGAACGCATAATGAAGAAGATGAAATCTTCCAAGGTTCAGATACAGCGTTACAAGGGCCTGGGAGAAATGAACGCGGAGGAACTGGCGGAAACCACCATGGACCCTCTGAAACGCCGCATAGTGCGTGTGAATGTGGAGGACGCGGCGGCTGCCGATGAGATCTTCTCCGTGCTTATGGGTGAAGCCGTAGAGCCCCGCAAGGAATTCATCATTCATTATGCGAAAGAGGTCAGCAATCTCGACCTCGCCGGCGCCTGACCGCAGTCTGTAAGCGATGATACTGACGGGCTCTCAGCCCGCCCCTGCCGATACGATGCTCTCCGACAACTTCACACACAATTACGACAGACTACTTCCATAACAGAGGATGAAACAGAGACATGGCAGAAGCAGCAAAACAAAAGATCCCGGAAATTGATATCCAAGAGGAGATGCGAGAGTCATTCATGACTTTCGCAATGAGCGTGATTGTAGCAAGGGCGCTCCCGGATGTTCGGGACGGCCTAAAGCCGGCGCAGCGGCGCATCCTCTACGCCATGCATGCGATGAACCTGGGCCCCGGAGCGCGTTACAGCAAATGCGCGGGTGTGGTCGGTGAAACCATGAAGACATATCACCCGCACGGCAATGAAGTCATCTATCCCACCCTGGCGAGGATGGCCCAAGGCTGGAACCTGCTCTATCCCCTGGTTGACGGTCACGGCAACTTCGGCTCCGTTGACGGCGATCCTCCCGGCGCAATGCGTTATACAGAAGCGCGGCTGTCTCCTTTGGGCGCGCGAATGTTGGTGGACATTGACAAGAATACGGTGGATTTCGTCCCCAATTTCGACCAGTCCGCGAATGAGCCCACTGTTCTGCCGTCGGCTTTCCCGAACCTGCTCTGCAACGGCGGCTCCGGCATTGCCGTGGGAATGGCGACTAACATACCCCCTCACAACCTTACTGAAGTCATAAATGCCTGCTGTCTGTTGATTGACAATCCCGACACGACTCTGGAAGAGGTGATGAAGGTTCTGCCCGGGCCCGATTTCCCCACCGGCGGACTTATCATGGGTACGAGTGGTATAAAGAGCGCCTTCAGTACCGGCCGGGGTTCTATTGTGATGCAGGCGCGCGCCAGCATAGAGCCTCTCGGTCGAGGAGACAGACAATCCATCCTGATAACCGAGATCCCCTACAATGTAAATAAGACTCAATTGGTTGAACAGATAGCACAACTGGCGACCAGCAAGCGCCGGCCCGAAATCGTCGGACTGAGGGATGAATCGGATCGCAAGGGGATGCGGATAGTCGTGGAATTGCGGCGTGACGCCAACCCCAATGTGGTCTTAAACAACCTCTACAAACATACACGCCTGCGCACCACGTTTCCCGTAAATGCCGTTGCCCTGGTAGATGGTGTGCCGAGAACTCTCGGCATTCTGGGTTTGCTCAACCAATACCTCTCGCATCGGCGGGAGATAATCACCCGCCGTTCCCAATTTGAGTTGGAGAAAGCCCGCGCGCGGGCACATATATTGGAAGGCTATCGCATCGCTTTGAAATTCCTGGATGAAGTAATCGCCATCATCCGGGCGGCGGCGAATCCGGCGGCCGCCCGCAAGAAGTTGATTGAACGCTTCAAGCTCACCGAGAAGCAGGCGAATGCCATCCTGGAACTGCTTCTGCGCCAGTTGACCTCACTGGAGCGGAAGAAGATTGATGATGAGTATAAAGAGATTATCAAGCGTATAGCCCATCTTGAAGACCTGCTCGCCGATGTGCGCAAGATCATGCAGGTGGTGAAAGAAGAACTCCAGCAAGTAAAGGAAAAACACGGGAACGAGCGGCGCACTCGCATTCGCCTGGAAGATGTTGAGGATCTCTCTATCGAGGATCTTATCGCGGAAGAAGAGATGGTCATCACCGCTACCCGTGACGGCTATATGAAGAGACTGCCGATGGACACCTACCGCACCCAGGGCCGCGGCGGCAAGGGTATTATCGCACTTACCGCCAAAGAGGAGGATCAGGTGGAGCATCTCTTCATCACTACCACCCATCACTATGTCCTCTTCTTCACCAACCGGGGCCGCGTCTATCGGCTCCGCGCTCACGAGATTCCCGCGGCCAGCCGCCAAGCGCGGGGCACGGCCATAATCAATCTCATTGCTATTGAGCCTAAAGAGCAGATTACCGCCATTCTTGCGGTAAAGGAATTCGCCCCGGACCGCTATGTCTTCATGACTACGAGCCGCGGGACGGTCAAGAAGGTCGCGCTGGAAGGCCTCCATACCCGCCTGAAGGGGGGAATCATCGCCATCAAGTTACAGAAAGGCGATGAACTCTGCTGGGTGGAGATTACCGACGGGAAACAGGATATCGTGCTGGCGACCAAGAAGGGAATGTCCGTCCGCTTCTCTGAAGAGCAGGTTCGCCCCATGGGTCGTCAGGCGGCGGGAGTGCGCGGTATCCGGCTGAGGAAGAGCGATGAAGTTGTGGGAATGGCTGTATGCAGAGAGGATGCGGAACTTCTCGTTGCCACCAGGCTCGGCTTCGGCAAGCGCACCAAACTCTCCAATTATCGCAAACAGCGACGCGGCGGAATCGGCATAAAGACCCTCAATATAACCGCCAAGAACGGGCCCCTCGTGGGCATGGCGGTGGTGGATTCGGAGGACCAACTCCTCGCCATCACCACGGAAGGACAGATAATCCGCCAACGGGTTGGAGATATTCGAGAGACGGGCCGTTCCGCCCAGGGCGTAAGGCTTATCCGCCTGGGCGGAAAGGACCGCCTGGCGACGATTGCCGTGGTGATAAAGAAGGAGGTAAGCAAAGCGGTGCCCGAAGGAGAAATTCAATGAAGTATTCGAAAAGAACCTTCGCGAGCGCTTTCCTGATGCTTATGGGTGCAGTGGTCGTTCTCGCCGCTGGATGCGCCGATCCCCGTCCCAAGCCTAGCGCAGAAGAGACTCGCGAATTCATCGAGGCGGTCAAGGAAGGCGAGAGGGAAACCGTCGAGAAATTGATCAAAGAAAAACCCACCTTGATCAACTGGAAAGCAGACAATGGCGAGATACCCCTCCATGCAGCGGCGTTCCACGGACAACATGACGTAGTCAGGGTATTGCTTGACTGGGGGGCGAAGGTCAATGCTAAAGATGACGAGGGCAAGACGGCATTACATCTGGCGAATGTTGATGCATCTTATGAAGCAGCGAAGTTGCTCCTCGCCAATGGGGCGAGTATCAATGCCAAAGACAGGGATGGTCGTACCCCGCTGCATGCGGCGGTAATGGGGGCTTCCCTTAATGTCTGCAAACTGCTTGTGGAAAATCATGCCAACGTGAATGCCTCGGATGACGACGGCTGGACTCCTTTGCACAGGGCGGCTTTCGAAGGGCGAAGCGATATAGTTGAATTGCTGCTCGACAACCGCGCCAACCCTAAGGCCAGGACCCAGCGTTATGTTACTTTCGGCCCAACTGATGAGAAGACCAAGCAGTTCATCGGAGAGATTTCAGTGCAGGGTCACTCGACTCCACTTGACCTGGTACGGGAAGCGCAGCGCAATCCCAAGCCTGTGGTGTGGCTGGCGCAGTCCGGCTCTGTCTATCACGAAGAGGTGACTTCTTCTCAGCCGGGTCGGTGGGACGAGGTAGTTGCCCTTCTCGGCGGTGACAGCGGGCAGGAGTGATGCTCGGTTCTCGCAGGATTTCATGGGCCGCGCAAAAGCACGAACAGCAGCAGCCCCAGGCTGGAGATCGCCAGCAGAATCATCATGAGGGCTTGCTGCGGCTTATTCGTTAGAGGCTCAAAGCGCAAGCGATATGGTTCTCGCGGCACTTCCGGCTGGTGGTCCATCTGCTGAAGCCACTGCTCAACCCGGGCTGCGCGCTTCTTGAGGGCGGCCAGCTCATCGCTGATAACTTCAATCGCCTCTCTTTCTTCCTGGTGCAATGCCTCTGCGATGACCTGGTGCTGACGGTGCAGCATTCCCTCCATCTCCAAGTCGGCGACCCTTTTCTCCATCTTCTGCAAGAGGGCAATAGCAAGTTCTCTCGACTCTCGCTCCCCTTCCCGCTTATCGCGAACCCTGATGTCCTCCGGCACACTCGCGGTGGGCATGACAGCAGGCAGATTTCGCGCCTCGGTACGGCCCAATGCAGCCTCGATTACTTTCAGTTGCTCTTCAATACTCGGCTCATGCATCTATTTGTCGCTCCGGTTCAGCCAAAGGCTGCCGCTCACGCACGGGGGTGAGTTCTGGAATAGACCTCCTTCAGGTGACGAAGGCTTGTATGTGTGTAAATCTGAGTTGTGGAAAGGCTGGAGTGGCCCAGCAGTTCCTGGATAACCCGCAGGTCCGCTCCTCCCTCCAACAGGTGGGTTGCGAAAGTGTGGCGCAGTGAATGTGGGCTGAGCCCGTGACGGGCGCAGGTGAGCATGATGTACTTGTGGAGAATCCTCCGCACACTGCGATCTGTGAGCCGGCCTCCCCGCCGGTTTAGGAAAACCGCTTCATCTTTCCCTTTTCCTGTCCTCTCGCTCTTTTTGCCCCCCTTGGCAAGAGCCTGCCTTCCAATGCGCAGGTAATTGTCCAGCGCCTCAATTGCGGGAGCGCCCAGAAACACCACTCGCTCCTTATCCCTCTTTCCCCGCACGTGAAGTTCGGCCTGACCTTGAATTTGATTCAGGCTCAATGATACAAGTTCGCTCACTCTCAGGCCGGTGGAATAGAGCATTTCCAGAATGGCTCGATCACGCAGGCCCAGTGGGATGTCCTTTGGGGGTGCGGCCAGCAGTTTCTCTATCTCCCCGGGATCCAGGAATTGAGGCAAACGGCGAGGCAGCCGGGGTGATACAAGGCCAACCGTAGGGTTCAGCGGCAGTCCCTTGTGCTGGCAAAGATAGGTGAAAAAAGACCGAAAACAGGAGAGTTTCCTTGCCAGCGAGGTCTGCGCTTTGCCGCGTTCTGAGAGATTGCCCAGGAAACGCCGCAGATGGGCATCTGAAACATCCTCCCAAGAATTCACTTCGTCATTCCCGGAGAGGAAATCGAGAAGTTGGCCCAAGTCCTTGCGGTAAGCGCGCAGGGTGTGCTGTGATGCTCCTCGAACGCTTTTCAAGTATTGGAGAAATTCTTCTTGCGCGCCTCTCAAGGCAGACCCCTTCAGGGTGACCCTGTGTATTTGACTCCATCAATCAATTACCATGTTTGCCAGCCCTTTGATTACTCGACAGAGGGGGCGGTTTGTCAG
>WVXJ01000043.1:0-2283 GCA_011773575.1 Armatimonadota bacterium | reverse complement strand
GTCAAAGAAGCCTCCGAAAAGATTGCCGCAGCCAAAGACCTGAAAGCATTGGAGAAACTGCGGGTAGAGTTCCTGGGACGCCAGGGAAGAGTGACCGGACTGCTCCGAGGGCTCGGTCAATTGCCTGCGGAGGAACGACCCGCAACCGGAGCCGCGGCAAATCGTGCGCGCACTGAGGTGGAAGAAACCCTGACCAATCGCCGCCGGCAGTTACAGGAAGCCGCTGAGAGGGGCCGTCTTGCCGCCGAAACGCTCGATGTGACTATCCCGGGACGCCGCCCTCAAATTGGACACCAACATCCCCTCACCCTAGTGATGGAGCAACTCTGCGCCATCTTCATAGGGCTGGGATTCGAGGTGATAGAGGGGCCTGAGGTGGAGTTATACCGCTACAACTTCGAGGCCCTCAATTATCCTCCAGACCATCCTGCAATGGATGAGCAAGATTCCTTTTATGTGAATGACGAGGTACTGCTGCGCACCCATACCTCTCCTGTGCAGATACGCGGAATGAAAGAGCGCGCTCCCCAGCCCTCCCGGTTGATAGCGCCCGGTCGGGTGTATCGCCGCGAAAATGTCACTATGACCCATTCCCACACCTTCTATCAACTCGAAGGGTTGCTGGTGGACAAGGGGATTAACTTCGGCCACTTGAAGGGGATCCTGGAGGCATTTGCCCAGCAGTATTTCGGCGCTGCAACGAGGGTGAGAATCAGGCCCGATTTCTTCCCCTTCGTAGAACCTGGAGGAGATGTCTCCATCAACTGCACACTATGTGATGGCGCGGGCTGCAAGTTCTGCAAGGACTCCGGCTGGGTGGAGATCGCCGGCTGCGGAATGGTCCATCCGGAGGTGCTGCGCGCCGGCGGTTACGACCCCCGGGAAGTAACCGGATTCGCTTTCGGGATGGGCATTGACCGCCTCACTCAGCGTCGTTTCGATATCGAGCATATTCGCCTTCTCTATGAGAACGATATGCGCTTTCTCTCACAGTCCTAGCGCAAGGGGCGCGGCATCGGCTGACTGCAGAAGGCCGCAATTCTGCAACATCTCAAATCCTCTCACACCGGCGGCTTGCATTTGCCCTTCCGGCGCTTTTCGGCCTCCGGCTCTACCACCTGCCGGAGAAATGCCAGAGCGGCTTTCTCATCCTGATCCATCAATATCTCTTGAAGCCGAATCAAGTCTTCTTCGCTCAGCGTAATGATTGTCGCTGTCATTTGCACTACCTCTCCCTTCTCGCCTCTCCTCCGATCATACGCACGCTACCCTGCAGGATTATAGGCTGCGGGTTTGCTGCGCAGCGTTCTGTTCCAGCGACGAATCTCTTCGAGGACTTTTTCCAGTCGCTCGGGGTCTTCCTTTCCCTCCGCCAGCATGTAGCCCAACATAAGCACATTTGCCCGCACTCCCGGCGGGCACCATGTCTCCCTGGGATCGAATGCATGCATTCCCGGCGGTGGAGCCTCTGATTTGCGATAGCGGCACCACTGCCCCATCTTTATATCCAGCCCGGAACAAACCCGGTAGCATGGGCATTCTATGGTTTCTTTATTTTCCTTGCTCATAACATACTCCTACTTCCTGGAGCGCTTCCTGCGCAAAATAGCGCTTCTGGAACGCGAGTGAAAGATTCACGAGACTGATAAGCACCGGCACCTCCACGAGCGGCCCGATTACCGCGGCAAAGGCTTGCCCGGAATGAATGCCGAAAACGGCGATGGCAACCGCGATGGCGAGTTCGAAGTCATTGCTCGAAGCGGTGAAAGCCAGGGTCGCGGTTTTCGGGTAGTCCGCGCCGATTCGTTTGGCAAGAAAGAATGTTACCAGCCACATCACACTGAAATAAATCAACAGGGGGACAGCTACCCGGAAGACGTGCAGTGGTAGCCGGACGATATACTCGCCCTTCAAAGAGAACATTACCAGGATGGTGAACAATAAGGCGACCAGTGTGATTGGGCTGATGCGAGGGATAAAGCGCTCATGATACCAAGTCTTGTCCTTGAGACGGATGAGAGTAAAACGCGTAATCAAGCCCGCAAGAAAAGGAATGCCCAAATAGATGAAAACACTGCGGGCGATTTCACCGATGGAAACCTTCACCACGGCGCCGCTCAACCCCAGCATGGGCGGCAGCACGGTAATGAAGATATAAGCGTAGATGGAATACGTCAGCACCTGGAAAAGAGCGTTGAAAGCCACCAGACCGGCGACATATTCGGTATCACCCTTCGCCAGGTCATTCCAGACCAGCACCATGGCAATACAGCGAGCCAGGCC
>WVXJ01000053.1 GCA_011773575.1 Armatimonadota bacterium | reverse complement strand
GGTGTTCCGATCGGCGCCACTCCCCAGGAACTCATGCATATCTACGGCCCTGCCATGGGCATTGTCACCGCCGGAAAAGACGGCCGGCCGGCCTTGAACACCCTAAGGAGCGCCGAGGAAGAAATAAGGGCGAAGTTGCTGCTACCCGTCAAGGAAGGCTCCATAGCCCCTCCGGGCTGGGCGAAGCCGGTTTTGCCCGGCAAACTGGCATCTGACCAACAGATGTGGCTGTATAGGCTCAAAGGCGGGCTTACCGCGGGCTTCATCTTGAAAGGAACCGGGGATGATGCCCTGGTGACCGATATCATAGCCTTCTCACTTGAACCTGATGTCTCTGTGCAGACAGAAAGAGGCATCAAACTGGGAGATAGTTTCTCTCAGGTAGTTATAAGTTATGACTATCCCTCCGTTCTCCAGCCCTACTTGAGCGGTGGCAAAGGAGAGGTTTCCGCCGCTCCCGCAGCCGCAGGTAGAACCTTGGGCGGAGGAGGCTCGCCGAGCTTCAGACGGACGGGTGGTGCTATGCGGCAGCCATCCGGCCGCGGCGCCCGAGGGCGAGGGGGTGGTGCTGCTCGTGTACGCGGGGCGGGAGCCAGAGGAGGGGGTCGAGCTGGCGCCGCTGGTGGGGCCGCGACCCAACGTACTCAGGGACAGGCCACTCAGGTTAGTGTACTCGACAAGCCCATTAGCTTTTCCAAGCACTGTGTCATCATTTACGACGGTTTGGTCTTTACGCTGTTCGATTTTAAAGTCGTTCGTATCCACGTAACGGAATAATGTAGATAGGAAACACCTGACGACAACCGGAGGCGAGAGCCGCCTTCTGAGGGCGAACTCTCATGCCTCTTTTTCATTCATTCCAGATGGGGCAAACCCAGGAAGAAGGTGATTAACAAGATGCTCAAAGCACACGTTCGCCCGTGGATGGGGATCGTTATGGTGGCGCTGATGACGCTGTCATTTGCCGCCGGAACACAGTTTCGTTCTTTGGCATGTGTGGGCGCAAATCTGATGGCCGGAGTAGGTGGTTTTGCATCCGAATCACTCTCTGCTGTGGAGGAGATTTCCCTTCGGCCTGTGGAGGCATTCCAGGAAGTCACGGCTTTGCTTCGACGGAATTATGTCGCCGGCATCTCTGAGAAACAGGAGGTTGAACTGGGTTATGCCGCCATTCGCGGAATGCTCGCAGGGCTCCGTGACCCGTACACAAGGTTTATGGACCCGGAGGAATACAACGGTTTTCGGGAGGAGAATCAAGGGCATTTTGAGGGTATCGGCGCAACCTTGGAAATGACAGAGGTCCCCGTTTCGCCTGAATCCGACAAGGAAACAGCCAAGCAGGGTGCGCTTTCTCCATTTCAATGTGCAGTATGTGGTGCGGATTGGGTGAATCCGCTTTCCTATCGTATTACCAGGGCCTCTGCAAACGGCTTTGAGGCCGAGTATGTGTCCGAAGCTCCGTTCTATAGAGAGTATAGGATTAGCGTCGTTGCACCCATCCCCGGAGGACCCGCAGAGCGCGTAGGCCTGAAAGCAGGGGATCAGGTCGTAAAGATAGACGATACCTCCACCTACGGTATGAGTATGACTGAAGCGGTGAAACGAATCAGAGGTCCCGCGGGAACTGCTATTTCTCTGCTCATCCGCCGTGAGGGTGAAAGTAAGCCCATTGAGCTTGAGATCGTCCGCGGTAACATCGATATACCTACGGTTGAGAAAAGAGTATTGGATGGTGATATAGGCTACCTGAGGATCAACTCCTTTAACGAGAGCAGTGTGGAACTGACAGCGGAGGGTCTGGCTGAGCTAAAGACAAAAGGAATCAAGGGTCTCGTGCTTGATCTTCGCAATAACCCGGGAGGCGGTCTGGAGGTATGCCTGGACGTAACCGCTATGTTCGTGCCACATGGTCCCATCGTCTATATCCAAGCAAAAGGCGCCGAACCTGCGCCGCGCCTGGCACCCAAGCAATCTCGCGGACTAGGGCTGCCGCTGGTGGTGTTGGTGAACCGGGGCTCAGCAAGCGCTTCAGAGATTCTTGCCGGCGCAGTCCAGGAGCGGGGCGTAGGAAAGGTTGTCGGAGAACGAACCTTTGGCAAGGGTCTGGTTCAGATAGTAAGGCCCCTGAAAGATGGATCTGCGGTTGCTATTACAACAGCGAAATACATGACTCCGAAGAAGCACGAGGTCAATGAGCGGGGGATCCTGCCGGACAAGGAAGTAGCACAGCCTGAGGGTGTAGTCAGGCCCCTCTCAGACGAGGACCTTCAGGCAAAGACGGCCGTAGAAATGGTGAAGGAACAGATCGCCCTTCGCTCTGCCTCAAGTATTCGGCAGAGCCGCCTACCGGCCACTGCACTTGCCCGGTAGCGAATATACTTCTCTGAAGAATGTGTTAGCAGAGTTCGCATGCGTTTACCCTCCCTGGGAGGGCAGCGGTTGGTTTGGCGACATTGTTACCCCTCTGGATCAGTAGGCGTGCCCCTCCACTTCCTTTGATATAGCCATTGTCGGTGAATCTGACCGATAGCCTATCAACTAGTGAGAGTAGTGAGTCATGATTCACCACGATTTGTTCTTTACTCTGTACAATTTTGAGATGGTTCATGTCCATCAAATAGAACAGCGTGGGTAATACATATGTAAGCAATCGGAGGCGAAAGAGGCCAGTTGGGCCGACCTCTTGCGTCTCGTTTTTTTTGAGTTCGATTGCAGCAAGCTCAAAATAAGGTGAGTAACGAGATGTTCAAAAGAAGCTGTCGCCCATGGATGGGTTTGCTCATGGTGTCCGTAGTGGCGGCATTTGCTGTCGGAATACAGATTCATTCTTTGGCGTGTACGAGTGTGAATCTGAGGACTGAAATGAGTAGTCTCACGCGCAAATCGGTTTCCTCGGTTGAAGAGGTCTCCCCTTACCCCATAGAGGCTTTCCAAGAAGTCACATCTTTACTTCAGCGGAGCTATGTCACTGACATCTCTGAGGAAGAAGCGGTTAAACTGAACCATGCCGCCATTCGCGGCATGCTCGCCGAACTCCATGATCCATATGCGAGGTTCATGGAGCCTGAGGAATACAAGAGCTTTGTCAACGAATACGAAGGGTATATCGAGGGTATTGGCGCGACTCTGGAGATGACGGAGGCTTTGACCCCGCTCACCTATCGTATTACCAGGGTATCTGCAAAAGGCTTTGAGGCCGAGTATGTGTCAGATTCCCCCCTTCACAAGCAGTACTGGCCCAGCATCACCGCTCTCATCCCCGGCGGACCTGCAGAACACGCAGGCCTAAAGCCTGGCGACCAAATCCTGGAAATAGAAGGAATCTCCACTTTCGGTATGAATATATCCGAAGCGGCGAAACTCATCAGAGGCGCCCCAGGCACTTCCGTTGCTCTGCTAATTCAGCGTGAAGCTCATAGTAAGCCCATTGAGTTCAAGATCGTGCGAAGAAATGTCTATATCCCCACAGTAGAACAAAGAGTCTTGGAAGGGGATATAGGCTACCTGCGGATCACATCTTTCAACGATCAGACTGTGAAACTAACGGCAGATGCGCTCACTGAATTAGAGTCAAAAGGAATCAGGGGTCTTGTGCTGGACCTTCGGGATAATCCGGGAGGCGAACTGGATGTGTGCCTGGGAGTGGCGGAGATGTTCGTGCCGGAGGGACCCATCGTCTATATCCAAGCAAAGAACTCTGAACCTGAACCCGTCTTCGCCTCTGGGCGCGCTCGCGACCCGGGATTGCCTTTGATCGTCTTGGTAAACCAGGGCTCGCTCAGCGCCTCAGAGATCTTGGCCGGCGCGATTCAGGACAGCGGTGTTGGAAAAGTCATTGGCGAGCGAACTTTCGGCAAGGGTCTTGTGCAGAGAACTAGGCAACTGACGGACGGATCCGCTGTCAGAATAACGACGGCAAGATACCTGACTCCGAAGAAGCGCGAAGTGAATGGGCGGGGGATCCTGCCGGACAAAGAAGTGGAACAGCCCGAGGGTGTGGTCAAGCCCCTTTCAGATGAAGACCTTCAGGCGAAGGCGGCCATAGAAATGCTGAAGGCAGAAATCGCCCTTCGCCCGGCCTCGCCCCCCCGGCATGGGCAGCGTTCGGCCGGCGCAACTGCCCGGAAGCGAATATCTTCCCGCTCCAGACCTGCAGGACAAATTTGAGAGCGGATTGCTTGCGCTCAGATCTTCTTCAGGGCAGCGGAGGCTTTAGCGATGTTGTCCACCCCCAGGACCAGCAGGCTCGCCTTCCCAGTTCCCGCCGCGCTGCCATAGACATAGTCGATGTTGATACGGGCGCTCGAGAGTTTCCTCGCAACCTTCGCCAGGGCACCTGGCGCATCCAGCAGTCGCAAGACGATTACCGGCTGCTGCATGGGCGGCATTCCGGCCTTGGAGAGAGCAACCTTTGCTTTGGCTGAGGAGGAGGTCACCAGCCTCACGAGACAGCCTGAGGCTGTGTCCACCACCGATATGGCCTCGATGTTTACCTTTGCCCTGGCCAGAGCCGCTCCCACTCTCGCTAATTGCCCCGGTTTGTTCTCCAGACTCACACACAACTGTACACCGCGTGCCATAATTCCCCTCCTCTCCCCCATATTATCTTAAGAGTTTCTCCACATTCGCCGGAAAACCCTGCGAAATCAAATAGCGGATGCTCGATTCTGTGACAATCCAATGGATGACATTTCCCATGCTAATCTGTAGATTCTTTCATGAATTCATTGACCTGCCCCGTTCAAATCTTGTATCCTCATATCTGAATCAGCCGACCATTAGGCTTCGGCACTTCCCCAGAGGAATTCGTATGCTGCAAATCGTCGTCTGTATGAAACAGGTACCAGATACCACTCAAGTGCGGATAGACCCGGAGACAAACACCCTGATTCGGGAGGGCGTCCCCTCTATCATCAATCCCTTCGATGTTCACGCAATCGAGGAAGCC
This sequence comes from Armatimonadota bacterium, assembly GCA_011773575.1. GTDB lineage: Bacteria > Armatimonadota > Hebobacteria > Hebobacterales > WVXJ01 > WVXJ01. Next base: position 5,712 of record WVXJ01000053.1, on the reverse strand, counting down.
GCACGCATAAAGGAGCGATATGGCGCGGAAGTAACCCTGCTTTGCCAGGGACCGCCGACGGCCGTGGCCGAACTCCAGAAAGGTCTGTCATTCGCCGCCGACCGTGCAATACTCCTTACCGATTCAGCGATGCGCGGTTCTGACACCCTTGCTACCTCCTATATTCTATCCACCGCAATCAAGAGGATTTGGGCGGAGAATGGGCTCGATTTGGTGTTGTGCGGGAAGCAGACCATTGATGGAGATACCGCCCAGGTGGGACCTGGCATAGGGACGCGGTTGAGCCTGTCGCAACTGACCTATGTAGACAAGGTCGTTGAGATAGATGCCGAGAAGCGAAGAATACAGGTACGCAGACGCCTGGAGGGAGCGACCGCGATAATTGACGCTCCCATGCCGGCGCTGCTGACGATTCTCAAAGAAGCCAATACTCCGAGATATGCGAGCCTCCCGGCATTGATAAAGTCCTTGCGCACCCAGCCTGCAGTGTGGAACGCGGCAGACCTTGAACTCGATGCTGAACAGATGGGGCTGAATGGTTCGCCTACCTCGGTGAGGCGGATTTTCGCGCCGCCTGAAAGAACCGGTGGCGAGATAATCCCGGGAGGCATGGAGGCCCCGGAGCGCGCTGCCGCAGCAGTCGTTGAGAAGATTCTCAGTAGCGGAGCAGTTGAGTAATGAAACGAGTTGTAGAGATTATTGCGGAGAAGTGCATAGCCTGCGAGCAATGCCTGGCGGCGTGCCCGGAGAACGCCCTTGATATGCAGGGCGGGATCGCCGTTGTGAACCCGGATCTCTGTACTGCTTGCGGAGTATGTGTCGAGGTTTGCCCGGCAGAGGCCATGGTTCTTCCAGGTGCCGAGAAGGCGGATGCAGAGGCCATGCCCGAGACGGCTCAGGAAGCAGTCCCCCAGCCCGCCGACACACAGGAGAAGACGCCTTCAGGAGAGGCGAAAGAGGTTTGGGTGTTTGTGGAGCAGACCGACGGGCATCCCGCAAACGTATCCTGGGAACTTCTCGGCATTGGCAAGAAACTGAGTGAGGACCTGGGTGGACGACTGGCAGCAGTGGTGCTGGGTGAGAATGTTAAGGCATTGACCGACGAGGCTATCGCCTATGGCGCGGATTTGGTTTATCTGATTGATGATCCTGTGCTCGCTCGCTATCGCACAGAGCCGTATCTTCATGCCATGACCGAACTCGCTCGTAAGTATCACCCTGAGATTCTCTTGCTTGGGGCCACCACCATGGGGCGAGACCTGGCCGGCGCGGTGGCAACGACCCTTCGTACCGGCCTTACTGCAGACTGCACCGGCCTGACCATTGATCCCCAACGGAAACTTCTTGAACAAACCCGCCCTGCATACGGCGGCAATATTATGGCCACCATTCTGTGTGAGAAGCAACGCCCGCAGATGGCGAGCGTAAGACCTCGAGTCATGCCCATGCCTGATAGAGATGCGACCCGCACCGGTAAGGTAATTGAAGAGCAACTCGGCATGACGGAGAACGAAGTCGGCTCTCGGGTTGTCGAGTATCATCGCGAAGAAGCCGGTGAAATCAGGATTGAAGATGCGGACATCATTGTGGCGGGCGGCCGCGGTCTGGGTGGACCGGAAGGCTTCAAAATGCTACAAGAATTGGCTGATGTTCTCGGAGGCGTAGTGGGAGCTTCTCGCGGCTGTGTTGATGCAGGCTGGATAACCACACCTTACCAGGTGGGCCAGACCGGGAAGACCGTGAGGCCAAAGGTCTATTTCGCCTGCGGCATTTCGGGCGCCATCCAGCATCTGGTCGGCATGCAAACTTCGGACATTATCGTGGCAATCAACAGTGATCCCAATGCACCCATATTCAAGGTTGCCACCTATGGAATAGTAGGTGATCTCAACAAAGTAGTACCCGCTATCACAGCAGAGTTTCGGACGAAACTGAAAGGCCGGAAGGCACAACAGGAAAGTGTGAGCGCGTAGTGATCTTAGGTTCCGGCACAACATAGGACCCCACTATAAGGAGTGTCTTCTTGGAAAAGTTCGATGTTATTGTGGTAGGAGGAGGCCCGGCAGGACTCGCCGTTGCTTATCCTCTGGCGAAAGCCGGAGTGAAGGTCGCGGTGATAGAGCGAGGCAATTTCTCCGGCTCCAAGAACGTCATGGGTGGAGTGCTTTATCGCCAGCCTACAGAAGAGGTCTTCGGCGAATTCTGGAAAGAGGCACCTGTTGAGCGACCTGTTATTGAACAGAACTACTGGGTGCTGACCAAGGATGCAGCACTCAAAGGTGGCTTTCGCAGCCAGCGTTTCGGCATTGAGCCCTACAATTGCTTTACGGTCTTTCGGGCGCGGTTCGACAAATGGATGGCGGAGAAGACCCTGCAGGCCGGCGCGTTGATCATCACCGAAACTGTGGTGGAAGACGTCCTGCGGAAGGATGGGCGGATCTGCGGTGTTCGTACCGGTCGCCCCGAAGGTGATCTCGCCTGTGATGTGGTGGTGGCCGCGGACGGTGTCAATTCCTTACTGGCAAAGGACGCCGGGCTGAAACCGGACTGGAAGGCGAATGAGGCCGCCGTTGCCGTAAAAGAGATTATCTCACTTCCTGCAGAGGAGATTGAGAAGCGCTTCGGGCTCAATCCAGGTGAGGGGGCCACGATAGAGCTTTACGGAGATGCAACCAGTTGCCTCATGGGGACGGCGTTCATCTATACCAACCGAGATTCACTGTCGGTTGGGGTGGGAGCGGTCTGCTCGGATTTGCTGGAGGCGAATATAAGTCCCAACGATATGCTGGAACATCTCAAGGCTCATCCCGCGGTGGCCCCTCTCATCGCAGGCGGAGAAGTACGGGAATACCTCGCGCATCTCATCCCTGAAGGAGGATTTGACAAGATGCCCCCGCTCTACACTGACGGCATGGTCGTTGTAGGTGATGCTGCGGGTATGGTCAATTCCTTGCATCGAGAAGGCTCGAATCTAGCCACCACTTCCGGCAAGTGTGCCGCCGAGGCCATTCTGAGGGCACTTGAATGGAAAGACTTCTCCGCCAAGAGTCTGGCCCGCTATGAGCAACTACTGCGTGATTCCTATGTCTTGCGAGATATGGAGAAGTACCGCCGCGCTCCGCGGTTCTTTGAGACACACCCGGAACTGTTTACCCTCTATCCGGAGATAGGTCAATATGCGGGTGAAGTGTTCTTGAGTGTAGACGGGGTCTCGAAGAAGCAGAAACAGTGGCAGATTATACGTCACGTCCTCGGCCGCCGCCCCATCTGGAAACTCGCCAGTGACGCTTGGGCCGCGTGGAGAGGTTTGTACTGAGCCGCGCCTACTAGGTGGTCAGACTGTGGGCGTGTCGAGGCTTGAGCCCTGCGGGCTTCAGGCGGATAAGGGTATCGTCCTCTTCCTCAGCCAGCACCGGGAACCCGTCTCCGTAAGGCACCAGATATGGCTGCCATACGGGATTCTGCATCGCAGCCACAAAGCGGGTGTAGGTGATATAGGGGATATATTTCGGCCTGCGGGGTTGATTGATTAACTTCAATCCGGCTTCCGCCGGCGAACGATTCGCCTTGATGTTATTGCACTTGGTGCAGCAGCAGACCAGGTTCTCCCAGCAGGTTTTCCCCTTCCTTTCCTTCGGAATGACGTGGTCCAGGGTAAGTGTTACTCCGGTATTGCCGCAGTACTGGCAGGTATGCCGATCTCTAGCGAAGATGCTCTTGCGGCTGACCCGCAGTACCGGAAGCGGCCGCCGCACATAGTAGTCCAACCTTACTACAGTAGGCATCTTTATGTGCAGGTGCTCGGAGCGAAATACGCGCGAATCGGTCTCCAGTGCATGCGCCTTTCCCAAGCAGATGAGCGATACCGCCCGCTGTGCGCTGGTAATATTCAGCGGCTGATAGTTGAAGTTTAGCACCAGTACCGCTTCCGAATCGCGACTCGCCGGCATCTCTCTACCCTGATGTCAAAAGCCCGCCAGAACCAGGCCAGCGGGCTTCAGGCAAATCCCTCTCTTGACTGGCGTTGGAAATAGGTGTCGAAAACCAAGAAACCCCACAGCCCCGCGGAGTCTGCGACGCTGCAAAGTTCAAGGACGTGATTCAATACTGATAGAACAGACATACCGTCAACCTCTTGGGCATATTACCGGATTTCTCAAGCGCGTGTCAAGCTTTTGGTATGGCTGCAGCCGCATTTGACGCCAAAAAAGCCTCATGTTATCGTTTGCCAAGATCAGGGGGAGTATGTGAATGAGCGAGAAATTGGTTGAGTCATTCGGCTATCGCCGTCTGGAAGTTGCTGCGGCAGATGTTCCTGTTGAAAGTGGTGTGGTTTGCAGGGCTGAGCCGGAAGGTGCGCAGGAAATCCGCTGTAGGCCCTCTACTCTCCCCTTCAAGGATGAGTGCTTTTCGGAGGTTCGCTCCCGGCATTTGATTCAATACCTTCGCCGCACTGATGCAGTGAGATTCCTGCAGGAATGTTGGCGCCTCCTTGTACCTGGAGGGCGCATCTATGTGACAGCACCCAACCTCCAATTCTACCTTGACCTTTACAATTCAGGTGACCATGAGCTTGCCTTGGCCGGCCTGTGTGGGCATCAGGACAAACTCTTGCAGGTTCCTCAATGGAGCTATACTCGGCAGTCACTGCAGGATTTGTTGTTCAAAGCCGGGTTCGTAGCGGCGAAAGATCATACTGCGGACGACAGCTCGCTGGAAAAATCCGAGGGTCACTTGGAGGTATCGGCGCACAAACATGCACCTCTTACCGAAGGCAATGTAGAAGGTTCTATTGAGGCGGGTCGCCAGATGGGAACACGTCTGGAAGAGATTCGCAGCGACCATGTCGAGCGATATCACTTTGCGGCACAATTCGTTCGACCCGGCGATATTGTCCTGGATATCGCCTGCGGAATCGGCTATGGGACGCATCTGGTCGCAAAGGGAACGGCGTGCTCCCGCGTGACGGGCATAGACATCGCTCCAGAGGCAATTGACTTCGCCAGGAAGCACTTCTCCCATGAAAGGATTGCGTATCTGCTGGGTGACTGTCTGGACGAGTCGCAGAGGTTTGAACCGGCTGACTGCATCATCTCTTTTGAGACACTTGAACACCTGCCCCGCGATGTTCAATTTCTGAGCCGGCTGCGGTCGCTGCTGAAGCCGGGCGGTACTCTTATCATCTCTTCACCCAACGAAGATGTGTTTCCTTATTCCCCGGAAATGGTCCCCTATCACGTTCGCCACCATACCTCGGCGGAACTTAGGAGTCTATTGGAGCGCGCAGCCTTTCAAGTGATATCCGAGATGTCTCAGGATGCCTTTCAGATTCTCCCCGGATTTGGCAGGAAATTCAATATTGCCGTGTGCCGGAGAAATGATGAATATGTCTCAGAGCAATTTCAAGTACCCAGTTCGGGTTCGCACGACCTGGAGGCAATGGATACACAAGACCGCGCCGTAAAGCTTCTTCTGGACGCCTGTCACAATTACATCCATCAAATGCGCGGGCTCGAAGAGGACAAGAAGGGATAGCTGCGTTGGGGCGGGGCCGCGCTATGACCGGCCGCAGAGCTGCTCTATGAAGGTGTCTCGGGCGGCCACTTCTTCTTCCAATTCGCGGATGCGTTGGGCGGCGGGCCGTGTGATGCTTCCAGGAGCCTGGTTGGCGGCCGTCTTTGCCGCAATGAGTTCACTGTCCAGATGGCGCGC
>WVXJ01000154.1 GCA_011773575.1 Armatimonadota bacterium | reverse complement strand
GCATCTAGTTCTTTTTTTCTATCAAATGGCATTGTCTTCCCTCACTAGGTTAATGCTAGAAAAGCAGCTACAGCTACTGCAACTGCGGCTAGTCCAACTATAAATTTCCCTAAGTTCCTAATAAAAGTAACATGGTCTTGAATAGGCTTAAGGCTTTCCTCTAAGATATCAGTCCGTCGAATATGATGCCGCAGGTCTACCTCAATCCGGGCAAGTATTATTTTGATTTCCTGCAGCTCTTCTTTCATTCAACGCTCCGTTGTGGCTCCTGTCTTAATATATACCACGCACAGAATGCCCAATCGCCCCCAGAATGTGTCTTAATGGCCCCCAATTCCGGTTGCCTATCCCACCCCCTGCTCTCCGGCCCCCGTCGCAGAGGCCAATCATCCCGGTAATCATCGGTTGTAGGCAGTCTATCGGCCGGGAACGCCGGATGAGTTACGAGCAAATGCAGGGCATGACTCGCGTCCCCAGTAGTATACTTGTCGTAGGCCCATCTGTACAGCGCATTCCTAGGGGAATACGCCGAGGCATGCTGTAGAGCGGAGAGGGCATTTGAACTGATACCGCCAAATGCCTCACCTCTCAACAGGATGTGTGTGACCGTTAGCCAGCACTCAAAGTCTTTGCAAGACTGCTGCCAGCTAGCGGGGAAGTTCTCAGCTACGAGGTCCCGCTCGCCGCCGAGTACATAAATCATTCGAGCAAGAGTACTTCTATATGTTGGTGTAAAGTAGGTATCAAATCCACCGAGTCTACCGTCGCCCATAGTCCAGCCTCGTCGCTTTCCCCAGTCTCTGATAGATTCAAGTGCAGCCCTATCGCGACGGGACCAGGCGTTCCACATGACAGCCAAGTAACCGTCGCGTGAAGACTCCGACCTAGCTTCAGTTCCAGTTCCTGTAGCATTAGGAGTATCCCATCGTATACCCGTTGAAGTGGGCCAGCGCTGAAACCGGCCCGGTCTTGACTCGTAATCACTCATGTCTCCTTTGTCGCAAGCAGTTCTAGCGAATCCGGTGAAGTACAAACTGTCACCGTCATGAGGTAGGATTGGGTCGGCCATCAAGTCGCAATACAGCGCTAGCCTCTGCGA
>WVXJ01000155.1:11335-19113 GCA_011773575.1 Armatimonadota bacterium | reverse complement strand
GCGAGTGTCTCGGGAGTCAATTCCACTGATTCCATGAGCGTAGAATCAGCCAGCCTGAGTTCTGCAACCAGAGGATCGTGATAGGTCACCTGCGCGCCGGATTCCCGGAAAAGGCTGATAAGTCTGAAGATAGGCGATTCTCTGGTATCGGCGATGTCGCGTTTATAGGCCGCGCCCAGAAGAAGTATTTTTGCCTCGTTCAGAGATTTATTGGCCCGTTTGAGCGCCTCCGCGGTCTTGGTGCGAACATGGTTCGGCATTTGGTCATTTATGCTGGAGGCCAGTTCAATGAACTTGCAATCGAAGTTGTGTTGGCGCGCCTTCCACGAGAGGTAGTGCGGATCAACCGGTATGCAATGTCCGCCCGGACCGGGGCCGGGGTGGAAGGGCATGAAGCCATAGGGCTTGCTGGAGGCGGCCTGGATTATCTCCCAGATATCCAGCCCCAATCGATCACACAACAGAGCCATCTCATTGACGAAGGCAATATTTATATTCCGGAAAGTGTTTTCGTGGAGTTTGACCATCTCCGCCGCTGTGGGAGAGGATACTGTGACAGTTTTTTCCACTGTCTGGCTGTAGAAAGCCTGTGTCAGAGCAGTTGACTTCTCGCCGATACCGGCCAGTACTTTGGGGGTGTTGTGGAGCCCGTAATTGGGGTTGCCCGGATCAACTCGCTCCGGGGAGAAGGCGAGCCAGAAATCTTTCTCGGCCTTCAAAGCTGAAGCCTCGAGGATGGGCTTGACTAACTCCTCCGTGGTGCCCGGATAGGAAGTGCTCTCCAGGATCACCAATGTCCCCGGTTTCAAGTAGTAGCGTATGCAGGTCGCCGCGGTTTCAATCTGAGAGGTATCCGGTTCGCGGCCTCCGTTCAAAGGGGTGGCCACACAGATTACAATTACCTCTGCTGCACTGAGGGCGGCCGGCTGGTTGCTGCAAACCAGCCGCTTTGACTTCTGAAGTCGCTTCAGTTCTTCCGCAGAGATACCTGGAACACCGGAAATGCCATTGCGGATGGCAGTCACTTTGGCCGGGTCAATCTCATAACAGGTGACAGGAAAGCCGATGCGTGCCGCCTCCACCGCCAGGGTGAGGCCCACATAGCCGGCGCCCATCACAACGACTCGCGCCTCACGCTGCTCAAGCCTCTCCAGTAGTGTCTGGTAGCGCCGTTCCGTCGCCGCAATGCCCATCTTCTCAGGCAGACTGAGTCCCATGCCTATGTCCTTCTTTTCTGATAGCCCATCAGTGAGATTTCGGTCTCACTGGTCTGGACGCGCCACTGCGGAGTCATCATGACTCCGCCCAGGAAGGGCCGCCTGCTGGTAATAGTGGGCATGGAAGTAAAAACTGTCTATGTGCTGTGGCGACAGCCCGTTAACTACAACTCCGAGTATCTTTGCTCCGGCTTTCTCCAGAGTCGCCTTTGCCTGCAATTCATTGCCGCGGGAGGCATCTCCCACCCTCACCACCAGGACGGCGCCGTCCAGCAGAGAGGAGAGGGTCACGCTTTCACTGAAGGCCAAAACGGGAGGTGTGTCTATGAGTACATACTCGAATCTCCCCTGTAACCGCCGTAAGGTTTCCTTCATTCTCTGTGAGTTGAGCGAGGCGGAAGGGTTATCCGCTTGCGGGCCCGCGGGCAAGACGAACAAACGCGGGACTTCAGTGTGCCGCAGAGCATCTTCGATTTCTGCATCTCCGGCTAAGACGCTGGTGAGGCCCACCTCATTCGGCACTTTGAAGATGATGTGCTGCATGGGCCTGCGAAGGTCCGCATCCACCAGCACAACCGTCTTGCCGGCCTCTGACAGAGAGATGGCGAGGTTGGCGATTGTAGTGCTCGTTCCTTGGGCAGGCGAGGCGGCCGTAAACATGAGGGATTTAACGCTTTGTGCGTGACCATTGGAGAGAATGCTCGTGCGCAGGAAGCGATAACATTCAGCATAAGGCGAAATGGGCAAGGCCCGCGTTATCTGAGGAAGCGCTTCCCTCTCCACACCTACTACCTCGGGAATGGTGCCGCTGAGAGGGAGTTGCAGCACTTGTTGAATATCCTCTGTGCTTCGGATGCTCTCATCGAAGAATTCAGCCGCAAGACCCACACCAACTCCCAGCCCCAGACTCAGCAACACTCCCAGAACAATCAGCTGCACAAGATTCGGCCCTCGGCGGGTAGATGGACCTTCCGCGAAGCCGGCCTCTTGGATTATCCGGATATGGGCCGCGCCTTGCTGGGCTTCCTCTTCAATCAGGGCTGCTTGTAGAAGCCCACTTACCGTGCGATACGACTCTTGTGCAGCCAGGTAATCGGCCTTGCTCGTGGTTATGTCAACTTCCTTGCTGCTGGCCGCGCGGACCTTCTGCTGGTCTCGCGCCATTGTTGCTCGAAGGGCAGAAAGCCTTGCCGTAAGCGCGGCCTCCTCTATATTCAATTTCACCAGCTCGCTTTCCAGAAATGTCCGCAGCGGGTTGGGGGCGATTGTCTTGTGTGTGGTCATCTCTTCCAGGGCCGCGGACAGGCTGGCCTTCACCTTGTCAACCTGCTCTTCAAGGCGTTGGACTTGCCGGTGCTTCTCCGTGTAGCGAATTCTCGCGCTTACCAGTTCCCGCTCCAGCCGCGCCAGTTCCTCCTGCAGGGAGGCGACGCGCGGGTTTCCGGTAGTGCTGGTGAGTGACTCTTTTCTTTCCGGCTGGAGGGTGAGTTCTTTTTCGGTTCGGAGCCTGCGCTCTCTCGCTTCACTCAACTGCGCGCGTAGCGCATCCACTTCAACCTGCAATGCATTGGCGCGAGAAAACGAGGGGTTGTTCTCCATGCTGGCGGAGACGGAGATTTCTTCGCCGCTCAGAGCGCTGACTTCCTTCTTGGCAGCTTCCATCGCTTGGCGGAGCCTTTCAACGCGCTCTTCCAGTAGGCGGCGTTCTTCTTCGCTTTGAGAGCGACTAAGTTCCCGATAATGCTTTGCCAAAGTGCGTGCCAGTTCATTGGCCAGTTCCATCGCGCCTGTCTCGGTGCGGTCAAAAGCGGTGATACTGAAGGCGACCCCGAAGGCGGGTTGCACCGAAATCAGTTTGGCCATGTCCTGTGTGTCGGTCTCAAGCCCCAGTTTCTCCTTCGTCTCTTGCAGTACCGCGTGGCTCTTCACGAGATCCATGAAAGCGGGCAGGCGGGCATCTCGTTCCCTTTTGTCAATACGGTAGTGTTGAGTCCATGTGCCGGTGTCTCTGCCCAAGGGATTTTGCAGGGCCGCTTCCGAAGGCATTACCACCGCGCTGGCGCGGTAGTAGAGAGGCATGAGAAGAGCGCCCAGCACTACTATTGTGAGCGTACCGAGAGTGACCGCTCCAACCAGCCAGCGGCGGCGTCTCAGAAGTCTGTATAATCTCACCAAGTCAGCACGCGTCACAAATACTCTCCTCTAGAGTGAAAACGCCCAGAGTATGGGAACGAGCGTGTTCTTGAGAAAATCAAAAGAACCCTGTTTCGGCGCGTCGCGCTCGGCCACCCATAGTACATCGCCGTCATGCACCACCGGATTAGCGCTCATGTCTCCCTCGCGGAGAACCTTTTCCAGATTCACTTCGATCCATTCAATGTTCGGCTTGTTGCGGACCAGAACGGCTTCATTCAGGATTGCGCTGGCCTTGAGCCCGCCCGCATTCCCCACCGCCTGGAGATAGGTCGTTCCCTCCTCCACCAAATAGGGCCCAGGCATGTTGACCGCGCCCTGCACGGTAATCTGGAGGGCCTTGCGAGGTACGAAGATTTCATCTCCGGGCTGAAGCGGCAAGTTCGAAGGATCGGCGGGATTGGCATCAAGTGCCATCAGGTCAATCGTTAGTTGTGTACCGTTCTTTGTCATCAGGAGGGTCCTGCGGGGGTCGGCATCCGGGGTCCATCGGCCCGCTGCCTCCACGGCCTGCAAGATACTGGGTGGCGTTTCTTTCCAAAGAGGATAGACCCCAGGGAACTTGACCGCTCCCGATACCCTGAACTCCTGTCCCAGTTGACTTCGACCCACCAGGATTTCATCTCCCGGCCGGAGCGGAGGGTTCTGGGACTCGTCCGCTTTCTGAAGGAACTTCTGCGGCGCCAACGATACCTGCTCTCCGGAGGCGCGCTTCAATTCCACTCTGGCCAATGAGATTTCACGCTTCGCTCCACCCGCGCGAGTAATGGCATCCATGAGGGTCTCTCCCCCACTCATCTCATAACTGCCCGGGTTCGCCACATCTCCGGAAACGATAACGCGAAACTTGCTGACCTGGAGAGATACAGCGGGATCATTCAGGTATTGGGCGAGGGTCTCGGTCAGTCGGGCCTGAGTTTCTTCAAGAGTAAGCCCTGCCACCGCTATACTGCCGACCATCTCGTCGGAGAAAAGGATTGTGCCTTCCGCCCCCACCAGGAAAGAGCCGCAGTAAGCGGATTCTCCGGCAACGGAGATTTCCAGGGTGTCTCCGGGTCTAACCCGATAGCCCGACTCTTCAGGCTGGGTCTCTTCGCTCAACGCCAGACCCGGCTGCAGGAGCGCTCCCAGGATGATGCTGAAAGCCAAAATCTTTGTCAGACACCTAATCATTGGCCATCTCCCGGCCTTCCTAAGTCAGTGGTGGAAACTGCCTGTCGGCGGAAGACAGGCCGCGGCCTCGACAATATCAGCATTTCAATCGGGCCTTCAGTGCTGCTTGCGGGCGCTGCGTCTCTTTCTGCGTATCCCGGTCCAGGAAACTGCTGCAGCAAGACCTGCGCCGAGCAAGGCCAGGGAGGTTGGCTCCGGCACATTTGTGATCCAGAAACTTTCTCCCTCAGGCGGAACGATGTGTACGGAGGTGCGGTTGAGGTCCCACGCGCTGGCTGCGGTGCCCAGATTGGCGGAAAAGGTGGCTGTGCTTCCGGCGTAAAGGAAGGTAGATGAGCCTCCGGCCATCCATCCAAATGCGGCGTTATCCATGGGGTCTGCGGAGTTATCGTATTTGCCCCATTCCCAGCCGCCGTTCAGATTGGTCCACCCGGCGGTATTGCCGGCATCGTAAGTTGTTGAGGCCTGCGCCGGACTGGGGTAGGTCGTAATGTCAGTCGGGTAAGGCACAAAAGCCCTGATGGACCATTCGCTGGTCAGGAGACTGTATGGATCTACTGTAACCGTATAGACCCAGATGTTAGGGTTGAATCCGTCTTGGGCCACGCTTACTGAGTAATAGGGAGCATAGGTAGTAGCATCCCAACTGGGCCACGGATCAGCGCCTACGGGACCGAGTGCCATCAGAAGCAGCCCTGCTCCGAGGATTGTCAGCATTAATACCTTTCGCATTTTCCCCTCCGTCAGAGAAACCGTTCGCCACGCACCTTTTCCGGCGTGACCACAAATTCCCGTCTAAACATGGAAATACGCAAGAATCGTGCCAAAATTGCAAGGGTTTATAAGTTTATTTCTCATCAGCCGCAAATTCGACCCTGGTTAGCAGGATTTCTCCCCCGGCAAGCGCTGGCTTCAACTCGAAGCCTTCGGGCACTACATTTAGCGCTTGCCAGGCAACCAGATTTTCGCCCGATGGGTAAGACAAGAGGTGTGAAGATAGGAAGATCGCCTTTATTCTCTGATGAGGGCCGTCAATGGCGACAAAGGCATCCGTTCTTGTGGGATCGCCAAGAGTTTCTCCCCTTTCAATGCGAATGTTCGGCAGCCAAATCGCATCTCTGTGAGCATACCAGGCTACTCCCCAAGGAATGTCGGTGGCCACTATTGCTTCGGCAGGTAAACCACGCTCAATCTGCTGGAGGTTTTGTTGCCGCGGTCCGGCACGGCCTGCGGGAAGCAGAAGGTTGATAAGAATTGGAAGACCTGCAACCACTATCAACAATCCCTTGGCGGCAGCTCTGAGTCGGATGGAAAAACCTCGTGACTTCAGCAGCATCTCAAAACAGGCCGCGGCAAAGATGGTTATCAAGGGGATGAGGGGAGAGAATATTTCTGCAGCGCCTGTGGTCAGTGCCCCGCCGATGCTCATCAGGATTATCATCGCATACAGGCACTTTCGCAGGCTGCGACTGCGATCCTCTTCGAGGCGATGGAGTATGCCGGCAACGAAGAAAGGCAGGACATAAAGCCCGCAGAGGAGGGGAAAGCCGTTGTAGAGGCTGCGTGTGCCCAAGACCGCTTTTTTCAGCATTTCGATCTTGTGGGAGAAGACAAAGCCGAGTACCCCTCCTGCGGGAGGTGCGGTTTCTCGCATCAGGCTGAAGCCCTGATAGGTCCCGCCGAACATTGCCAAAGAATACCATCGCAGGCTGAACCAGGGACTGCCGGTCAAGATTGCATTGCGTATTCCCCAAGGTGTAAGGATTAGCAGACAGCCGACAACAAATACTCCGAGGTGTGCCCATCTGCGTTCTCGCAACATGGAGAAGAGGAGCCAAAGAAGTGCCGGCAGCACAAACAGAGACGCATACTCGGCCAGGAAACAGAGACCAAAGACAACCCCGAGCAGAAGCGATGTTTTCAGGGCTCCTGGGTGCCGTAAGAGGAGAAAAAAGAGTAAAGTCATCAGAAACAGCCAAAATGCAATGGGCGCTCCGGAGATGGCTATCTGCAATATGGCGACATTGAGTCCGACAAGCAGGATGCTGAGCCCCGCCACGCCGCTGCCAAACATCCTCTTCGCCAAGAAGAAAGTCAATAGAAGTGTGAGAAGGAAGAAGAAGCACGAGGCGAGAGCCACAGTCCGATCCGAATCCGGCAAGACACAAAAGAGAAGCCCCAGTGTCAGGGGATACAGTGGCGGCTGATACAGGTCGGGGTGATTCTCAGTCTCAGGGTGGTAGGCCAGGCTCAAGGGGCGAATGAATCCGGTTGTAAAACCGCGCCCTTCGCTGATACGACGTGCCGCCTGGGCCGCATCCATGGTATCAGCACGATACAGAGCGCTGAAATCGTGATGGTACATCAGGGCCAGGACTATCAGGCAGAGTACCGGCCAAATCAGATGTGAAACCACCCGTTTGGCGATCTGCTCGGATTGCTGTTGCATACCTGATTCCACGGTCACTTCTCCCTTGAGTGTAATGCTCCGGCTTCTTGAGAAATCTTTGCAAGAAACGTGCCACAGGACTTGCGCTCAAGTGACCGATGTGGCACGATTCTTGCAGGCCCAAATTAGGAGGATTCTGTGCCAGAGCTCCCAAAACCTTTGATTACTTCATCGGCAGAAAACCGCATGGGCCGCCTCGGTGCTTTTTTCCGGACCTATCTGGGCCCCGGCCTATTGAGCGCGCTTCTTCTTCTTCTGTATGTGCCGGTAATCAGGAAGTTGTTCATGGATCTTTGGATGGATCCCAATAGTTCTCATGGGCTTCTGATTCCGCCGATCGTCGGGTTTCTGGTGTGGAAGAGAAGAAAACGGCTCTCTGAGATTGGGAGAAATACGTGTCGCGGGGCCTTGTTGCTGGTGCTGGCCGGCGCAGCCTTGCTTCCATTGGGTATTGCGTCAGAGGTGAGGGCTCTGCCGCCGATTTCTCTGTTGCTCGTCCTCGGCGGCCTTGTGTGGCATATCTGGGGTACTGCCATAATGCGAGAACTCCTCTTTCCCTATGTCTTTCTCTTCTTCGCCGTCCCCCTGCCGGGGCTGCTGGTGGAAACGTTCACCTTTCACTTGCAGTTGATCTCAACCAAAGCCGCTTCCCTAATGATAGGATTGATGGGGCTGCCGGTGATAAGAGACGGAGTGGAGATCCAGATCGGTGAATACACTTTTGCCGTCGGCGCGCCGTGCAGTGG
>WVXJ01000155.1:8543-11268 GCA_011773575.1 Armatimonadota bacterium | reverse complement strand
ATCGCTCACTATTGGGGGCAAAGGGCGGCGGAGGGTTTCTATCATAAATTCTCCGGTCTGGTGGTTTTTGTTTTGACCTTTTTCCTGCTGCTGGTAAGCGCAAGACTTCTCGGAATGAAACAGATTAGAGAGGAGTTCTAGGGGACATGGGAGAGTCACCGCGCCGAATCCGGCCCAACTACTTTCTTCTCATTCTCTTCCTGTTGGGCGCTCAATGGGGGATATCTGCAATCCACCGTTCGACAACGGCCCTGGCAACGGCACCAAAGCCTCCGCTGGAGACGATCCCGCTGACACTCTCTGAATGGCAGGGGCAGGGAAAGGAATTGGACCTCCTCAGCCTGGAGATGCTTCGTCCGGACGCCTATCTGGTGCGGGATTACGAGAGCGCTGAGGGGTGGAGCGTGAATTTCACGCTTCTCTACGGACACGGCAAATCGAACTTCCATTCGCCCGCGCTTTGTCTCCTGGGGAGCGGCTGGAACATCATTAGGAAAGGGAAGGTTTCCACAATGGTTGGCGAGGGTGAGGGAGTGAGACTGGGTATGACCCGCCTGCTAATCGCCAAGGGTGCAAGAAGATCGATTGTGCTCTACTCCTTCCTCACGCCCGGAAAAAGCACGGGAAGTTGGAATCTCTTCCAGGCAAGGCTTCTTTCCGCCCGCTTGCTGGGGAAACATCCTCGAGGGGCTTCGCTGAGGCTGATTGTGCCGGTGAGAGAGAATGAGCAAGCAACCGATGCTGCAGCCCGGGAGTTCCTGCGACGGATCTATCCAGACCTGTGTCAGGCTTTGGAAATGTAGGGTTTTCCCACCTATAATACAGCCATTGCTTGGCAGCCAGCCCTTTGTCTCTTACAAGAACCATGCCAGCCTCAGCAGCCTCCCGGGCCGACCTAAATCCCACACCTGAATGTTCGATATTAATGCTCGAGAATCCGATGGCCACTATTGACAATGAACATCCGAACTGATACTCTACAAGTAGTGTGGATTGGCCTTTGGCGGTCTGGCACGAAAATTGGGCCTTATTTCGTCTAGGTATTGATTATCTCTATACTCTAACACTGCATTCTTCTTCCCACCACAGCCCACATCACTCTCTCCAGCACCGGATAGCACACCGGGTTCAGTATGCCATTGAAAGCCGCCTTATAGTCAGAGAATGAATGGATCATGGCTGGTGAGAGAGGGCGGAAGATGACCTCCGGTGCGCCACCGAAGTGCGCGTACCACTCACTACCAGCGGAACTGCAGATGTTCCGTGCTACCCGTACTCGCCTTCCGGGGAGTCCAGCCTTTTCATAGGAGAGCAGACAAACACATGTGTAGTGTCGCAGACAGTGTGTCCAGAGAACCGAAGGTTGGTCCTCTCGAGGGAGCAGAGTCCTCGAGGGTGTCGCCTCTTGCCGGGAACCGGCAGGAGCTGGATTCACTTGACAGAGTAATCAATGTGTCAAACAAGAGAAAAGGGAAAGCGGTGAAGAAGTCCTCCGGTCGAAGTTGCCAAGTACGCTCTACAACGCAAGAAAGCCCCGCTCGCCAGTCGTCTCATGCGCAGACCCGTGGTCAAGATTGGGAGGCTTTCACAAATCTCGACGGTCTGCTGGCGAGTCTGCCCATGGCCCTCGTCGGTGTTGACGACGAGGGCGACGTCCGTTTTTGGAGCAATGGCTGCCAACAGGCCTTCCCCAGGCCTTCCAAGGCCGATTGTGGGAGACCACTGGAGACAGTTCTCGCAAGGATGGCGCGGCGTTATCACGCCCCCGGCCTGGAAGGTCTGGCGGGGCTGATCCGAGCCGCGCTGAAGAAAGGATCATCTACTTCAGGATGGCAGTTTGAAATTCGCTCCAATGGCCAAGCTCACCTGATTCAGGCCGATTTCTCCGCACTACAGACGGGGGCGAACGGAGGCGCGGGAGGGGGAGTGTTGCTTCTACAGGATGTAACCGCGCGGGAACGTCTGGAAGACGGTACACGAGAGGTGAGTAATCTCGCCTCTCTGGGCCAATTGGCCGCCTGCATTGCCCACGAAGTGCGTAATCCTCTGAGCGCGGTAAAGGCTGCGGCGCAACTACTAGTCCAAGAGAACTCAGGCAATGACCTGGTTTCACGCTATGCGAGCATAATAGACCGGGAGGCTGCCAGATTGGAAAGGCTGGTGGGGGATTTCCTGCTATATGCCAAGCCTCCTTCCCCGCAGCGTCTTCCGGTGTCGGTTGAGGATTTGGTGAGGAGATGCTGCGAGATTCTGCAGATAGAGGCTGATAGGAGGGGAGTGAGATTGGAATGTCGGCACAAGAGTACTTTGCCGATTATCTCTGCAGATCACGAGGCTCTCTTACAAGCCCTATTGAACCTGGGTAAGAACGCGCTGGAAGCAACCGGCGAAGGAGGGAAGGTCAGCATTACGGCTGCATGGGAGGGCCTGGCAGCGCCTGTCAAGATAGTGGTGCGTGACACAGGCAGCGGCATTCCTCGCAAGAATCTGGAAAGGGTCTTGATACCCTTTTTTAGCACCAAGTCGTATGGTACCGGCCTGGGGCTTCCTATTACAAAGAGAACAATCGAGCTGCAGGGCGGCGACATAAGCCTTACCAGCCGTTCCGGGCGAGGGACCCGGGTCGAGGTATCTCTGCCTGTCTCGAGAAGTGAGGATGCAAGCAGATGAGTGAAACGGCGACAATTCTCTTGGTCGAGGACGAGAGAGATCTTAGGGATGTCCT
>WVXJ01000155.1:8295-8512 GCA_011773575.1 Armatimonadota bacterium | reverse complement strand
TGCGCATTCTCAAGAACGGCAGAGTTGATCTCCTGCTCAGCGATGTAGTGCTGGAGGGCCTGAATGGTGTGGAATTGCTCAACGGAGCGAGAAGGCTGAACCCGCTCTTGCCGGTCGTGCTGATGAGCGGATATGGCACAATCCGGACCGCGGTGGAAGCGATGAAACTGGGGGCCTATGATTATTTGCCCAAGCCCTTTGAGTTGGACGAATTGAA
>WVXJ01000155.1:6860-8285 GCA_011773575.1 Armatimonadota bacterium | reverse complement strand
TCTCCCATTGTGCGGCGTCGAAGAGGGCTGCGCTTGAATTCCATAATAGGCGATGGTAGTTGGAAGGAAGAAATCATTCAGGTAATCTCCCGCGTCGCGCCGAGCCGAGCCACAGTTCTGCTCTGTGGAGAGAGTGGAACAGGCAAGGAGCTCGTCGCCCGCGCCATCCATGCAAACAGCCCCCGCCGCGGGCAAGCCTTCGTTGGAGTGGCCTGTGCCGCGCTTCCCAGGGATCTGCTGGAAAGCGAACTATTCGGCTATGAGAAGGGAGCCTTCACCGGGGCGGTAGGACAGAAGCCCGGCCGGTTTGAACTCGCCGACAGAGGCACCATATTCCTTGACGAGATTGGTGATCTCTCTCTCGACCTACAGGTGAAACTGCTGCGCGTTCTTCAAGAGCGCGAGTTCGAGCGCATAGGAGGCACTCGTTCCATCAAGGTGGATGTTCGCGTCCTGGCCGCCACCAATCGCAACCTGGATGTAGCCGTTGCTCAGGGTAGGTTTCGCGAGGACCTTTATTATCGATTGCGCGTAATCGAAATTCACCTGCCGCCTTTAAGAGAACGAAGGGAGGATATTTCCCTTCTTGCGGAGCATTTCCTCAATAAGTTCAAGCGTGAGAACGGAAAACACCTTCGGCACATCTCCACCGCAGCCATGCGTACACTCTCCTCATATTCCTGGCCCGGGAATATCCGCGAACTGGAGAATGCCATAGAACATGCCGTGGTGATGGCGGATCCTGAGGCTACGGTTCTGGAGCCTGAATTCCTCCCCCTACCCATGAACAAGGGACGCAAGAGGTCCGCATCTCCGTCGCAGAAACAGCGGAAGCGGCGTGCTGGCGTATCCGAAAAAGCGTGATTCCCGTGACCCCTCACCTTCGCGTGCCAACCAAAAAGCCTTTCCACTTCATCCTCAAGCATATAGACGGCGAAATGGCACACTTCTTGCGAAACCCATCTACAAAGAACGTCCCTGGACTTGCTCTCTTGTCGAGCAAGACGGATACAACTGTTTTGCATATTCACACAAGGAAACGGGGGGAGGCTTTTGCTTCGTCGGAGAGAGAGGAAGCGCTGATTAGTAAACCCCTTTTTCACGCGGAGCGGCCGAAATTCTATTGCCGGCTGGTGGATGTGAAGAAACTGTCGCGTGAAGAACTGTTCTCAAGACTGCCGGAGGAAGTGAAAGTAGAGGTCCTGCAATCGGATTTCCGAGGCGGGTATGTCTCGCGAATGCTGAGCGCGAAATCCCCTTTTCTCACCCTCGGAGGACTTCAGGCAGGTGAGAAGCCCTTTTCACTGCCATTGGGCAGCACGGTTCGCCTCGGCTTTGCGGTCGCGGAAGGTTGGGCGGAGATCGAGGGTGAGGTCGTCGGCTGGTCGGCCAACTCAAATGGGAGCCAGATGATGGTCAGTTGCC
>WVXJ01000155.1:4353-6821 GCA_011773575.1 Armatimonadota bacterium | reverse complement strand
GGTCGAGCAGAGCGGAGAGACCCGGAATCTGAGCAACAGCGGCATGTGCGTCTCATTGCCATTTCCCTTGCCGAAAAATCGAGACGTGGGATTTCGGCTTCTCCCCAAAGGAACACCTCCCGTGGAAATGCGGGGCGAGGTAGCCTGGCAGACCTATATGGGTGATGCGACCGCGGTTTGTCTGGCGGGAGTGACGGCCAGACCTGTATCCGAATTGCAGAGACAACGCTTTGAAGGACTGCTTGATCGGCTGCGTCGCAAGACCATATCCGAAGAAGGAGACCGGGATTGAAATGAGACAGGATCAATCCCTGCGTCAGACAGTCAAACAGAAGGCTGATTTTCGCCTGATCGCCGCCAACCAGGTACTTCAGAAAGGCACGCAAGGCCTTCGCCAGGTGATCCAGGCGGAACTCTCTACCAATCCCGCCTTGGAACTAGCCACAGACCTGCTGTGTCCCTCCTGCGGTTTCCCTCTGCGAGAAGGAGAGTGTCGTTTCTGTGGAGGATTGCTGGACACATCAGGCCGGGAAAGTGATAGTTCAGCCGCAGCGGCCGCCGATGGCATAGATCCTTTTCCCGCTTCGCCCAGGGAGGGACGGAAGAGTAAGGAACAGGCGGAGTCAGGCGAAGTTGGGGATATGGAGGCGCCCATTTCGCTGACCGACCACCTCCAGCAGCAGGCGCACGCCCATCTTCCCGCCAAAGACCATTTCATCGCCGATTATCTGATCGCCAACATTAGCGAAAAGGGTCTGCTCGAATGCGACCTGGAGGAGGTTTGTGAGCAACTGCGTCTGCCGGCAGAACGAGTGAAGCAGGTGCTGTCAGTCTTGCAGACTCTGGATCCGGTGGGTGTGGGAGCAAGCACTCCGCAGGAGGCGCTTCTCATCCAGATTCGACATCTTGCCAAGGAAGGTGAGGTTGATCCTCGGGCGGAGGAGATCGTCCGGTCGTGCTGGGAGGATCTGGCTTATCACCGCTATCAGAAAATAGCCAGTCATCTGGGATGCAGTCTGGAGGAGGCAAAAGAGTCGGCGGACTACATTCGAGAGAACCTGAATCCCTACCCGGCGAGCGGTTTTGTCAGTCGGACTCAGGCGGCCGAGCAGCAAATTATTCGCTGGCCTGATATCATAATCCACCGGGAAAAAGACGGCTACCGAGTGGAAGTCGTGGAATCATGTGAATCAGAACTGCGAATCAGTGATTCGTTCCTGCGGCTCCGGCGGGCGCTTTCGACAAGAAGCAATCCTTCTTCCCAGAACGCGGTCGCAATGGAGGCCCTGAGAAGAGCGTGCTTCTTCCTCGCTTGTCTCAGAATGAGAAAGAGGACTCTGCAGGAAGTGGCGGAATGTGTCGTACGGCTCCAGTCCGGCTATCTCGATACCAGCATGGAAGAGCATCTTCGCCCACTTACGCGGGCCAAAGTAGCCGCTCTGCTGAGCAAACACGAATCCACCATCAGCCGGGCGGTAGCAGACAAGTTCGTGCTTCTCCCCTCACGGCGACTGGTTCCCTTTGAACGCTTCTTTGCCCCTGGTGCGGCGCCGAAGAGTATCATCCTGGAACTGATCAATCGTGAAGGACAAGGCCGGCCCCTTACAGATCGGCAGATCTCTCGCATCCTGGAAAGTCGCGGCTATCGGGTCGCGCGACGAACCGTGGCCAAATACCGCCAGGCCTTGAGGATTCCTCCCTCGACTCAAAGACGCGCCGGCTAGTCTTGTGTCACCTGGTCCCTGGGGCTACTTCTTCCCGTTGTTGGCCGCAAGCATGAAGTCCGCATATACCATATCGTTGGCAAGGACCATTACACTTGCATAGCCCTTCGCGTATCTTCTGATTCTAGCCGCCAGTGTGTAAATATCTGGAGATAGACCCAGNNCCCGCTGGAACGAGTACTTCCGGCATCGTCTCTCCATAGAATCCAGGAGCGCCGACACTTATATCATAGTAGCCGGTGGGCAATGGAGAGAGATAACAGTTTCCATAATTGTCGGAGAATCCACTTGCTATCAGCTGACTCTCCAGCCAGGCGTCCACCTGTGCACCTGCAATGGGAGTCGTATCACTATCTTTGCAGACCTGCACATTGAGCGCGCCGGGCGTTTCCACGGTAACCAGGCCGTCAACCGTCTCCAGCGGCAATATCTCTGCCCCCGAAGCGGTGCAGAGTAATGCTTCCACCCATATCAGAGGTGACTCATCTCCAGGTTGGGCGTTCTCCGAGACAAGTGTAACAATATCCAATACGCCACCCGTGCCCGAAGTCAAGCTCTCTCCACCTGCGTTGTAAGCGAGGAAACGCACTTCGTTTCCATCAACCGCATAGACTATCTCCCAATCCGGATGCGTCTCCATGAGCGAGCCTGTGCTCAGTTCCAGTACGCAAAGGAGGCTGCTGTCCAACAACAGTGTTGCCTGGATGCCAGCCACCTGGGCGCCGTCATCAATTTTGATACCAA
>WVXJ01000155.1:445-4256 GCA_011773575.1 Armatimonadota bacterium | reverse complement strand
CCCACGGCCATCTGTGCAATCGCCTCAATATCAAGAGAGGTGATGGTCCCATCTCCGTCCACATCGCCCGGAGGCGGGACTTTGCCCACCACAGCATAGACGCCTTGTGCGGCTTTCGCGGGATCCAATGCCGAGGTCGCTTTAAGGACTACACTTGCCTGTGTATCATCTGCGAGATTCGCCGGCACCTGCACTTCCACAAAAGCGTGACCTTGCTCGCCCGGAGCTAGTGCGCCAAAGGAGTCTATTGTTGTATTCTCGCTGTCTTGATGTACACCATCCTTATTGGCGTCGGCGATGATGGCTGCGGGCCACCCCGAATCGCAATCGACGGAAAGAGAGGCAGTATCTTCATCATTGCCGATATTGGTAATGTTGAAGGCGACATAGGCCTTGCCGCCGGGTTGGACTGTCACCAGGGCTTGAGTCGGATCCAACACAAGCCCAGCCGTCTGCTCAACTTGGACGGAGTAATTTACTGAAGACGCAACTGTAGAATCGAAAGCAGAGCGTGCAGTTATCGTAACGGTATCTGCTGACCCGCTTACAGCGCCAGCGGGGATGACGGCTGTTGCAAAGAAACGAAGTGATTGCCCCATTCCCAGGCTGCCGGTGGAGGAGATCACGGTCTGCTCAGTCTCCTGGTGAATGCCATCACTATTGTCATCTCTATATAGATGACTCGACCAGCCTGACTGGGAGGCTATGGAAACCGAGAAGGAATCCGTACCATTGCCTTCATTGGTGAGAGTGACCGGAAAGCAGACCATCTCTGCAGAGGCCCCGCTGAGAGATGCCGAAGATGGCGCCAGAGATACCCCGGCGACCTGCGCAATGGTTATGCTGACTACATTGGAGGTAACATGACCGCCATCGTATTCCAGGGTTGCCTGGTTATCTATGAGCGTTCCTGCCGGAGTTGCCGCGTGAGTTGGAGAGTTACCACAGAGAAGTGCCGCTGCCAAAAGTATTGTCAGACACAAAGGAACCAGCGCCGCAGAACGATGTCGTGGGCTCACTATATTCAATTGCACTGCAATCACCCTTCCCGCGGCCATTTCAGCGGACAGGCGACAAAAAAGCGCCCCGACGTCAGACCGCGCGCGGGACGCACTAGACACCAGGCGGGCGGGCACTGGTGTACTGAGTCAAGATCGCATCGCAGCCTGCCATACTTGCTTGGCAGGACCCAAGAACAGAGGAATCCGGCCTTCAGGCACCAAAATTCGGCCGGAAAAACCCCTATTTAATTGTTCCATATCGCCGGGGGAACCCTGTGAATCGAAGTCCGTATGACTCCGCAAGGGACCGTTCTTAGGTACCTAAATAGGGGTTTGCAGCAGGATCTACTTGGGGGGCAAGAGGCGGGATGAATTGACCGTGACAGCCCGGTTGTGGTGACAATGCCGGCTTTGGGTTCAAATAGGCTGAGGAAGGAGGGTCCAGCCGATTACCCGGAAGGTTTCAGGCGGATTACATGCTCGGTGAGGCGTTCTCCGAGTAGCCGGCAGGCGGACAGGGCGGTTTCATCGGGCCTGCCGACCGCGACCGCCCCATAGTGAAGGGTAACACCCGGTTTAACATAGTCGGGCACTCCGAATACGAGGAATCCGTAGTTCATCAAGGCGGTGAGTATGGCGAGACAGGTGAGTTCGGCTCCACCGCCGGCTCCACCCGCGCTGGAGAAGGCACAGCCTATCTTGCCATCCACTTTACTCCAGGCCTCATGGGAGGTGTCCAGGAAGGCTTTCAATTTCGCAGACATCAGCCCAACGTAACAAGGAGAACCTAGGGCAACTCCGTCCGCCCAAAGGAAGTCATCTGCACCTGCCTCATCAGCGGTCTTCAGTCTAACCTCAATTCCTTCGACTTTACGTGCACCTTCTGCCACGGCCTCCGCCATGGCCTTCGTATTTCCAGTCTGACTGTCATAGATTACGGCTATCTTATGCATTCCTACTATCTTCCAAATCTTCGCAGAGTTTCCTGCTCTCGATGTACCCAAACCGCGATGCCGAGGATCTTAATCCCAGGTGCGTGTGATGGAGCAGGATAGGTGGGGTTGATTTCCTGCAGTATGAGCTGTCCCGATTTGCGTCCGCCATAACGTTTCATTACTTTCTTGTCTCCCGCTTGGGCAACCACGATCTGTCCCGGTTGAACGGCACGAACCTTGCGGACCGCCACATGATCTCCGTCCAGCATGAGGGGATACAGGGAATCATCCTCTACCCGGACAACATAATCCGCCGATACCGCGTGTTCCGTCAAACAAGCAAAGACTTCTCCGCTCTTCCCCTCTGCTGGTTCGCAAATGGAGCCTCCACGTAATATGCCTTTGATCGGTAAGCCTGCTGTCGAAGGGCCGGCCGCATAAGTGCCGGGGGTTTCAGCGACACGCGCGTGAGAATCTGAAGGCATATCGGACTTTCGCTCATGGCCGGCAGCGACAAGCCACAATCGGGGTTCCTCACCAGCCGCCTGGGCCATTTGGGTTAGCACCTCGCGACCGGGGACAAGCCCTGCCTCCATCTGAGAAAGGTAGGAGGGGCTGATTCTAAGCAGGGCCGCATATTCAATCTGTCGCTTTGAACCGCGGCGTTCCCTCAGCCAAGATCCGAATTCGGGCGAAAACCATCTCTTTGCCCGCATGAAGGTCATTTTATCACAAGGACTCCTCGTGGAGAGGGGTGTGAAAAATTTTTTTCACGGTCTGAAATTAATACACAGAATAGTAAAAAGTATGGTAAACTATAGCAACTATGGCTAAAAAGTAAAGCGACCGTATTGTGGATAGCATAGACCGAGAGGATGGGGGGAGCAAGGCGAGTGCCATTCAACTGGCAGCCCTGCGCCGCTTTCGCAGATCTATGGACGTAACGTTCGCGGAGCTTGCGAAGGTTTCCGGGAGAAGTCCGGCCTGGTTATGTGAGGCAGAGCGGGGCTTCAAGTTCATAACGCGAGGAGAGGTTCGCCGCCTTCGACAAGTGATCGAAGAGATAGCGATGTCGAAAGGTCGGGAGATGTGAGTTGACACAGCACGTGGAAAGCAATGCGGGAAAACGGATTTCTGCTTTTGCATGGGCGGAGCTGACGGTGGACAGGGTGTGGTTTGGTTGTGGTGTCGTGGTTGAGTAGTGGTTGGGTTGCGGAGGAGGGGCTCCAGTGGGGGGGCTGGGGCCAAACTCAGGGTGCAAGGGCCGAACGTGGGCGATAGGTCCACAAGTAGGGCGAAGCCGAGCGGGGATGGCAGAGCCTCGCAACATACCATTCGCGATCGCTGCTCTCGGCGCTGTAGGCGGTCTCCTGTGCTCTGAACTTGTTTTGATGGGAATGAAAGGGGGGAATGAGGGGTTTACCGTACGTTGCGGTAAGTACCTCACAGCTCAGTTGATTGTGAAGGAGTCCGCACGGGAATCCCGCGCTCAGATAGGTAAGACTTGATACTGGCAATGCTCATCTTTTCATAGTGAGTAATCGAAGCGATGAGCGCGGCTTCCGCGCCTCCCATAGTGACTGCCTCATAGATATGCTCCTTGGTGCCGGCTCCTCCGGAAGCGATCACCGGGATCCTCACTGCACTTGCTACCGCGCGGGTAAGTTCCAAGTCATAGCCGGCTTGAGTGCCGTCAGCATCCATGCTCGTAAGTAGAATCTCGCCGGCCCCAAGCGTTTCCACTCGGCGGGCCCATTCCACAGCATCCAGTCCCGCCGGGTTGCGGCCGCCGTGGGTATGAACCTCCCAGGAGGCCTTCGGTTCCTCCAGTGGGTCAAGAGAAGGGCGGAAAGTGCTGCGGCGGGCGTCTATGGC
>WVXJ01000155.1:0-339 GCA_011773575.1 Armatimonadota bacterium | reverse complement strand
GGTGCGGCGGGCCACTTCAATCATGATGTCCCGTTTCTCATGTGAAGCGGTGATGTCGAGGAAGACGAGTTCATCCGCGCCCTCGCTGTCATACTGTTTGGCGAGTTCCACCGGGTCTCCGGCATCCCGTATATCAACGAACTGGGTGCCCTTTACCACCCGGCCTGCACGGACATCTAGACAGGGAATGATTCGCTTGGCCAGCATATCCCTACCTCAGAGGAGTCATGATTTGTCTGCGGCTACTTCTTTGCTTCCAGTATTGCCTGAATTTGCTGTACATCTTTATCACCGCGGCCGGAGAGATTGATAATGATCAACTTCGCTTTCCCCTCTTTG
>WVXJ01000089.1:895-5228 GCA_011773575.1 Armatimonadota bacterium | reverse complement strand
GTCCACCATTTGACTCACCACCTTTAGCCGCTTATCCGCTCAAGGTATTCACCACTGCGAGTGTCCACTCGAATGACATCGCCTTCGTTTATGAAAAGAGGAACCGTCACTGTGGCTCCGGTCTCCACTCGCGCCGGCTTGGTGCCACCGGTGGCCGTATCTCCCTTCAGCCCGGGATCGGTTTCCGCAACCTTCAATTCTACTGTATTGGGGAGTTCGATCCCGATGATGTCCTCTTCGTGGAAGATTATCGTCACAGGTATGTTCTCTTTCAGATAAATGGCCTGCTCTCCAATCACTTTCTCTGAGAGGCTCATTTGCTCGAAGGTTTCCGTATCCATGAACACATACTCGTCACCATTGGAATAAAGAAACTCCAGTGGTTTGCGGTCGAGCACGGCCTGGTCCATCTTTTCGCCCGCACGAAAAGTGCGTTCAAGCACCTTACCGGTGCGTAACTGGCGCAGGCGAGTGCGCACAAAGGCGCCTCCCTTTCCGGGTTTCACATGTTGAAACTCAAGAATCTGATATACTTCTCGTTCCAGGAGAATGGTAAGCCCATTGCGGAAATCTGCTGTGGAAATCACTTCTCTTGTTTACTCCTTCGCGGCAAAAAGTCTAAGCGCAGTGGGTCGAAAAGTCAAGGTGAACGGGCTTACACGCATATGGCGGAAGTCCTAAGCGTGTCCGCGAAAGCAACACAAAGAAGGCATCTTCCGACGGTTAGGGATGAAGCGCTGCGAGCGGCTCAGTGATAGGTGATTTCCCACTGCTCGGGAGGAGGTTTGGAACCGAAATCCAGCCGACGAAGCACCTCCATGGCGAATTCCGTTAGCCGATAGCCTCGGGAGAGAAGGGTGGTTTCAGGGTCTCTTTCCAGGCAGGCGCGGAAGCGATCATCTTCTGCCGCTCGCTGGATGATCTGCTCCATCTGAAAATCGTCCAGGCTTTCCATGGCCTGCATGGCGGCCTCGGCATGGTCACCCTGAGGGGAGATGTGAATTATTCGCTGGTATTCTTCCATTGCCCGGCTCAGTTCCCCCTTTTGCTGGAGAAGAAGCGCCAACTTCAAGCGGGGGAGGGGATCCATCGGATCCAGATAGATGAGTCGAGAGAGGCTGTCTATTGCCCCCTCCAGGTCTCCCCCTTGAAAACAGGCCATGCTTAACAACTCATAGGGATAAGGGTTGCGAGGATTGAGTCTGATGAGTTCTTTTGCCTCTTCCAGCAGCCCGCAGTAGTCTCCCATGCGTTGATATAGATCAGCCAGCGCTTCTCTCACCACGGTAGTATCTGGGAACTTCCGAACTGCTTTCTGCAGCCACTTAACGGCTTCACTGACTTGACCCTGTTGAAGATAGCAGCCTGCCAGACCTAGATAGTACTCGTGTCTCTGCGGGTTGAAACGCAGTGCTTTGCGGAAGGCCTTCTGCGCCTCTTGCGGCCGCTCCAGTTTCACAAGATGCTGAGCCAGGCCTTGATGTGCTCTCGGCAGTCTTGGATTCAGCCGCAGAGCCCTCCGCAGCGCGCTGGTGGCGAGCCCCTTTCTGCCGACTTTCTGGTAGGCGAGGCCCAATTCACAGTAGGCTTCGGCACGATCCGGGCAGACTTCCACCGCCCGCTCGAGATGTTTGATGCTCTCCTCCACCAGACCGCATTTCAGACAGCAATTCGCCAGCGCGAGCCGAGCCTCCACGCTAAGGTCTTCATTTGGGCTCAGCGAGTCTGGGTACTCTTTCAAGCGACGGATGACTATCTGGCTTTCGCCGCATCGATACCCTAATCTGGCGCGGGTACGTTCCCCGGGCAGATGTTCCAGCACTTGAAGGAAGACTTCCCGCGCTTTATCCATCTTTCCTTCCCGCATCAGCCGCCGGCCGTCTGCTGCCAGTCGCCGAAGATCCGGGCTTCTTTCCCTTGCCATTAGGTGTGCTCCACTATCTTTGTGCCAATTGCGTCACTGTTTGCTATTTCGTGTCAGTTTCGCTGTCGGTCAGAAGGATTCCTTCCTTCTTTTGACTGAACCGATAATCTGCCTAATATGTTTCTTCGACTCTGCTGGGGTGGAGCGGGGTGAACAATGATGAGGGGGAAAGCGAATTGAACAAACCCATGTTCTTGGCTATAATGCACCTGAGTGGATCCTTGAATACGGAGGAGCGAGGAATGAAACACAAAAAGGATGGGCGAGTATTGCTCATCGTTCTGATAGTAATACTGGCCCTTCTCCTGGGAGTTGCCGGATTGAAGATGAGAGGCTTTCTTGCGTCAAATGTTGAAAGACCACCGGCAAAACCCCCGACCGCTTCAGTTGTACCTCGTCAGGTTCCCGCAGAGGAGACGCGCCCGATTTCGGGTATCCCGCCCTCTTTCGCTGATGTTGCAGAGGCGGTGATTCCCAGTGTGGTCAATATCAATGTCGTGAGCCAAGTGCCGGAGGAGGAGCAAGAAGAAATCCTTCGGCGGCTTCCCTTTCCGATGCTGATTCCCAGGGAAAAAACGGGTCTCGGGTCCGGGGTCATCGTTCGGTCCGATGGAATGATATTGACCAATGAACACGTGATAAAGGACGCCAAGAAGATCAAGGTGACCCTCTCCGATGAGCGGGAATTCACCGGCAAGGTGCTGGGCAAGGATAGAGAATTGGATGTGGCTGTAATAGAGATTGACGCCTCCGATCTGCCGACGGCCGCCCTGGGAGACTCGTCCCGGCTGCGGCCTGGAGAGTGGGCGCTGGCCGTGGGCAGCCCGCTCGGGCTTGAGTCCAGTGTCAGCCTGGGAGTGATAAGCGCGCTGGGCCGTCCCATTCATGTTGGTGGGCGCAACTACAGGAATCTGATCCAGACCGATGCCGCCATCAGCCCGGGAAACAGCGGCGGACCCTTGGTCAACTCTGCCGGTGAAATTATTGGTATAAATACCGCCATCCAACTGAACATGAGCGAGCCGGTCATGGGCGCGGTAGCTGCTCGCATAGGTTTTGCCGTGCCTATCAACGCCATTGAGGAGATCTTGGATGAACTCATCCGCACCGGCAAGGTCGTACGCCCCTGGGTCGGCATCAAGATGACGATGATTACCGAGGAAGATGTGCGGCGCTGGGAACTTCCTCAAAAAGAAGGGGTCATCATAGAACAGGTAATGACGGACAGCCCCGCAAAACGGGCTGGGCTCTTCCCCGGAGACATCATCTTGAAAGTTGACGGAAAGCCTGCAAAGAAGACGGAAGAGGTTCAGCAAATAGTCCGCTCTCATGAAAAAGGAGAGGTGGTGACATTTGAGGTAAATAGGGAATCCGCCGGTGGCTATTGGCGCACTCGGACAGTTAAGGTGAAAACCAGCGAGATGCCGGAAGACGCAATCGCTCCGGAAAGATGGGAGGGGGAGTGAGAATCGGCGTCATAAGCGATACCCACGGTGATTTGAGATCCTGGCAGGACGCTCTCGCGGGCCCTTTTCAGGGTGCAGGACTCATCATTCATGCGGGAGATATTCTCTATCACGGCCCCAAAAACCCCATGGTCGCCGGCTATCAGCCTCCCGCGCTGGCGGAAGCGATCAATGCCTCTCCCGCGCCGGTTATCTTTGCTCGCGGCAACTGCGATTCAGCCGTTGATCAATTGGTCATAGATTATCCCATCCAGGCTCCCTATGCCTTTGTCCAGGCGGAGGGGATACGGGTTCTTCTCAATCATGGAGATGAGCTCACTCCACCTGAAATGCAGCAGCAGGCGAAGCGCCACCGCGCGCAGATCTTCGTATTCGGTCATACTCACACTCCGGTGCTGGAAAAAGACAATGATGTGGTTCTTTTCAACCCGGGCAGTCCGGCCCTGCCCAAATCCCCCAATCCTACGGTGGGGCTGATTGATACTCAGACCAGAGCGGTCCTGCTCGTGAATCTGGCAAACGGCGCAGTTATACAGCAAGTGGAATTCTAAGGTTGGATATTCTAGATTGCGTATAGTCAACATTTGATGACGAAGTACTTGAAACTCCCATATAGAACCTCGGTTTCAATGTTCGCAAAGGTCATATCGGCCGTCTTGCTGGGCCTGACTTTGACCAGATTCTCTTTTGCGGCTGAGGTCACATCTCCCCGCGTCAGGTCTCTTCCCAACGGCGTGCGAGTGATTGTGAAATCGGATCACGGTCTGGGTCTGGTTGCCATGAATCTGGTGATACGCGCGGGTTCCAGGCATGAGGGAGAAGCAGAAAGCGGCGTGGCGCACTTTCTCGAGCATATGCTCTTTCGAGGCTCCCGCAGCCACTTGCCGGGAGATGTCGAAGCCTCCATAGAAGCCATGGGCGGCGCAGCCAGCGCCGGTACTCT
>WVXJ01000089.1:243-827 GCA_011773575.1 Armatimonadota bacterium | reverse complement strand
GAAGGTGCTCGGGAAATGCTGTGGGATCTCGCGCATCAAGCCCTATTCTCAGACCATCCTTACGGCCGGCCCGTAAACGGAACGCGAGATTCAATTCTGAACATGGGCCGGGAGCAATTGGTCGCCTTTCATAACCGCTGGTATGTGCCCAACAACATCGCCGTGGTAATCGTCGGGGATGTCAGCGAATCTGAAGCCATCGCCGCGGCCGAAAAGGCTTTCAACGGACTAATCCGGGGACCGGTGAATACGGCGCGAAGAAAAGCGTATTCTCCCTCTCCCGGCAGCCGACAACAGGTCTATTACCACAGAGGACCCCTCGCTTATGTGGGACTGACAGTGAAGGCGCCCGGTATGTCGTCCCCGCTGGCGGTATGTGCAACGGATGTGCTGCAAGCCCTCCTGGCAGAGGGCAGAACTTCCCTGCTCCAACCTCTCGTGCGGGGAATAAAGGCGCCCGCGGTGATGGCCGGAGCCGAGTTTCTCACCAGCCGGGAACCCTCCCCGTTTCTCATATGGGCGGGCTGTACAGCGGATAAAACACAGCAGGTCAAAGAGGAAATTGAGCGGCAGATCAGCACCAT
>WVXJ01000089.1:0-194 GCA_011773575.1 Armatimonadota bacterium | reverse complement strand
TTGGCTTGCCAATGAGACCTACATTGACCAGGCGGATGTACTTGGTTTCTATGAGGCGATTGATAGTCACCGGTTTGCCACCGATTATGTTTCCAGAATAAGAGCGGTGACTCCGGCAGATGTAAAGAAGGCCGCCCAAACCTACTTTGCGCCGGAACGTAGAGTGTGGCTGATGCTCCTTCCCCAGTCCGAGG
>WVXJ01000038.1:3465-3778 GCA_011773575.1 Armatimonadota bacterium | reverse complement strand
CTGAATTGAAAGTGCCCCCGGGAGCGGCAACATCAGGCTTGATCAATCCATACTCGTTCTTTTCTTGATCACCATTGCTACTGTACCCAGTGATGCCGTCGTAATCATTGGTAGCAGCCACGGTAATCACGTAGGCGGCGGTGCCGGGTGAGCCGATCGAATAATATGGGTAGTCATTGCCGGCTGAAACGATGGTCACAATCCCATTTTGCACCATCGTGTCAACCTTCTGGTCGAGCGTGGTGTCCGTGGCGCCGTTTTCCAGGGACAGGCTCATGCTGGCCACAACGATGTGATAGGTTCGACGGTGCTC
>WVXJ01000038.1:2324-3310 GCA_011773575.1 Armatimonadota bacterium | reverse complement strand
GGATTCATGACATCAATGTAGTCCATGTATCCGTAGCCACTGGGGGGCAGAACATAGGTGAATGTGGTTTCAATTGCTCCGGAACCTTGCAGACTATTTGCTGTCCCCGTGCCCGCGGCGATTCCTGCCACATGGGTGCCGTGTTCTCCGTAGTCTTCGGGCATCAGGGAACCGTCCGAGGTGGCGTCATACCAGCCGACAATCTTGCTGGAAAAGTTGAGGTTTTGATACGGAGCAAGGTCTAGGTGGGCGTCATCAATTCCCGTGTCAAGGATGGCAATGGAGTAGTTGGGAGATCCCAGGTAGCCGTACGTGTCCCACACGGTGGGTCTTGCTTGAATGAGCGGGGTGCTCAGATCTAGATGATACTGCAGGGGGGTGTCATATTCAACCATGGCGAGTCTCTCCGCTTGCAGGGCCGCAAACGATGATAGGTTCGACGCTGGGATTTCTCCTGAAAAACCGTAGGTCACGTAGTCGTAAACATCTTTGACGTTGCCCCCGAGTCGTCTGAAAGATTCCAGATCCTGAGAAGAGACAGGCGTGCTCAGGGTCACCACGATGGGCAGAGGGGCATTCTCCTGTGTCTGTAGCGTTTGCTGCGTCATGCGGGTGAGTCGATCCTGAACGTGGTCAAGATCTCGATCCATTCCGTGAGCATGACGGATGATCGGTTCAACGAAGCCATCGGAAGTTTGGAGATCTGCAGGGCTGGTCACGGCCGCATCTGCCGTTTTTTCCGTTAAAGCGACGGGAATTCCCGGTAGCACCAGAGCCAGAATGAGCGTTCCAAAACAAATGATCTGCACTACCGTTCTTCTGTTCACGCTGAATCCCCAATTAAGTAGTGTTGAAGACTTGACAAGTATTAAGTCTTCGTGGAACAATCTTCTACTTGGACACGGCGAGGAACCACGCACACGTATTTCTGGGACGGGAAAGTGCTCCCGTTGAAGCGCGAAAATGTTTGGGCAAGCTGTTGTACG
>WVXJ01000038.1:0-2216 GCA_011773575.1 Armatimonadota bacterium | reverse complement strand
ATTCTGACTTGGACCTTGCCGTCAATGTACGTGTTGTCTGTGATGTCCGTTTCGCCAGGCAGTACACTGGCTTCCGCGAGGATGGTATAGTTCATGCAGGGCTGTACATCGATGGTGTTCCAGATGAATGTCAAAGTGGAGCTGCGTTCAGGCGCTAGGTCTATGATTTCCTGTGTTCCGATGGGTTCGAGGATTCCCAGGGTTGTATTTTCGTATTTGACGGTGACGTTGAAGGTTTCTATCAGGGTTCCTTGATTTTCCGTTGTGACTGTGATGTTGACGGTGCCTCCCACATATACGGCAGGAGCTGAGGCTTCCACATCGATTATGGCGATGTCGCTGAACCAGGGATGTATGAGGGGGTATCGGTCTTGGTTCATCGGGTCGATGGTGTAGGGGGTGTCTCCGATGCCGTCTCCGTTGGAGTCGGTGCCTGCGTAGTCGCTCCAGTGGTTTCCACCGGAGGGATAGCCGTTGTCCCACACGTTGGTGCAGTCGGGGTTCCACACGGCTTGTTCGATGTTGCCCAGGAAGTTGTTGTGGTGGAACAGGTTGTTGTTGGCGTTCGTGACGGGGTCCACCCCGTACGTGTTGTAAGCCAACGTGTTGCCCGAGACCGTGTTGCCCGAGGAACTGTACAGTGATACACCCCAGTCGTTTCCAGAGACCGTGTTGTTGGCAACAACGTTGGACGGACCGGAATATGCGAGGTAGATGCCATAGGAGTTGTCGGTTGCATTGTTGGCGAGCACCGTGATTGCCTGCGAGTTGTACAGTTGGATGCCGTAGGCGCTCCCAGTGATCATGTTCTTGCTGACGATGACATCGTGAGACGCATGGAGGAAGATGCCGTCCACTCCATCCGTCAGCAAAGTGTTCCTGTCGACCGTGTCGTTGGACGAAGCCTCTAGGTAGATGCCGTAGGAGGTGTCGGTCACCGTGTTGTTTACCACGAACGTGGCGTTGGTGGAAGACAACGAAACTCCGTAGGCGCTCTGTGAGAGGTTGTTGTCGCTGATGTTGTTGCCGAGGGATTCGGATAGGCTTATGCTGGCGGCGCCATTGTCGATCATCAGATTCTGGACAATCGTGTTGTAGTAGGAGTAGAGCAACGATATACCATATTTGTTCGCCTCGACAATGTTGTCAGCGAGCGTTAGGTAGGAATAGCCATTGGCTCTGATCCCGCTGTATCGGCTACCGCCATTTCTGATGGTGAATCCTCTGATCTCCACGCTATCGGCTTGTATACGAATGACCGTTCCCGCGCCTGTCCCATCAATTATGATGGTTTCCCGACTTTCTCCCACGAGCGTGAGCTGTTTGTCGATGATGAGTTTCTCGGAATAGATGCTTTGCGCCTCGCCTGCTCGGCGGCTCACACTGATGGTGTCGCCGGCGCTCGCGGCGACTATGGCGTCTTGGATGGTTGGATATTGATCGGGAACGGTGAGAACCACTCCGTAGGTCACGTTCCCCATTGGGAAGAGTGCGAAAACGGCGGCCAGAAGCAGAAAACTCTCTAAGCACGTGAGAAGAACGCGTCTGCGGAGCATATATGATTACTACGTAATTTCTGTCTTAAAAGGCAACGCGTGATTTCTTCAGTAACATTGTTCTATTTCGAAGAGGACCTTTCCAGATGCAGTCCTTGTCTTCTAGAACATTACACCTCAAATTTTTTAAGGAGCGCTGGGTGTAGAAGATAGTGGTTGAGAGAGTAGAGCATTATGAAACCAACAGCGCTGACTGTCGTTTTCGCAGCGGTTTTGATAATTCTATCTGTGGGAACACTTCTCATGCCCGGTGCAACGGCGCTGATTGAAGCCTTCAGCGTGACGTTTGAACCTAAAACTATGGATCTGGGCAATCCCGATGAGCTTGTAACAGCCACGATACGATTCAAAGCGGCCAAAGGAGAAGACCAACGAGTCGTCGAGATCAACACGAGCACCGTGTTGCTCGAGGGAACCGTTCCTGCAGTTACTGGGAGCAATTCGACAGGAACTTCACCACCCGAGTACCGTTGNNGTGCGAAACGTAATTTGGCTGAAGATCTATCACGTGGGAATGCCCCCCAACCCGCAAGGAAATTATGTCGTCGACTTGACGATAACCGGTGAGCTGTACGATGGTACTCCGTTCACTGGCACAGGGCATATTCAGGTGAAGCCGAAGAAAACATCTTCTGCACCTCCGCCGCCACCTCCCTGATC
>WVXJ01000048.1 GCA_011773575.1 Armatimonadota bacterium | reverse complement strand
AGCGCAGATGCTTGCCCGCCGAAGTACGCCAGGACGAAAATGTTGCCTGCCCTCCGTAGCCTTTAGTCCGCCATAGCCTTGTGCGACGGCGGAGGGCGAAGGAGGGTAGGGCGGGGTCTCCGTACCCCGCCGAACACCCGCCGCCGGCCCAAATCATTCGTGGGGAAACACAGTCACCGGCTTGAACCCGCCGGCCATGGTTGAGTGCTTCCAGACCCTGCCTGTGTCTGTGTCGAGCAGCAGCAACAGTTTCCCCGATGTATACTCCATCAATTGATATCTTCCCTCATCCGCGGCACTCGGTGCCGCGCTCGCCTGCGGAATTGCCGCCGCCAAAACCAACCCCAAAATAATCCCCACCACCAGCCCTGCCGCCAATCCCATTGCCCCACGGCTCATCTCACACCTCCCAGAGTTCGTTTATCTCTGCCTTCTTCCAGCCAAGGGCGGGTTCCTGCCAAGCCCAAGCGCCGCTTGTTGGTGAGGAGGGTTGGAGAAGTCGGAGGAGTGGCGAGTGCCCCCTGGTGGAAGAGGTATTCTGCTTTACGGGAAAGAAGTGAGTATGGAGTGGCTATGTCTGACTGCAAATACAGGAGGCGAGATGAAACAAGCACGCTTCTTTACGTTGGAGAATGACTCACTTTCCGAGATAGATGTGACACACTTTGAAGAGTCCGAGGCTCAGTTGGAGAAATGGGTAAAATTCCTGCCTTCTTTCGTCGGAGAGAATCTCGTAATAATTGGTGAACAGTTGGATTTTCCAAGTATTGGCGGGGATGCTATTGATATCGTAGGGCTGGACTCAAATGGCGCAGTAGTGGTAATCGAGCTAAAGAAGGGTGCTACTCCGAGCGATGTTGATTTTCAGGCGATAAAATACGCTTCCTATATTTCAAATCTTGGTAGCGAGGAACTAGGCCGAATTGCCGCTGAATTTCTCCGCAGGGAAGAAAACGGGCATCTCATTAAGAGGGTAGATGAACTCGGCGTCCAGATAGAGGATGATCAGGTGGACCTCCCCCAACTCTTGGCAGCTTGGTTCAAAAGAGATGTATCTGAATATGCAGAGAC
This sequence comes from Armatimonadota bacterium, assembly GCA_011773575.1. GTDB lineage: Bacteria > Armatimonadota > Hebobacteria > Hebobacterales > WVXJ01 > WVXJ01. The sequence continues at coordinate 2,442 of WVXJ01000048.1, read as the reverse complement.
AATAAATGAAACACAGAGGATAATCATAGTCGCAGAGCAGTTCGACGCTCGAATTGCGCTTGCACTCGAGTGGTTGCGGTGGCAAGGAGTTGACATCACAGGCGTTCAATACCGTCAAATCGAGGTTGGCGGCAAGCGGATTCTCAACAGCCAGCAGGTCCTGCCAGCTCCTGAAGTCGCCGAAGCTTTTGTGAGCACCACGCGCCCCAGGTCAGCAAAGCCATGGAAGACGCAAGGGAAGTCATGGCATATGAACAAGTTTAGACCTGAAGTTGCTGAAGCCGTGGAGCGACTTCTAGAGGCGCTTGAAGACCATATTCAAGAGATAAGCTGGGGGCAAGCTCATTACTTCTGGCTCCGAGGAAGGCAGCAGAATATTCGAGTCCTCTCGTATATCCAGAGCTTCCTTGACCTTGGACTCCATCCGGCTAGCGAAATCCAGGTAAGAGAATTTCTGAGGCAGCACCCAACTGTCAACCTAACACCAAGGGTCATACCCGGTTATGACAATTCTCCTTTCTTGCGTCCCACGATCAACGAGGATTTCCCAGGGGATGAATTTCTGCGGATGCTTACCTGCTGGCTCGATGGAGAGCAACCGTCGAAAATGCCGTAGTCAAGGAATCCCGTTCGCATTGTCATATTGGACACAGATGTGATGAACCTGTTACGCTCAGGAGAATCCTGAGCTATTTCACCTTCCAGATGATCAGAGGATGGGACCAAACGTGCCAAAGGGGGTCGCAATGATGTGCTGGCGGCTTAACCGTTAGGCCCAAAGAAACAGATGGTTCACTAAGGAATAGGTCGCTCCTGCGACAATAGCCTGTCCAACTCCTCTGTGGTGATCGTATCTTCGGGGCTATATTCTCCTTCGAACGGCTTTTGCTTCCTACCAAAAACGTCGGCATATTCCACTTTGATTCGTACCTTCGTTTCGCTAGTGGCCTTCTCAGTCATGATGTCGTGAAGTGCCTTCTTCAGTGGTATACCAACTCGAAACTTCTCTCCAACTTCGACTTTATCCCGTAACGGCTTTTCAGCATATTCAGTTCCAAAATGGCTGATTGCTCTAGTGAGAACTCCCGTGCCTTTTCCCACATTTTCAAGTAGGAGGTAGTGGCCGGCCCTCTCCTCGCCCACGTCCCCGACCCATATGAGCCTCCCCACGACCGGATGGAGTACCGGCTTCACAGATTGTTCTTTAGCCGAGCGCGTGACTATCACTGCCCAGATGCCCGCTACAGCCGATACCACCAAAATACCTATTACTATCCACTCTGTCATCTGTTGCTCCCTCCTTTCCTGCTCTCGTTTCGGCAGGTAAATCCTTGTTTCCTTCCCCATCGGCGGGGAGGCAATGTCTCTGCAAGCAAGGGCAGGAGGTGAACTCCTGCCCAACGAACAAGAAGCAGGCCGCTGGACGGAGAACAAACCCTTTTGGAGTGCGGCAGTTTACTGCCGCTTTCATATGCAGGAGTCTTGCTCCTGCAGGGGAGAAGACCCAGCGCACCTTGAAAGGTGCGGCTACCAAGGTAATGCACATCCGCGCTAATCTGCGTTCCCTTCGACCAGGCTCAGGACAAGGCATCTGCGGTTAAACATTTGGCTTCGACTTTCGAAACAATACGCTCACATTGCTTTCCCGGCCGGGAATTTGTTACTTTACATTCCGGGAGGAAAGAATGGCCTCGTACGAGACGCTTCAGAAATTGCGTGAGAATCCGCAGTGGATTCCGCCCCGTTCAGATACAAGGGTTTTTCTGGGTGAGCCGGGCGGGCCCGAAGGGGCAAAAACTACTGTGGAGCCGGGCAATTCTTTTTCTCCGGGGATGGCAACTTTCGGCATCACCTGGTGGGTCAGGTTCCCGCAGGACAACAAGTTCTTCTCCCCCGACCTCGCCGATATCGAAGAACTGAAATGGTCTTTTGAACAAGGTTTTCTTCCTGTCATTCATTGTGATGTAGATATTAGCCCCATATCCGTTCACCACAGTCTGTTCCAGGACGGCACTTCGGAAACATTGTCAGAAGCTGTCTGCGGGAAAATAGACCTGGTCAATAACGGTGAGAAGGAAAAAGAAATCAGCTTGTTCCTTGTCCTGCGCTCATTGGGCCCGGCCGGCGGACCTGTCACCGATCTCAGAGTCGGTGAAGACAAGAAGAGTTTTTGGCTTCCCAAAAGAAACATTCCTCTCCTCGGCGTTGACCAGGTACCGAACAAGATTGGCTGTGGAGTCGGCGATCCTTCGGAATCGGCGCGCGCCGGGCAGATTCAGTGTGCTCCAACCGCCGAGGACAAAGCGGGATGGGTCTATGGCGTCATGCAATTTGACTTGGTATTGAAACCCTCCGAGCAGTGGGCCCTGTGCTTCGATGCGCCGATTCAGTCTTACGGCGTGGTGCCGGAGGAATTGCCCGGCCTGCAAACACTTCGCCCGG
>WVXJ01000035.1:1991-4076 GCA_011773575.1 Armatimonadota bacterium | reverse complement strand
TCCTGATAAGACAATTCCTCCAAGTGCCTCAATACAACCGCGGCGCGCAAATGAGCGGGGATCTTGTTCAGAGCCAGCGCCAACTCCTCCCGCGTCGCCAGCACCTCCGCGGGCTCGGGCTCGGCCGCCGCCGCATATTGAGGTGTTTCTCCTTTCAGTACCCATTGCCGCTCCGGTTTCTGTGCCCGGAGATGGTCAATACAGAGGCGGGTGGTAATGCGGCACAGCCAATTGCGGAAACTGCACTCCCGCCTAAAATTGGCGAGAGACATATAGGCTTTAACAAAGGCCTCCTGGGCGACATCTTCCGCTTCAGATGCATCTCTCACCATGTGATGGGCCAGGCTGTAAACCACGTTCTTATGCCTTTCAATCAACTCGGCAAAGGCTTGCTTGTCTCCCGCCAAACAGCGGTCAACCACCTCAAGATCCGCATCCATCGCCGCCCTCGTCTCAGTCATGTTGACGGAGTTTCAACTTGGAAGGTTTCACTCCCTGCCGGCAATTATGCTCGTTTTTCCCCTTCGGAAGGAAGAAAGTCGCTCCCGGTGAACTTATGAATGTGCTCNNGTAAGATGGAGGGAAGGGCAATGGCCAAGTGCTCAGGGTGTGGTTATGTGCTTCAGGAGTTCGAGACGGAATGTCCTCGCTGCGGAGGCAGGGCGACACAGCCGGCGGCTGAGGGAGGGGAGGTTCAACCCTCCGCGCCGGTGAAGCCCGCAGCCCCTCAACCCAGACGGCGTGTGACGAAAGCGGAACTCGGAGCCAGCGGCGCGCTCGCCGGTGCCATCTATGGCGCCATTGCTCTGATCTTCGTCATCATCGTGGATCGCGTGCTCTTCGGCGGTTCGGAATCCAGACATACGGGTCTGCTCGTTGCACTCATCGGCGCGGCCATCGCGGGCGCAATTATCGGCGGCCTCATCGGTCTGGCCGCAGTGCTGGCTCGCTCCACCCCCGCGGGAATTGCAGTCGGCGCGGTTACCATGGCCCTGCTCAAGGCATTCGGAGTGTCCGGCGCGGGATTCGGGGCCGGCTTCACCGTTCTGGCGATGGTGATGGGACTAATCTATGGAGCCGTCATCGGATGGGCGGTGGCGAGCAGTGTGATGAAAAGTATCAAATGGGACCAGATTGAATAACGCGTAAAGACACGTCTGCAGAAGCCCCAACATCGTGGAGGAGAGAATGACATTCAAGCAGATATTGATGGCGATCCTGGAAAAGGGCCCGCGAGTTGCCCTCATCATCCTATTGGCGCTGCTCATCGACTGGCTCATTCGGCGCGCTCTCAGGAAGTTGGCCGACAGGATGCGAGAACAAGCCCTTCCCGGAGTCGGACCGCGCGCGGTCACTCTTGTGAAAACAGCCGGCAGTCTGGCGAAATACACTGTTTTCTTCACCGCCGCATTGATGATTCTTACGCAGTTGGGAATCAGTCCCATGCCGGTGCTCGCCGGCGCAGGCATCGCGGGGCTGGCTGTGGGCTTCGGCGCTCAGACCCTGGTAAGAGATGTGGTCAGTGGTTTCTTCATCCTTCTCGAAGGTCAGTATGATGTAGGGGAAATGGTGGAGATAAACGGAGTCGTGGGAAAGGTGGAGTCGGTGGGGCTGCGAATGACCAAACTGAAGGATAACCGGGGCCAGACATATTACTTCCCCAACGGCGCAATCACAAGCGTAAATGCTTTCCCCGAAGAGGGCTCCACTTATATGCTTCACATCCCCGCCGAAGAGGCGCGAACCGATATTGTCGGCAAGGCCGTCGAGGTGATGCTGGAAGATTTCAATGACGAATATGGGACCTTCGCTCTCACCTCCACTCTCGTCGGCACAAAATCTCTCTCTTCATATGCCAATGTTCTGCTGTTCAAGTTGACGCTCCATCCCTCCCGCCTGGCAGTCACTCTGGAGAAACTTCCCGCAAGACTCAAGACCAGCCTGGAGCGCGCGGGGCTGGCCCTACCGGAAGGCACGGAAATCTCTATGATGCCGGAATTGCACAGCGACCACTGACAGGAGAGGTCACTTGCCAGGCTATTTCAACTTCGAGGTCCTCAAAGAGAGTGACGGCCGGGCGAGGCT
>WVXJ01000035.1:1368-1895 GCA_011773575.1 Armatimonadota bacterium | reverse complement strand
CCCCTGCTCACCGACAGCGGCGGCTATCAGGTCTTCAGTCTGGCCGCGCTTCGTGAAGTCAGCGAAGAGGGAGCCACCTTCCGCTCTCCGGTGGACGGCGGGGAACATTTCCTCACCCCGGAGGCGGCCGTCGAAATTCAGCACACCCTGGATGCAGAGATCATCATGTCCTTTGATGAGCCCGTCGCCTTTAAGGCCACTCGCGGCGAGGCGGAGGCCGCCACTGCCCGCTCAGACCGCTGGGCGAAGAGAGGTAAGGCCAGGCATGAGAAATTGGGCAGAAGAGCCCTTTTCGGCATCGTACAGGGAGGTTTCTGGGAGGACCTGAGAGAACACAGCGCCCGGCGGATTGTGGAGATAGGTTTCGATGGCTATGCCGTCGGCGGCCTTTCCGTGGGTGAGCCCAAGGCACTGACTTTCTCCCTCGCGGAACATACGCTCGGGCTGCTCCCGCGGACATCTCCTCATTATCTGATGGGCGTCGGGCTGCCCGCCGACATACTGCGCGCGGTGAGGCTGGGGGTGGA
>WVXJ01000035.1:1140-1274 GCA_011773575.1 Armatimonadota bacterium | reverse complement strand
AAGGAGATCCTCGCCGCCACTCTCATCTGCTATCATAATCTATATGTGTATCAAAGTCTGATGAAAGATATCCGCGCCGCCCTGGCGCAAAACAGGTTCGAGGAGTTCTGTCGTGACTTCGAAAACAGAGAAGA
>WVXJ01000035.1:0-983 GCA_011773575.1 Armatimonadota bacterium | reverse complement strand
GCCGCCATCGCCGGCTATCTGCATGATATCGGCAACTGCGTCACCCGCTACGACCATGCTCAAGCCGCGGCCATGATCGCCTATCAAGTGCTGTCGGACATGAAGATGCCGCCGGAGGAACTGGTGGAGATACTCGCCGCCGTCGGCAACCATGAAGAAGAATATGGGGAGCCTTTCGGAACCGTGGCCGCCGCCGTGATTATCGCCGACAAGTCGGATGTGGCGCGTTCCCGCGTGCGTGACATCCATCCCGCCCGCTTTGATGAACACGACCAGATCAACTACGCGGCGAAGAACTCGACACTCGCCGCCGACCCCAGAGAACGCAAGATAACCCTCTCTCTGGAAATCGACACCACCATCGGCTCCATCATGCAGTATTTCGAACTCTTCATGAGCCGCATGATAATGTCCCGCCGCGCCGCGGAAGCCTTGGATTGCCACTTCAGCCTTATAATCAATGATACGAAACTTCTCTAGGCGGAAGGTGTTTTGCCGCGCAGAGCGCGAAAACCACAGAAAGGTGGGTGAATTCTCATGCAAGAGACAAGCGCTGAAAAGAAGTCCGGTTCTCGACTCACTCTGAAACAAATCGGTTACCTCCTGCTGTTGATCCTCTGGGTTGTGGGACTGCTTATGATCCTCATAGGCAACGCAAAGATGTCCAACGCCAAGAAAGCGGTGGAAGCCGCCGACGCCCGCAGTGTCCAGGCCACCACCATGGCCGCGGAAATGGCGTGGCAGAGAATACAGGACGGACGGGGCCTGGCGGAGGTAAACGATATCCGCGGCGCGGACCAGAAACTGAAAGCCGCCTCCGAATTGATAGACATCATGCTGGCGGTGGCCCCGCCGGCAAAACAGACCGCCGCCCGTGACGCAAGAGCCAGCATAGACGAAGCAAGGGGTAAGCTCACCTCTGACAAAGAGGCCGTGGACGGACTCCTCAGCAAAGCCGGCCAAGCCCTCTACGAACTGAGCGG
>WVXJ01000080.1 GCA_011773575.1 Armatimonadota bacterium | reverse complement strand
TATAAACGGCGGTCGAAAAGTGAGGCGGTATGAAGGTCGGTTGAAAAGTGTGGCACCCTAGACTAGCTTCCTCCGAGATCGTGCAGATATCAGATCTGGAGGAGGGGAAAGGGTGTACACAGATATGGAGTGGTGGGCGAAGATACGACTTGAGGTATTGAGAGGAGAGAGGAGTAAGCGAGAGATACTGCGACGTGAAGGGATTCACTGGGAGACGTTAAAGAAGATATTGGAGCATTCCGAGCCGCCTGGCTATCGGCTCAAGCAACCTCGCCCCAGGCCGAAGATCGGCCCTTACCTTGAGCGGATCGCTCAAATCATTGAGGATGACAAAGCCTTACCGAAGAAGCAGCGCCACACAGCCAGGCGGATCTACGAACGGATCCGGCAGATGGGCTACGAGGGTAAATACACCCAGGTGAGGGAGGCGGTAAGGGAGCTGAGGCGGGTGAAGCAAGAGGTGTTCATGCCGCTGATTCATCAGCCAGGTGAGGCGCAGGTCGATTTTGGTTATGCACTGGCGAAGGTTTGTGGGGTGTTGAGGAGGGTGGGTTTTTTTGTCATGGTACTGCCTTACTCAGATGTCTTTTTTGTGATGGCCTTTGAGCGGGAGTGCACGGAAAGCTACTGGGAGGGGCATGTACGTGCCTTTGAGTTCTTTGGTGGAGTTCCCAACCGGATTAGCTATGATAACAGCAGGATTTTGGTCTCCAAGATCATGGGTCCTCGTGAGCGGAAGTTGACCGATGGCTTTTTGAAGCTGCAGAGTCACTATCTGTTCAGGGAGCACTTTTGCCGGGTGCGCCGTGCCAACGAGAAGGGTGTGGTCGAAGGGGTCGTCAAATTCGCCCGGTTAAACTTCTTTGTACCCGTGCCCCAGGTTCGTGATCTTGAGCAGCTGAATAGCAAACTGGCTGAGATGTGCCGGCAGGACCTGAAGCGACGTCTTCGGGGAAAGAGGGGGACGAAAGCTGAGATGCTCAAGGAGGATGGGGCTGCGTTTTTACCACAACCTGCCGTTGCCTTTGATGCGTGCAGAAAACAACCCACCAGGGCGAATTCCTTATCCCTGGTCCGTTTCGATGACAATGACTATTCCGTACCGGTCTGTTACGCCCATCATGAGATCCTGATCAAAGGCTACGTGGAGCGGGTTGGCCTATGTCACAGAGACAAGGTCGTGGCCGAGCACAGAAGATCCTGGGCTAAGCAAGGGGTTTTTTTCGATTACCGGCATTATCTGCCGCTTCTGGAGCGCAAACCCGGCGCCCTGGATCATGCCCGGCCCTTGGCAAAGCTCAACCTGCCCGAGTGCTTTGATACGTTACGCCGCCGCCTTCTTACCGAGGAAAAGACAAAGGGCGAGGGCACACGAGAGTTCATCAGGGTACTTCGGCTGCTGGAAGATTACTCTATGGGGAGGGTTCGGGGGGCGGTGGAAAAAGCGCTTCGGATTCGGGCTCACAGCCGGGATGCAGTTTTGCAGTTTCTCCTGCCACGATTCTCATGGGAAAACACGGCCTTTTTTCTTGATGGCCGCCAGCACCTCCGTCTGGTCAAAGTGACAAAACCAGATCTATCCCTCTACAGTACGCTTCTGCCCGAAGGAGGTGTGCAATGACAGAGAAAGACAAATCCACCGTCCTTTTGGAATACTCCCTGAAGAAACTTAAGCTACCCACCATGCTCCGAGAATATGCAGCCCTTGCCGCTGTCTGCCGGAAAGATCGATCCGATTTTCCTATCTATCTTTTGCGACTGGCTGAGAGGGAGTTACTCGACCGGGAGAAACACGCTGCCGAAAGACGTATCAAAGATGCCAATTTCCCCGTGATCAAAACCATCGATACCTATGAGTTCAGCGCCCAGCCCTCGATTAATGAAGCATTGGTTCGGCAGCTTCTCAGGGGGGAGTATCTCGACTATAGAGAAAACGTGTTGCTCATCGGAAACCCCGGAACCGGTAAAACCCATCTTGCATGTGCCCTGGCGTTCTCAGCCTGCGCCCAGGGCAGAAGAGTTCGCTTCCACACAGCCACAGACCTTGTCACTCAGCTCCTGGAGTGCCGTGAGGAAAAAAGACTTCAGAGACTGCACAAACAGCTCCAGAGACTCCATCTGCTGCTGATCGATGAACTGGGATATGTCCCCTTCTCCAAGGCCGGGGCCGAGTTGCTCTTCGAGGTCATAAGCCGGGCCTATGAGCATCACAGCCTCATGGTGACCACAAACTTAGCCTTCGAGGAATGGACCGAGATCTTTGGCTCAGAGCGGCTCACTGGCGCCCTCCTGGATCGGCTCACCCATAGGTGCCATATCCTGCAAGCCAATGGCGAAAGCTATCGCTTACGCCAAGCCAAAAAACGTTCCAAGGGCCGGCCACCAAAAAACCAGCTTTCAAACCAACAACAACTTTAGAGCTAAAGAAAGGAGGTACTTGACAATCAATAGGTAGGTCGTCTATCTATGAACTAGGTGTCACAGCTTTCCTCCGCCACCCGTCTCACCTTTATTCCGCTATTTAGACTCTGGGCGCATTACAAAAACAGTGGCCTCGTCTCCTGGGTGGGACATAGGTGGGACAGAAGGGGATATGTTGCTCTTCTAACGAGGGCAAAAAAGCTGCCGTTTTTGAGTTCTGAGTAAATCTCCAATTATTATAATTCTAGCAAAACCGAATTACCCCAGGTTGTCACTTTTTAAGATTGGGGTTTGGGCTTTTTCTTTGAGTGAAGGAACCCTCTATTGTGTGGGCGTGGAAGGTGTGAGGAATAGACCCTCTGGTTTGGATTTGCGTTTGAAATATTGCATGATCGGTACAAGTACGAATCTGCGTATTTCATCTGAGACTGTCGAAAAAGGTCATTGTCCCAGGGTCACCTCTCCACAAATCT
>WVXJ01000013.1:44412-48550 GCA_011773575.1 Armatimonadota bacterium | reverse complement strand
GCGGGAGTGGCGGCCGGGGCCGATGGAATCATGGTGGAAGTACATCCACATCCTGAGCAGGCCTTGAAGGATGGTTACCAATCACTGCGGCCGGAAGTATTTGTGGATCTCATGGCGGAACTGAAAGATCTGGCGCCGGCCCTGAAGCGAACCATCTAGAGGACGATCTGTGATACTGAAAATGCTGAATGAGACGGCCCGCAAAGTGGAGACCTGGCAGGCGCTGAAGAAGCAGATGCTGCGAACAGTGATAATCTGCTTACTGCCGGCCCTGGCACTTGGCTGTTCGCGAGTGCCGCCATCGGCACCAGGAACTACCCCTTCCCTGGACAAGGCGGAAGTGCTGGCGCGAGTGGGGCCGGCTGTTGTGACCGTGGTCGCCACCAATGAAGATGGCGAGCAGGAATCTCTGGGCAGCGGTGTGATAGTCAAAGCGGATGGAGTAATCCTTACCGCCTGGCATGTGGTGGCGGGGAAGTCGCAGGCGCAGGTGAAGACCGCGTCCGGTGTATCCTATCCGGTGGAAGGGCTGCTGGGATGGGATGCGGGCACGGATTTCGCGGTCCTGAAGATAGCTGGTAAGGCCCTCCCCATCGCGCCCTTGGGTGACTCGGATGAGATGGAAGAGGGGGACCCGGTGCTGGTTGTGGGCGCTCCCCAAGGACTGGAGCAGTCTATATCGGATGGGATTGTGAGCGCGGTGCGCAGCCTGCTTGAAGGATGCGAATTTTTCAAAATCACGGCCCCCGTATCAGAAGAATGCAGCGGGGGGCCGCTGCTGAACGTGAAAGGCGAGGTGGTGGGAATCAGCTCCTCTCTGCTGGTCGAGGACGAGCGCCTGAGTTTCGCCAGTGCTATTAATGACATCAAGCCGAGACTGGAGGTTGCGGCTGAAGTGACACCCCTGGCCCAGGCCAGCCGCATAGAGTACGCGGGCAGCGCGGAAGCGCTCTTTTTGGCAGGAGTGCTAATCTTTCCGGAAGACGGAGAGACGCAGGAGGCGAAAGAGAAGTTCGAGGCCGCGCTGGTTTTGTTCCGGCAAGTCGCGGACAAGCGCAAGGATTACCCGTGCGTACACTACTCAATGGGTGGTTGTCTCAGTGGTCTGGGCCGCTATCAGGAAGCGATTGAGGCCTACAAGCAGGCCATCCGCATAAAGCCGGACAACGAAAGGGCGTACAACAACCTGGGGTTGGCCTATTATGAACTGGGCCGCCATCAGGAGGCGATTGAGGCCTTCGAGCAGGCTCTCCGCATTGAGCCGGACTTCGCGGAGGCCCACTACGGCCTGGGTCTGGCCTACCTTTATCTGGGCCGCCATCAGGAAGCGGTTGAGGCCTACAAACAGGCTATTCACATCAAGCCGGACTACGCCGATGCCCACAACGACCTGGGACTGGCCTATGGGAAACTGGGCCGCTATGAGGAATCGATTGAGGCATCCAAGCAGGCTATCCGTATCAAGCCGGACTACGCCGTCGCGCACTATGACCTGGGGCTGGCCTACTTCTATCTGGGCCGCTATGAGGAATCGATTGAGGCCTACAAGCAGGCTATCCGCATCAACCCGGACTACGCGGAGGCCCACGTCAACCTGGGGGTGACCTACGCTGAACTGGGCCGTTATCAGGAAGCGGTGGAGACCTACAAGAAGGCTATCCGCTTCAAGCCTGACGACTCGATTGCCCACTGTAACCTGGGGGCAGCGTATCATAATCTGGGCGGCTATCAGGAAGCGATTGAGGCCTACACGAAGGCCATTCATACCAAGCCGGACTACGCAGATGCCCACTACGGCCTGGGGGTGGTGTACGCTGATCTGGGCCGCTATCAGGAAGCGATTGAAGCCTTCAAGCGGGCTATCCGCATCAAGCCGGACTACGCAGAGGCCCACGGCAACCTGGGGGTGGCCTACTCTATGAGCGGTAAGCACAGCCGCGCGCTGGATGAGTATAAGATACTGAAAGAGTTGGACGCGGACATGGCGGCGAAACTATTGGATTTCCTTGAGAGGCAGACGTAAACACGATGCCAGCCCACACCTATCAAAAAGCGACGATTCTAGGACCCGGCCTTATCGGGGCGTCCATTGGATTGGCACTGAAAGGGCGGGGCATGGCTCAACAGATAGTGGGATTGGCCCGACGAACTTCCACGCTTGAGGCGGCCAAGGGCATCGGTGCGATAGATGTCGGTACGACGGATCTGGAGGAGGCCTTGGAGGGCGCGGATCTGGTGGTATTCGCCGCTCCGGCGATGGCGACGATCAAGTTGATGGAACAGACGGGTGCACTATGCTCTGTTCTGGGCGGAAGCAAAGGCGAGAAACCGTTGGTGACTGATGTGTGTTCGACCAAGGTGGAGGTCGTAGAGGCGGCGCGGCGAAGTCTGCCGAATGAGGTAGAATTCATTGGCGGTCATCCGATGGCAGGGGGAGAGTCTTCAGGTCCCGAACATGCGCGAGGAGATCTTTTTGACAAAGCCACCTGGGTTCTGACTCCCGGCGATCAGACTTCGGCGGAGACTGTCTCAAGAGCAGAGTTCCTTGCCCGGGCGCTGGGGGCGAATGTGCTTATTCTTTCTCCAGAGCGACATGATGAGATCGTTTCAGTAGTGAGTCATCTGCCGCACTTGTTAGCCGCGGCATTGATGGAGGCAGCCGGAGAAATGGCGCAAGAATACCCGGAGACCTGGCAGGTGGCGGCAACGGGTTTTCAGGACATGACGCGGCTGGCGGCTGGCGGCGCGGAGTTATGGAGGGATGTGTGTCTGTCAAATGCGATTCCTATCGGTGATGCATTGGCCGCATTTCGTCAGAAATTGGAGCGAATTGAAGCCTGGCTTTCCCGACGAGAAGGTCAAGCCTTGGAGGAGATGTTGGTAAAGGTCCGAGAGCAAAGAATCCAACTGGAGGAGTAGAGAAGCAATGTACTGCAAACGCTGCGGAATGGACAGTGAGAACACGCAAGTATGTGAATGGTGCAAGCAGCCCATGATAGCAGGTGGGCCACAGCCCGAAGGTGATGTGGAGACCCAAGGAGAAGTTGCACCGCAATCCGAGGTAGAGGTGACGCCCATGGCACCTGCCGAGGAGACTGCCGGAGACGATGCGGCCTATGTGCCGGATGAGGAGCCTTTGCCGAAAGTCACTGCGCCGCCTATTGAGCCGGAGTCAACAGTCTCCAATAGCGTCCGGTTGGCGGTTACCGTGGGTGCCTCGACCGTGCTGGGAATCATATTCTTGCTGGTGACACACCTGATTACAGAAGAGACCCCTACACGTCTCTATGCTGGCTACCTGCGTCTCTCCGGTGAGGGAATTCTCACTACGCTGATCTCGGGAGCACTATTCGGGGTCATCATAGGCGTGCTCGTTGGCGGCTTGCTCTGTCTCACACATCTGGGCCCTTTTGTGGGCTTCATCATCGGAGTGATACTTGGCTATGTGATGCTTTCTCAGCCGGGATTCGGATATACAAGCGCCTTCTGCGGTGCAGTTATCGGAATCGTGGCCGGGATCGCCTGCAACTGGGGCTACAAGAGAAAGATACAGGTGTGAGGCAGGCCGGTGATACTGCGGACTAGTTACGATGGGCCGCTGAGAGGTGGAATTCGCCCTCCTGGAGACAAATCCATCTCCCATCGGGCGCTCATGCTGGGGGCATTGGCTGAAGGAGAGACACATATCAGTGGCTTGCTCGATGCGGAAGATGTGTCTCGCACCGCCGAGTGTCTGACAGAGATGGGTGTGTCTATCAGTCATTCAGCCTCTGAGGTAATCGTTAACGGTCGAGGAGAGGCAGGTCTAGTCGCAGCGAAACAAGTCATGGATGCCGGCAACTCCGGAACAACACTCCGGCTGCTTATGGGAATTGCAGCCGGTTATCCTTTTCAGGCGAGCTTCACCGGTGATGCTTCTCTCCGCAAACGGCCTATGGATCGAGTGGCCGTTCCCTTGCGCCAGATGGGCGCCGAAATAAATGGGCAGGGTGAGCGCTGTCTGCCTCCGATAAGTATGCGTGGAGGGAATCTGGCTGCAATTGAATACGAGATGCCTATGGCCAGCGCGCAGGTGAAATCCGCCATCTTGCTGGCCGGCTTGCGAGCAAAGGGGCAAACCCGTGTGAAAGAGCCGGGC
>WVXJ01000013.1:34715-44395 GCA_011773575.1 Armatimonadota bacterium | reverse complement strand
GCCGCCATAAACGGCGGGCAAGCTCTGCAGGCAAGAAGCGTGTGTGTGCCGGGAGATTTTTCTGCAGCTGCTTTTTTTATGGTTGGGGCGGCCCTGGTAAGCGGGTCAGAGATTGATATTGAAGAAGTGGGCTTGAATCCCACGCGTACCGGGTTGTTGGATGTGCTCAGAGAGATGGGCGCAGATGCCGAGGCAGCCTACTCTGAGCCAGAGGTAGAAGCACGAGGGGAGCCAATGGGCCGAGTGCGAGTCCGCGGCGGGGGAGGATTGCGGGGTGTCAAGGTAGGCGGAGAATTGATTCCGCGTCTTATTGACGAGATTCCCATCTTGTGTGTGGCGGCGGCCTGTGCTGAGGGACGGACGGAGATTCGCGGGGCCCAGGAACTACGTGTAAAGGAATCCGACAGGCTTTCCACGATGGCGGAGGTTCTGAGGGAACTGGGTGCTGATGTGGAAGAACTGCCTGACGGGCTGATTATCCAGGGAGGAAAGACCCTCAAACGCGCCAGGATAGACAGCCGCGGAGATCACCGTGTTGCTATGGCCGCGGCTGTGGCGGCCCTGGTAGGCGGTGAGGTTGAAATAGAGGGCGCGGAATGCATCTCTACTTCTTACCCCAACTTTGCGGCTGATATGTGCCGATTGGGCGCAAAGATTGAAGCGGTAGAGTAAATGGAGCAGTGAACTCTTCGCCACATGTCAATGCCGCTCTTAAGTATTTGTATAGTAAACTGGAATACCCGTGAGGACCTTGTCAAGGCGATAGAATCGCTGAATTGCGGGGGAGCGGATGACCGCGAGGTAGTCGTCGTTGATAATGCTTCATCCGATGGCAGCGCGGCCTTTGTCCGAAGCCGATTTCCCGCCGTCACCTTGCTGGAGAATCAGGAGAACAGTGGCTTTTCCCGCGCCTATAATCAGGCGATCGAGGCGGCGCGCGGCGAGTATCTGTTATTGCTCAATCCCGACTGTATTGTCCATCCCCATGCATTGGAGCGGCTAACCGCATTCCTGGAGTCCAATCCTAAGGCGGCCGCTGTCGGTCCCAGACTTTTGAACGCTGACGGCTCGCTTCAGTATTCCTGCCGCCGTTTCCCCACTTTCGCAACCGGGCTTTTTCGCAATACCCCTCTGGGGAGGCTGTTTCCGCGCAACCGCTTCAGCCGCGAATACCTCATGACTGAGTGGGATCACTCCGCTGCTCGTGAGGTTGATTGGATTTCCGGCGCGGCGATCTGCATACGGCGTGAGGCGCTGGATCAGGTGGGGCTGCTGGATGAGAGGTTTTTCATGTACTGCGAAGATGTTGACTGGTGCTTCCGGGCTCGCAAACTCGGCTGGGGGATTCACTACCTGCCGACTGCCACGGTCACTCATCTAATCGGGCGTTCAAGTGACCAGCGTCCTCTGGAGATGGTGAAGGAGTTTCATCGCAGTATGGCGCACTTCTATCGTAAGCACTATGCTCCCGATTGGCCTCTGGGATTTCGTTGGGTGCCTCTGGCGGCGATAAGGCTTAGAATGTGGGTCGCGTTACTGCACCATCGTCTCTCAATCGGACATAACTCATAACTGGATTGACCATGCCTAAGCGACGGCGGCGTAAAAAGAAGCAATTGACCCTGGTTGAACTCATGGTCTTACTGGCGATCGGGGGCATCCTGGTGTCCATTCTTGTCCCCGCATTCAAGGAGGCGGCTGAGAAGAAGCGTACAAGTGAGAGCTTTCAGATGAGGGATCTGCCGGAAGAGGCAATGTCTCCTGAAAGCGGTGAATCAACAGATGGGTGTGGAAGGCTCTTCACCGGATTCGCCCTGGGTGTGGGTGCCACTTTACTCTACCTGCGTTGGCAGGCGGCCAAGAAGAAGGTCGGGAAGCGCAGTTCGTCAACCGTGGCAGAGACAGATGACGATGAAGGGGGGTCTCCGTAGTCCGGGATAATGAGGGTATTCCCGCGACTATTGCGTCACCGGGTCAGCAGCCAGTGAGTCTCATCGCTTGCTCCGGATAGAGTCCAATCCTTTTCGTTCGATTAGCGCCGAGAATTTTTCAGGCCCCTCGGCTTGGCTCATATAGAAATCCAGGCTGGCTGCCAGGGCCTGTTCTACTCCTTCTGCGGAAACGAACTCCAACAGGGTTTTCGCCAGACGGGGGTGTCTTCCCAGGCGGCCTCCCACCAGCACTGAATAGCCGGTCTCGGTTATGGTCAATGCACTTGCCGGACATACCTCCGCGCAATCTCCGCAGTTTATGCACACTTCGCAGTCAATCTGTGGCTCTCCACCGATTAGCCTTATGCACCTCTCTGAGCAAGTTCGCACACACACCTCGCATCCGGTGCATTCACCCTGCCCGCGTTCGGTCCGAGCGCGGCCGACTACACCAAAATCTACAATCTGAGGCTGGGAACAGGCATTAGGGCAGCCACTCAGAGCGAGGCGAAACTTGCTGTGAGTGAGGATAGGGCCGCGAATACGCTCTTCCAGATGTCGGCCCAAGCCGGAGCGGTCCAGAATCTGTTGCAGGCTTTCCACAAGAGAAGCAATATCCACTCTGGCCCGCGGACAGCCCGCTGCCGCTCCACACACCCTGATGGAGTAGTATCGGGTTTGCAGGGCCGGCTGATTTTGCAGTTCCTCGACGCGTTTCTCGAGTTCTCTTATCTGTTTCTCATCCAGGGAAGAGGCGGAACCCGGTTTGCCGGCGGCAGGTGCCATCTTTTTGCGAGCAGCCTCGACATCCGCCAGGGTAACTCGCGTGCGCCCCTCAGTAGCGACTATCTTCTCCACTCTTCTGTGCGCCAACGCTCGAACAAAACGCGGCGCCTGCTCCAGGGCCTGTATCGCCTCGGGATCCCAGTCCATGCTCACTCGGATTGCCCCGGTTGCTTGATAGCAGCGTTGAGCTCCTCCAGCAATTTCTCCACGGGGAGGCTGTGCATTGTCGCGGCGAATTCAATGGTTTCGATCATCGCACCCGGACAGGTGAAGCATCCCTCTCCAAAGAAACGAGCGAGAACTTCTGCCGTCTCCGGCCAGCGCTCCAAGACTTCTCGCAGCTTCGTGTCCTTGGTTATCTGCGCAGTTGTCATTCTTGTCTCCGTTCGAGGATTCGATTATTCCTCTGCCTTCTTCTTCTGAGCTTCTATTCGTGCCTTTGCCTGTACCAGAGCCGGTGGAAGTTCCACAGGCGTCAGAGGCAGCAGGGTGAAGAGCAGGTTGTAAACACACATTAGAATGGAGATTGAGTGGCCCGCGCCGAAGATGACGAAAAGAATCTTCGCCGTATTCCAATCCGGACTGAAGTAAGCCATGGATGGGAAGTAGAACGCCATGCCTATAAGTGTGATGTTGCCTAGCCACAGGTGTGCCATTGCGAGGGATTCACTGTGAAGAGGTCTGCCGCGAAAGCGCGGCAGGATGTGATAACCTACCCCATAAACAATCATTCCCAGGAAGCCTAACAGCCCGATATGCACATGGGTACCTGTCAACCGCGCGTACTCGGAGTAGTTTATTGCCATCAATACACCGAGAAGTGTGGAAATCGCCAAATATATCAGGCTGGAGATAATGAAACCGATAGTTGCTTTACTCATTCAGGGTCTCCCTTGAGGGAGTATGCAGAATTATCAGGTATCGGCGAGCCGAACCTAGAGGAGCCTCGTTGCAGCTGCTGCGTGAGAAAAAGAGGAGATGCTCCCACACCGTTTTGGCGGTCACGAGAACATCTGCATCGCAGACCAGGTAGAACTCGGCCCTGCAAATCTTATCAGGCCGAGACGTGGGAGAATGTCACCTAGATCTATCAATGTGCAGGTTTTACAGAGATTTTGCAGGAATTAATGTTCACTTTGCGCGATAGACGGTGTCTCCCTCGCGAACAGGCTGGTCCACTTTGATCCCAACCGAATCCCCCGCCTTCGCCTCTTCGACTTGAGCGTGCTCGATCTGCATCGAGGTGATGGCCTGCACGAAATCCGTGGTGTGGCCCTTTATATGGACACTCTCTCCCACACGCAAAGTGCCGGTGAGTTCGATAATCCCGACACTGATCTTGCCGAAGAAGTGGGAGATGCTGCCGATGAGTTCCTCTTGTTCCTGTGTCATTGCAGTCCCCTCCTTTTGATTTGACAATGTCTTCTGCAAGCAAGAGGTGGATGCCTGCCGCCATCAGCAGAAATTTTGTGTGATACTAATGACTGTCCGGCAGCCAAATGCGGGCCTATATGTTTGCCATCGTCGGTGGAGGTTCCCTGACGCTGCCCAGATTTGCCTGCGAGGTCGCTTGATGGCTCTGCAACCCTTGGATTCTCACCATGATTGTGGAATAGAACTAGTAGTAGCCTTTCTGCTCTGGGATCTCGGCAGAGAAATGACGAGACCTGTAGTCACATCTTTGCAGGCTCAATCTGGAGACGGAGTTGACAAAGGGGCGCAGGAGATACTGGAGAAAAGGCTTCACCCTCATTGAGGTGCTGATTGTCATAATGGTAATCAGTATCCTCTCCCTCATTGTCATTCCCAGGCTGATGGGTGCGGGCCGCAAAGCCAAGGAGGCCAGTCTTCGCGCCAATCTCAAGCAGCTTCGGGATTCAATCGAGCAGTTCGAGGCGAATACCGCCGCCTGGCCTCCAGCATTGAGCGACGTAATGGCCGCAAGTGGGGCCTCCATCAGTGCAGATAGTGACGGCCGCGGCATGTCAGTGGACAGAAGCGCCTATACCGGCCCATATCTGATAACAGGCAATAATACACTGCCGAAAGACCCCATCACCAAGACTGCCGATTGGAACTATGATAATTCCACCGGAGAAATTCATAGTTCGTCAACCCTTACGGCAATGAATGGCGACGCTTACAGTACCTGGTGAAGTAACAGATCTTCACCTCCCATTCCCACATATTCTCTGCTTGACCCCCGCTGCATCTGCGCGTCATAGTGCGTCAACCTGATTGCTTGTCTCTCGGGTTTGTTATTTCAAGCTCGACCGTTGCATTGACGGGAACCCGCCGGCCGATTATCATTTGAGTTCGGGGCCGTTAGCTCAGAGGCAGAGCGCCGGACTTTTAATCCGGGCGTCACAGGTTCGATCCCTGTACGGCCCACTTCCCCATAGTATTCAAACATGGACCTTATCCGGCGCATAACGGAAAGAGAGGTAGGTCATGCCAACAGCCAAGAAGAAGCGTTCCCAAGACTCGGTTGCGGTCTATTTCGCCTCGGTCGAACAGGCCAAGGCCGGAGGTATATACCAGGGGCTAAAGGATGTTTTTCGCCGCACCAAAGTCGCCGACTCGATTGAAAAGGGAGACGTGGTTGCCATCAAGGTACACTTCGGCGAACTCGGAAATACACGCTATCTGCGGCCTGCTTTCGTGCGGAGACTGGTTGACCTGGTTAAGGATGCCGGTGGTCGTCCCTTTGTTACGGATACGACCACTCTGTACCGACATCACCGCCACGATCTCTTTCAGCATCTGGAGACGGCACGGGCAAATGGCTTTACGCCGGAGACTCTGGGGTGCCCGGTTCTCATCGCGGACGGGATAAAGAATAATGGTGTGGATGTGAAGGTTCGGGGCAACAAGTTGATTCCCACCGTTAATGTTGCCCAGGCCATCTATGACGCGGATGTAATTATCAATGCCGCCCACCTGACATTTCACTGTGATTTCGTGTGGGGAGGAACCATCAAGGGACTGGGCATGGGATGTACCACAAGGAAGATGAAACTCCTCATGCACCAGCCCAGCGGTAAGCCGATCTTTCACAGAGACAGATGTGTAAACTGCGGGCTTTGTCTCCAGTATTGCGCCGGCGAGGCCTTCACCAGGAAGAGGGGCCGCATCCTATTTGATGCCGACAAGTGTGTGGGATGTGGTGAATGCATAGTCTTCTGTACGGGCCATGCGATTACTCTCGCCTGGGGAGAAGCGTGGCGTGAGTTGATACTGCGGACCGCAGAGTGCGGCCGCGGGGTGCTTTCAACTTTCGCTCCCGAAAAGGCCTGGCACTTCCTGTTCGCTTTGGATATCACCGGGGATTGTGACTGTATCGGCGCCAGTGAAGGTCAGCCAGCCTTGCCTGATATGGGCATCTTTGCCTCACAAAGCCCGGTGGCCACTGACCTGGCGGCACTCGATATTGCCGAGAAGGCAGGACTGCCGGAGGAAAGGGTGGAGGCGGTCCAGACATTCAGGAAACTCATCGCCGAAAGCGTCCTGCCGTCAGTCCGCTGTCGGCTCAATCCAATCTGAAACCATTCTTGAGCACGCGTCGCTGAAGTAGGAAGCAGATCATGCAGGATTTCTTGCGAGGAGTAGGATATCGCCGAATGTCTCTGGTTGGGTTATGCGGACACGCCGCTGGCGGATGAGTTCGAGCAGCGCGAGGAAAGTGACGATTACCTCGAGTTTTGTGACTCCCTCCGGGAATAGAGAGAAGAAGGAAAGCCCTTCGGTGGCGCGGCGCAGTTTGGCCGCGATTTGAGCAATCTTCATGGTCACTGTGAAGCGGGGCTTGATAACCTCCCCGACCGCGGTCTCCGGCGCTCTTGAAAGCACTTCCTGGAAAGCCGCCCACAAACGGAAGGCGGAGACATCCCCTGCAAGCACGAAGGCCCCGTTCCCATTGCCATTCCCGTTTCCGTTCAGGGGAGGGCGGCTCAGAACAAAGCGGTTTTCGGTCGCCAAGTCATCCAGTGTGGTGGCGGCCTCCTTGTAGCGGCGGTATTCCAGAAGCCTGGCAATGAGTTCCGCCCGGGGATCCTCTTCTTCCTCGGTTTCTTCAGTAACCTCAGGTTTCGGCAGCAGACAGCGGGACTTGATTTCCATCAGGGTGGCCGCCATCACGAGAAAATCCCCCGCCACCTCGATGTTGTAGGTCTCCATGAGCGCCAAGTATCCCAGGTACTGCTCTGTGATGGTCGCGATGGGGATGTCGTAAATATCAATCTCTTCTCTGCGGATGAGATAGAGGAGAAGGTCAAGTGGGCCTTCGAAAACAGGGAGTTTTACCGGATGGCCCAAGAAGACGCGACCTTCCGGAATCTCGTATGTCGGCTGAGAAACGACTACGGTCATGGCTGTAATATCTGCTTCAGTTGGTTCGACATCCCCCTCAATCTAATGCCACATTTCGGTCAGACAGTATAGGCGCTGTGGTTCGTTCACCTCACAAACTCATCGCTTTTCTGACGAGTGCAAGAGTTTGCGAGGTGACTTCAATAGCCTTCTTGGAGCCGGACTCCAGTATCTCCCAGACCTGTTCCGGGCGGCGGAGAAGTTCCGCCCGTTTTTGCCGAATGGGCTCCATCGCCTCCACCATCTGGTCGGCCAGTTTGCGCTTGTGTTCAACACAGCCCAAATCCCCTGACTCACAGCCGGTCCGCGCCCATTCCATATCCTGCGGGCCATATACCGCTTGATAGGCAAATACCGGGCAAGTGTCCGGCCGGCCGGGATCGCCGCGGCGAATCTTCTGGGGGTCGGTGAACATTTGCGACACTTTTTGCCGGATCTCTTCAGGCTCATCTGACATGTAGATGGTATTGCCATAGGATTTGCTCATCTTGCGGCCGTCAATGCCGGGTAGTACGGGGACTTCGTTCAACAAGGTGTCCGGCTCGGGAAAGAGGTCGCCATAGAGGTGATTGAAACGGCGGGCGATTTCCCGCGTCAATTCAATATGAGGTGCCTGGTCCTTGCCGACTGGCACCGCGTTGGCCAGATAAATGAGGATGTCCGCGGCCTGCAGTACGGGATAGCCAAGAAATCCATAGGAAGGAGAGGTGATATGGAGTTCCTCTCTTACCTCCTTATAGGTGGGAACCCGCTCCAGCCAGGAGATAGGGGTGAGCATGGAGAGGAGGAGATGGAGTTCTGCATGGGCCGGCACTTTAGACTGGATGATGAAGGTGGTCCTCTCTGGGTCAAGGCCCGCCGCCATCCAATTGACAGCCATATCAAAGATATCGCCCCGCAGTTCGTCCGGGGATTCATATGCTGTAGTGAGGGCATGGAGGTCAACTATCCCGCAGTACATCTTCCACTCGTCCTGAAGGCTGACCCAATTCCGGAGGGCGCCCTCCAGGTTGCCCAGATGCAGCCGCCCCGTGGGTTTCATCCCCGAAAAAATGATGCGTTGCTTTGATTGTTTGTCTTTCGCCATTTTTCACCTCAGATCCGAAAACAGCATTATATCAGGTACAGTCAAGTGGTGACCTGAAGGGAGCTTGCAAGATCGCGCGCCAAGTCGAGTGCCTGCTTTGGAGCGAGCATGAGAAGTAACGGTAGAGTGCGCTTGAGTCAAAACGACGGGCAGGACATCAGACTCACAGCCCTCGCTTGAACACGGCATATTCGGCAGCCTTCAGGAGTATGCTGATCATCAAGACACCAACCACCACGACAAATACCCAGGAAACATCCATGGTCGCGGGCAAGGCGCCTCCCTGGGGAGAGCCTGGACCCGGCAGGAGAGAGACATTCCCGAAGCATCGAGTCAGGGTGTGATCCATCTGCATCCAGAGCCGGCGCAAAGGCTCTGCGATGAACCAGAGAATCACCAATGATACAGGGAAAATGATCCAACTGAAAAGGCGAAACTTGAAGCGTTGGTGCTCTTGATAGAGCGCGCATGCCATACAGTTCCCTTTTTTCGCCATATTTGGCATTAGGTTGGATTGCTTGGTAAGGAATGCGGCAGACTGTCTAGCGCGCGAGGTAACTCGCCGTGTTGGCGCGTCGCCGACCCGCTGGGGCTCCCGGGTTGCCTGCATCAAGGCGGCGGCGATGTTGGCATCACAATAGCAGCCGCTCTTTACCCGCCAACAGGAGACTCGCTGCTTGAAGCGGCGACAGGTGTCTCTTAGCGCTCTCTGGCAGGCTACCAATTCCCAGCACTGACGGGTGATTGTGCGTACGCTCTCTTGTCCGCCAACAGAAGGAAGTTGCGCAGTTCTGGAAGTCTCCTGCGTCGCTGCCAAGGGGCGGCGCAGTACCATACCCACTGCCACTCGCAGCCCTCCGACAAAGAGTAAGCCTGCGGCATGGGCCCGCAAGACGGAGAAAAGACCGCGGGCGGGAGAATTCAAACCGAAGAAATCAATGTCAGGCGACATCCTCTGCAGCATGGGGGCCATGGCTACATAGAGCGCTGTGCCCGCGGCCAGTAACACCCAGCCGGGCACCTCTGATGTGGGCCAGCGGGCTATTACCATGATCGCCAGGGCCCAAGTACCGAAGCCGAATAGCAGCAATGCGGAGGAGAGGGATTTCTCCAGAAGTTGAAGGGCCTGAGGATCGGAATAATATGAGGGGGAGAGCTTTCCGCTGAGGAGCAGCCAGCAGACATAGGAAATCCCGCTCGCGCAGAGCAAAGCAGACAACCAGACGAGATTCCCCAAGATCTTCTCCATCTTTGTAGGGCCCTCGTCCTTCTCTTGGCGGCCTGGTTGGCGCCTTTGTTGGCGGCCGTGTGGTGAGTACTTCCCTGGCTTCATGATAACTCCCTTTATCAGAGTCTGCCGCTGTTGTCGCCAGTTATGCCAACGGTTGCTCCCGCAACAGGAATGCCTCAGCGCGGCTTAATTCTTCCGGTGTATTGACACCGAATGCCGTTTCTGGATGTTGCGCTTCTACAGCCTCCACATTCTTCCCTTTGCGGGCAAGCAGTTC